>JBOGED010000070.1:0-2268 GCA_050743625.1 Egibacteraceae bacterium | reverse complement strand
CGCCGCGCGTGGTATCTGGGGGCTGCTCGACGGGGACCTCAGGGCCGGAGCGGTCGTCGACCTCCGCGACCTAGACCGATGACTCCCTTCGAGCCCCCGATCACGCCGATGGAGGCGCGGGTGCGGGACACCTTGCCGCCCCCACCGGGCTGGGCCTACGAGCCGAAGTGGGACGGGTTCCGCGCGGTCGCCTGGGGAGGGCACGACCGGCTCGACAGCCGCAAGCAGCGACCGCTGCTGCGCTACTTCCCAGAGCTGTCAGCCGCGCTGAGCGCCCTGCCCGGCGGCGCGGTCGTCGACGGCGAGGTGGTCGTCGTGTTGGATGGCGCGACCGATTTCGACGCCCTGCAGAACCGCATCCACCCGGCCGCGAGCCGGATCGCGCTGCTCGCCGGGCAGACTCCCGCCGAGCTGGTCGCGTTCGACCTTTTGGCCCTGGACGGCCAGGACCTGCGCACGCACCCCTTCGCCGAGCGGCGAGCACGGCTAAGGGAGCTGGTCGGAGGGCTGCCCGAGCCCTGGCACCTCACGCCCTCCACCACCGACGTCGACGAGGCGGCGCGGTGGTTCACCGAGTTCGAGTCCGCGGGCTGCGACGGGATCGTCGCCAAGCTGCTCGACGGTGAGTACGTCGAGGGCGAGCGAGCGATGATCAAGGTGAAGCACCGGCGGACCGTCGACGTGGTGATCGGTGGGTACCGCGAGCACAAGGACGGCGGCAAGATCGGCTCGCTGCTCCTGGGCCTCTACAACGCGGCTGGCGCCCTGCATTTCATCGGCCACTGCTCGGGCTTCGGCGACGCGAACCGGGTCGCGCTGCTCGAGCGGCTTCTGCCTCTGCGCGAGATCTCCAGCTTCGGAGAGGACGCCCGCGCACCGGGTGGCATCAGCCGCTGGTCGGGCGACAAGGACCTATCGTGGACCCCGGTCCGCCCGGAGCTGGTCTGCGAGGTGAGCTACGACCAGCTGACCGGCGAGCGCTTCCGCCACGCCACCCGTTTCGAGCGCTGGCGGCCCGACAAGGACCCCCCCGACTGCACCATGGACCAGCTGGAACGGCCCGAAGGTCCGGAGTTCGACCAGGTGGTGGTGAGCTGAGCAGGGGGTCCGGGGGAGTCCCCCAATGAGCAGGGGGTCCGGGGGAGTCCCCCAAGGGAGAGACGCCCCCGTGGAGATCGCGCCGTACGACCCTGCGTGGCCGCTCAAGTTCGACGCCGAGCGTGACCTGGTCGCGCCGGTACTGGCCCCTTGGCTGGACGGCGGCATCCATCACGTCGGCAGTACCGCCGTCCCTGGGCTCGGCGCGAAGCCGATCATCGACATCATGGCCGGCGTGCGCGACCTCGACGAGGCCCGAGCGGCGATCGCGCCGCTCGCCGACCTCGGCTACCTCTACGCGCCGTACCGCGACTGGATGCTGTGGTTCTGCAAGCCCGACCCCGCGCACCGCACCCACCACCTGACCCTCGTCGAACCGTCTCACCCGCAGTGGGCCCACCGTCTCGCGTTTCGCGACCGGCTCCGCGCCGATCCCGAGACCGCCGCGGCCTACGAGCGGCTGAAGCGCCGCCTCGCCACCGAACACCGTAACGACCGCGAGGCCTACACCGAGGCGAAGACGGCCTTCGTCCTCGACACGCTGCACAAGGGCCGGGTCGCGCAGCTGGCGGCTTCCCCTGTCACTGGGCCTTCGGTGGTTGACCACAGATTTCCTCCGAATTCGGAGGAAATCTGAAGGTCAAAACCAGCGGCCGAGGTCGGAGACGCAAGATTCCTGCGTATGCGAAGGAAAGCTGCGGGCTGGAGGAGTGGCGTGCCCGCGCGGCGTCGGCGTTGGTGGAGCACCACGAGCGTGCAGCCCGGCGGGTGTGCCTGTACGCGCGGACGCGCCCGGACATGCACATCACGCCACAGAGCACCCGCACACAAAGGCGCGCGATAGGTGCTGGCCGGCCATTTCCTGCACTGAGATGAGAATAGGCCCTACGCCGCCCGGTTTGCCGCGCTTCCCGCACGTCTGGGTGTCGTTTCGGTCCCCCACTTCATCTCCACCTCGTCGTGGGCACAGCGGACACCCGCAGTCAACGATGGCGTGCACGTCAGGTCGCATTGTGCAGGATTCGGCCCAAATATGGGCCTAACTCCAATGCCACCAATTTAGGGTCTTGAGTCAAGCGTTGCTTTTGCGCGCGTACGCGCAAAGCCGCAGACCAAGGGATCTCGGGACACCCACAACACCTATTGGCCCGCTGTTTTTGCGCGCCAGCG
>JBOGED010000069.1:0-7014 GCA_050743625.1 Egibacteraceae bacterium | reverse complement strand
GTTCGGGGAACGCTGTCATGCCTCACACGCTCGTCGGGCTGGGGCAGAGCCCCGCTAGTGGTCCGTCGCCGCGAACGGCCAGACCCTCCTCGCCACCGCCAACATCGGCGGCATGGTGCGGATATGGGACCCCATCTCCGGCCAGCAGCAGGCGACCCTGAAGGGTCACACCGACAAGGTCAACACGCTGAGATGAGAATCGGCTACATGCCGCCTGGTTTGCCGGGTTCGCGCCAGTTGGTTGGTGGCCTATTCCTGCACTGTGGAGAGTAATGCCGGTAGTTCGGCAAAACTCTGCACAGTAGCGCCCGGCGCTTCGTTCGGTGCCTCGCTCGAGCGCGGAAAGGTCGCGGGACGCCTGGTTTGCCTGATTCTCATCCTCCGGGGAGGCGGCGCCAGCCGCCATGAGCTGCTGTGCAGAGTAATGCCGGTAGCCTCCTGGTCATCGCTTCCGTGCGTGCAAGAACTCGACGAGCGGCTCTTTGAACACAGGTCTCGCGGCGCGGGGCGGTCACAGTAGGCGTGGCCTGCCGGTTTCGCGTCTTCCGCGTTGTCGGCTTACCCTGACGGCAGGCACCGCGTCGCCAAGACCTTGGTCCTTCCCCCAGCGGCCACAGACGACTATAATCGAACACATGTTTGATACAGTGGAAGCCGCAGATCAGGATCAGAACCACGACCGGCGTATGACACCCTGGAGACATCGGAGTGTCGCAGCGAAGGCAGGCGCGGTCGGAGCATGCAACGATCAGACGTTCGGGAGCTGCACTACATCACCGCTGTGGCCAACGTGGCATCCATCCTCGTGCATGGGATTTGCAGCCAGCGGCGCATCAAGAGGCTGGGGTTGGCTCACGTCACGATCGCTCAGCAGGGAGTGCAAGAACAACGCGCGAACAACCCGGTCAGGACCGCCGGCTCGTACCGCTCACTGCACCACTACGCCAATCTGTACGTGCATGCCCGCAACGCCATGCTGTACGGACTCCTCCAAACCCGGAGAGATCTGACGGTGCTGGGTGTTGATCCTTGCGTCCTCGACCTCAACGGTGTGCTGGTCAGCGACCGGAACGCAGCAGCCTTCACAAGACGGGTGTTCTCCGCTGCAGACGGAATCGCGCACCTGGATGCCGAGGTCGTATTCGCGAAAGCGTGGGACCACAGTCGCGATGCCAAGCAACGGCGAATGGCCGAGGTGCTGGTCCCTGATCGGGTACCAGCGAGCATGATTCGCCGCGCCTACATGCCGGACCAACTCGCTGTGGCTCGCCTCCGCGACCAACTGGGCGAGCACGATCTTCTGGTAGGGAGCCACCCGTTCTTGTTTTTCTCTCGGAGTTCGCAATGATCGCTCGAGTGCGCAAGGGCGATCTGTTCACATCCGGCGCGCAGACGTTGGTCAACACGATCAACACCGTGGGCGTGATGGGTAAGGGTGTCGCGTTGCAGTTCAAGCGACGTTTCCCCGCGATGTTCGCCGATTACCAACGACGCTGTGCCGCAGGTCAGGTGAAGCTGGGCGAGCCCTATCTATGGCGCAACCCGGATGGCCCGTCAATCGTGAATTTTCCGACCAAGGAGCACTGGCGGTCGGTGTCGAGGTTGGCAGACATCGAACGCGGCTTGGTCTACCTTGCCGAACACATTGAACCGTGGAGCGTGACCTCGCTTGCGGTTCCTCCGCTCGGAGCCGGGAACGGTGGATTGGACTGGTCGGCGGTTGGGCCTACGCTCTACCGCCACCTTGCCCGCCTGCCGATCCCCGTGACGCTCTACGCGCCCTTCGACGTTCCCGACCAGCAGGCGAGCGTCGAGTTTCTGGCCGCCGGGCCGCGAACGGCCTGCGCTGATGGCCGGCTGGCTGCAAGCGCGTTGGTCTTGGCTGAGATGGTTCGTCGCGTCCACGAGGCGCGGCATGCGTGGCCGGTCGGTCGCATCCGCCTGCAAAAGTTGGCCTACTTCGCTACCGCTGTCGGCGTGCCCACCGGTTTAGAATTCACGGAGCGTAACTACGGGCCGTTCACTCCCGACCTGGACCCCATAGTGAGCGGGTTAGTCAACAATGGGGTTTTGGTCGAGGTCCACAGCGGCCGCATGCACGCGGTGCAGCCAGGTCCGACCTTCGACGACGCGAGCGCCCGCTACGCCGACATCATCAGTCTTCATGAGCGAGCCATCGATCACGTAGCCGATCTACTGGTGCGCCTGGACACAAAGCGCAGCGAGATCGCCGCCACTGTCCATTTTGCCGCGGGCGCGCTGGCCGCTCGGCTTGCCCGGCGCCCGACCGAGCGGGAGGTGCTGGGCAAGGTGATGGCGTGGAAGCAACACCGTCGACCGCCTTTGGTCGAATTGGATATTGTCCTTGCGATCCGCGACCTCGCCGCCATCGGTTGGCTTGATGTCACTCCAAGCCCCGACCTCCCCCCATTCGACGACGACCCCATCACCCTCGCGTAGCGGCACCATCAGCGGCTGAGCCGCTGGTAGCGCCGTAGGCCCAGGGGGAAGAAGATCGCGAAGATCAGCAGCGGCCACACGATCGCCATCAGCGGGGTGTTCTGCGCGATCCATGAGTCGCCGAAGGCGCTACTCCACTGGGACGAGCTCGAAGGAGAAGTCGGCGGCGCGGAAGGTGACGGTGAAGAAACGGAAGAAGGAGAGCTGACCGAGCAGGCCCCACGCGTACGGCCAGGGATGGCAGAAGCCGACCTCAGCCTCCCAAGCGTGTCCCGCCGCGGTGAGGCGAGTGGAGACGAACGCCGCCTTGGCGCCGGTGGCCGCCACGGCGAGGGCGCGGGTCTCGGTGTCGGCGACGTCGATGCCGCTGGCCTCGGCCACCCAGCGAGGGAGCAACGTATGGAGCGCCCCACTGTCCACAAGACAAGGAACCAAGACGTCATCCACGTCAGCCACGAGGGCAGCGCTGTGTAGGGGACGATCACGGAGTCGACATGCTCGAGCCAACCTCCGCGGGAGCGCCGGGGACACGCCATACCCGCGCTCGCAACCCGTGCCGCCGCAGCCAGCGCAGCACCGCCTTAGGTGAGCCGGCGTCGAACAGCACCTCAAGCCCGTCCTGGGCGATCCACCGTCCCTGGTAGGGGTGAAGGGCTGCCGCCTCGGCCCCACCATGCGGTCCCGGCCTACCAGCGGGAAGGTCGGCGATTGGCCGGGGGCGGTGAACGCCGAAACTGAGCCGCCGCAGGATCGACCGCGCCTGGTGCGTGCTGAAATCTGCCCGATCCAGCCCAGTCACCTCCGCGAGCACATGCTTGGAAGGAGTACCGCCGTCCGGCGGTCACGACGTGCTGCTCTTGGATCGGTTCAGATCGATACCAGCGAGCGTACTTACGGGAGCCTACCACCGGCGTGACGCTGGCGGCTCTTGCGAGCTACCGGTAAGGCGACGGCGCCCCACCCGCGAGGAGACGCTCGACGTACTTGGCGACGATGTCCACTTCAAGGTTGACGCGGTCACCGACGGTGCGGGTGCCGAAGACGGTGACCGCGAGCGTGTGGGGGATCAGGCCGACGGTGAAGGTAGGCCGTCCAGAGGCGCCGTCGACCGCCATCACTGTGAGCGAGGCGCCGTCGATGGCGATCGAGCCCTTCTCGACGACGTAGCGAGCCAGTGAGGGCGGCAAGGAGAACGTCATCACCGTCCAGTCCCGCTTCGGCTGGACGTCGAGGACCTCGCCGACGCCGTCGACGTGGCCCTGGACCAGGTGGCCTCCCAACCGGCCGTCGGCGCGCAACGACCGCTCGAGGTTCGCGCGGTCACCCGGTCGCAGCGCTCCCAACGCCGTGCGGTCGAGGGTCTCGCCCATCAGGTCCGCCGTGAACCCGCCCCCGGAAGGCACCGTGGTCACGGTGACGCAGCACCCGTTCACGCTGATCGAGTCACCGACCGCAGCCTGCTCGACCACGAGCGAGCACTCCATGGCCAGCCTGGCGCTATCCCCGTGGTGCTCAACGCCGAGGACCGTTCCCATCTCTTCCACGATGCCGGTGAACATGCCGCTCACTTTCGTTCGTGCGCTCGTCGCGTCACCACCGCCGTTCAGATGCGGTCATGATGCCATCCACGGTTGCGCCTGAGGGCTCGGGGAAGGACATGCGCATGGAGACGAACTCGATCGACCCGGACAGGTACTACAAGGGCGTGGCGGGAGAGGGCATCCAGCAGCTGGCCGACCGCCTGCTCGCTCTTGCGCAGCAGGCCGAGCTGCAGGAGGCGCACGACGCCGCGCTGTTCCTCGCCGACGCGGCAACACAGCTGCTCGACGTCGGGATCGAGGTGAGCGGCAGGCGGATGTCGTGAGACGGCTCAGCGGCTGAGGCGCTGGTAACGGCGTACGGAGAGTGGGAAGAAGATCGCGACGATCAGCAGTGGCCAGACGATGGCCATCAGGAGGGCGTTCTGCGCGACCCACGAGGTGCCGACTGAGGCCGGATTGCCGAACAGGTCGCGGGTCGCGGAGACCGTGGCGGACAGTGGGTTCCACTCGGTGACCGTGCCGAGCCAGCCCGGCATGGTCTCGGGCGCGACGAACGCGTTGGACAGGAAGGCGAGGGGCCAGACCAAGGTCTGCACCACCGCGATGGTGTTGGGACCACGGACGATCAACCCCAGGTAGATGCCGATCCAGAGCATTGCGAACCGCAGGAGCAGCAGCAGCGCCACCGCGGTCATCGCCGCGCCGACGCCGTTGCGCCACTGCCAACCGATCAGCAGCCCGCAGCCGATCAACGCCAGCAGGCTGAGCGCGGAGTAGAGCATGTCCGCGGCGCTGCGCCCGACGACCACCGCGGACGGGGCCATCGGCATCGAGCGGAAGCGATCCGTCACCCCCTTGGCCGCGTCGGTGCTGACGGCGACCATGGTCTCCTCGACGCCGAACGCCATGGTCATCGCGAGCATGCCCGGCAGGAGGAACTCCCGGTAGTCGCCGCCGCCCGGCACCGACATCGCGCCGCCGAACAGGTAGCCGAACATCAGGACCATCATGATGGGGAACAGCAGGGTGAAGGCGACGCCGATCGGTTCGCGCACCCAGTGCGCCACGTCCCGCTGCGTGATCGTCCACGCATCGACGGCGGCCCAGCGCAACCGCTCCCACAGCGTTCGCGGCATCGTCGGCGTGATGATGGTCATACCGGCGCCTCCTCTCCCGCCTTCTCGGCGTGGCGCCCGGTATGCCCGGTGAGGTGGAGGAACACCTCGTCCAAGGTGGGCCGGCGCAACGCGACGTCCTCGACCACCAGATCAGCGGAGTCCAGCGCCCGCACCACCTCGCTCAACGCCGCCATCCGGTCCCGGACTGGCGCGCTGACCCGGCGCGCGTCCGGCTCGACCTCGGCATCCGCGCCGGCCACGCGGCCGACGACGGCGGCGGCCGATGCCAGGTCGCCCAGGCTGTGCAGCACCACGTCGATCCGGTCCCCTCCGATCCTGGCTTTCAGCTGGTCCGGGGTGCCGTCCGCGATGACGCGCCCGGCGTCGATCACGCAGATCTCGTCGGCGAGCTGGTCGGCCTCGTCGAGGTACTGCGTGGTCAGCAGCACCGTGGTACCCCCCGCGACGAGCGAGCGGACGGCCTCCCACACCTCGTTGCGGCCGCGCGGGTCGAGCCCGGTGGTCGGCTCGTCCAAGAACAGGACCCGCGGCGCCAAGATCAGGCTCGCCGCCAGGTCCAGCCGGCGGCGCATCCCGCCGGAGTACTGTTTGACCGGTTTGTCGGCCGCGTCGCTCAGCCCGAACTGCTCGAGCAGCTCGCCCGCCCGGCGCCGGGCCACCACCCGCCTGAGGTGAAACAGCCGCCCGAACATCACCAGGTTCTGCTGGCCGCTGAGGACCTCGTCCACCGCCGCCTGCTGCCCAAGCAACCCGATCCGCCCGCGTACCTGCGCGGGCTGCCGGGCGACGTCGAACCCCGCGACCTCGGCGCGCCCGCCATCGAGCCGTAGCAAGGTGGTCAGGATCCGCACGGCCGTGGTCTTGCCAGCACCGTTGGGCCCGAGCAGCCCGCATACCCTGCCGGCGGGCACGGCAATGTCAAACCCGTCGAGCGCTCTAGTCTCGCCGAACCGCTTGCACAGCCCTTCGGCGACGACCGCGAAGCTTCCTATCCCCATGAGCCACCCCGCTTGATCTCGATACGCTGTACGAAGATCAATCTAGCGTACACCATACGGAGTTTCAAAAAATGACCGAGTACAGCGGACGTGGTGACCCGGCGCGCAGCATGGAGCTGCTCTGGGGAACACGGAAGAGCCACACGCGTGGGCCGAAGCCGGGTCTCGACGTCGAGCAGATCGGGCGCGCCGCGATCGAGATCGCGGACGCCGAGGGCCTCACGGGGCTGTCCATGCGCAGGGTGGCCGAGCAGCTCGGGGTCGGCACGATGTCGCTGTACACCTACGTGCCGGGCAAGGCCGAGCTCCTCGACGTGATGCTGGACATGGTCCTAGGCGAGATCGCCGAAGCCGACAGCCCAGACCAGGGCTGGCGCGCCAGGTTGGAGCAGCGCATGCGAGACTACTGGGCGCTCTACCACCGCCACCCATGGACGTTGCAGATCTCTGGAACCCGGGCACTTCTTGGACCCAACGAGCTAGGACTGTACGACTCCACCCTCCGGGCGATCGACGGGCTCGGCCTCACTGGGAGCGAGATGGTCTCCGCGGTCGGCCTCGTCTACGGGTACGTCCGGGGCGCCGCCCAGAACGCGATCGAGGCGGCGGACGCGGCGACGCGGACCGGCATCGCCGACGACGAGTGGTGGGCCGCCCGCGGCCCACTGTTGGAGCGTTACTTCGATGCCAGCCGCTACCCGACCGCGGTCAGCGTCCAGGCGACGGGCGCGTTCGACGGGCCCGAGGACGGCGCGAACTACAACCTGCACTACGCGCTCGACGCGTTCGAGTTCGGCCTCCAACGCGTCCTCGACGGCATCGAGGCGTTCATCGAGCGGCGGAGGTGATGTGTGGAGGATCCGCGCGGTATACCGC
>JBOGED010000068.1:0-7106 GCA_050743625.1 Egibacteraceae bacterium | reverse complement strand
CGCATACGTGCCGAACCGCAGGGATAAGGCTACGCCCAGAGGGTGTTCTGGATCTTCTCCGCGATCTCCGCCACGTCGCCGGGGGCGTACGCGCCGGTCGACAGGTATTTCCAACCGCCGTCCGGGGAGATCACGACGACCTTCGAGCCTTCCGGCAGGCGCCGAGGGGTACACACGCGCCGCGCGACTGACACGGCAGCTCCGGTCGACACACCCGCGAAGATGCCCTCACGGGCGGCAAGGTCGCGCGTGGCCACCAGCGCTTTCAGGGAGTCGACCTTGATACGCCCGTCGAGCACGCTGGCGTCGAGCACGGGCGGGACGAACCCCTCGTCGATGTTGCGCAACCCGTAGACGAGGTCGCCGTACTCGGGCTCGGCGGCGAAGACCTTGATCGCCGGGTCGTGCTCCTTCAGCCGCCACCCGACCCCTGTGAGCGTCCCCCCGGTACCCAAGCCGGCGACTACCGCGGCGACGTCGGGCAGGTCGCGGATGATCTCGGGACCCGTCGTCTCGTAGTGCGCCTGAGGGTTCGCCGGGTTGCCGTACTGGAATGGCATGTAGACGCACGGGTCGCCATCGGCCATCTCTTGAGCGACCCGCACGGCGCCGTTCGATCCCTCATTCGCCGGGCTGAAGACGAGGTCGACGCCGTAGAGCGCGAGAAGATCGCGGCGTTCGACGGAGGTGTTCTCCGGCATCACGCACGTCAGCTTGTAGCCCTTCGGCGCGCAGATCGCCGCGAGGGCGATCCCCGTGTTCCCGCTGGTCGGCTCGAGCACCTGGCTGCCAGGGCCGAGAAGCCCGTCGCGCTCGGCGGCCTCGATCAGGTAACGCGCGACCCGGTCCTTGACCGACCCGGTCGGGTTGTGCCCCTCCAGCTTCAGGTACAGCTCGTACCCCGGCGGGGACAGGTTTGGCAGTCCGACGAGGGGAGTGTTGCCGACCGCCTGGCTGATATCGCGCGCCAACAAGGAGCGCTATCCCCCGCCACCGGCGGCGCCTGCGGTGCCGCCCTGGCCACCCGCGACCGCGGGGAGGATCGAGACCTGATCGCCCTCTTGCAGCTCGGTCTCGACGCCGCCGAGGAACCGGACGTCCTCGTCGTTGACATAGACGTTGATGAAGCGATGGAGCTGACCGTCCTCGCTGATCAGGGCGCCACGCAACCCGGGGTTGCGCGCATCCAGGTCGTCCAACAGCTCGCGAAGGCTCCCACCGGCGCCAGATATCTTGTTCTCGCCACCGGTGTGCTTGCGCAGGACGGTGGGGACGCGCACCTCGATAGCCACTGCCTCGGACTCCTTGCGGATCGACGTCTTTCGGATCGACGTCTCCAGACCAAGACTAACGCTGGCCGACAGGCGCCGGCACCCCGTCGACGTACACCGTGCGCTCCGTGATCTTCCCCTCGACGATATCGAACGCGCGGATGACGGGTTGGTCCCGATCCTGCAGCGACACGATCAGGTAGACCGCCTCGGGATAGTGGGCAAGCTGCACATCCGTCGGCGACGGAAACGCCTCGGTGTGCGGGTGACTGTGGTAGATCCCTAGGTCCCAGCCGTGATCCTCGATCTCCCGTATCGGTCGCAGCATCGCCTTCGGGTCCATCGAGTAGTAGGTCATCGACCGCGCGGCGTTGGGAATCTCGTAATGGCGGGCGTAGCGCCCGTTCTGGGCGGCTAAGAAGCCGCAGACCTCGTAGGGATGATCGCTGGACCCATGAGCGATCAGCGCGTCGTAGGTAGCGCGGTCGAGATCGACACGCCCGGCGATCTGCGCGCGGGTCAAGGGCTTGTTCTCCTCGGGCGACTCCACGATGCGCGGGACAGCGTATCCCGCGCACCGAGTGCTGTGAGGCATCACGCCTTCCCCGAACAGGGATTTAGGGGCAAATACGCCCCGAAATCCCTGTTCGGGAACCGGGCGACTAGACCGGCTCGACCTGGTAGGCGCGCTCGGAGTGCATGCTCTCGTCGAGCCCGACGAGCTCCTGCTCGTCCGTCACTCGCAAGCCGATGACCTTGTCGAGCACCTTGGCGATCACGAACGACACGACGAACGAGTAGGCGAGCGCGGCCACGACAGCCACAAGCTGCCTGATCAGGAGCGTCACACCGCCGCCGCTGAACAGGCCGTCCCCACCCAGGCTGTTCACCGCGGTCGTCGCGAAGATGCCGAGGAGCAGCGACCCGACGATGCCACCGACCAGGTGGACGCCGACCACGTCGAGCGAGTCGTCGTACCCGAACTTGAACTTGAGCTGGACCGCGGCCAAGCAGACGGCGCCGGCGATGAAGCCGATCGCGATCGAGGCGAGGCCTGGACCGACGAAGCCGGCGCACGGCGTGATGGCGACCAGGCCAGCGACCGCGCCCGACGCGCCACCGAGGGTGGTCGCATGGCCGGTCTTCACCTTCTCGGCCACCAGCCAGCCGAGCATCCCGGCCGCCGCGGCGAGCTGGGTGTTGACGAAGGCGACGGCGGCCAGCTCGTTGGCACCCAACGCGGACCCGGCGTTGAACCCGAACCAGCCGAACCACAGGATGCCGGTCCCCAGCAGCGTGAGCGGCAGCGAGTGCGGCGCCATCGCCTCGTTCGGCCAGCCACGGCGCTTCCCCAGGACGATGACCAGCGCGAGCGCCGCGACTCCCGCGTTGATGTGCACCACGGTGCCACCCGCGAAGTCGAGCGCGCCGAGCTGGAACAGCCAGCCGCCGGGTGAGAACACCCAGTGAGCGACCGGTGAGTAGACCAGGATCGACCACAGGCCGAGGAACCAGAAGTACGCGGAGAACTTCATGCGGTCCGCCGCCGCACCGGTGAACAGCGCCGGCGTGATGATCGCGAACATCATCTGGTACACCATGAACAGCAGAGCCGGGATCGAGAGCGCGAAGTCCCCCTCGTAGGCGGGGACGGTGCCGCCGAACAGCCCACGCAGACCCACGAGGTCCAAGCCCCCGAGCAGCCCCCCGCCGATGTCAGTGCCAAACGCAAGCGAGAAACCCACCATTGCCCAGATCACGCTGACCAGACCCATCGCGAGGAAGTTCTGCATCAGCATGCCGAGCACGTGCTTGGAGCGGACCATGCCTCCATAGAACAGCGCCAGCCCCGGAGTCATGAACAGCACCAAGGCGGACGATGCGAGTACCCAGGCGGTGTTGCCCGTGTCCATCTGGCCTCCCGTCGCATCGGTCAACGCGCCACTCCTAAAGGGCGCAGCCCTAACCATGGGGGAGCGCAATTTCCCGACCGTATCCACGATGTTTCGGCACGGTTACTCCGCGCCAGCAAGGTCACGAATGAACACCACCCGTCATGCACTGTGCAGGGTTATGCCGGAATACCGGTCTCACTCTGCACATGCAGGATTAGGCCGGCTGGAGGAGGGTGCGGCCGCCTCCGGCGACGGCGTGGCCGACGATCGCGGCGTCGTGGCCGCTGGCGCGCAGGCGCTCCACGGCGGCGGCGGCGGCGCCGGGGACGGCGCCGAATAGCAGCCCACCAGAGGTCTGCGCATCGGCGAGGAGCGTCACGAGCAGGTTGCCGGTCTCGCCCGCGTCAAGCCTCTCGCGCGCCCACGCGAGGTTTCGGCCTGATCCGCCCGGCACCATGCCGGCCGCCGCGAGCTCGGCGACACCGGGAAGGAGTGGCACGACCTCGGGATGGATGACGGCGTCGACGCCGGAGGCCTCGGCCATCTTCCTCAGGTGGCCGAGCAACCCGAACCCCGTGACGTCCGTCGCCCCCTGAGCGCCGGCGGACAGCGCCACCTCCGCCGCCTCGGCGTTCAGCCGCACCATCGAGGCGATCGCAGCATCGATCGTCGCCTCCGGAGCCTGGCCACGCTTCGTCGCCGTCGAGATCACCCCGATGCCGAGCGGCTTCGTGAGCACCAGCGCCTCGCCGGGGCGCAACCCGGCGTTGGTGAGGATCCGGTCCGGATGCACCTCGCCGACGACCGCCAGCCCGAACTTCGGCTCGGGATCGTCGACCGTGTGGCCCCCGACCGTCACCCAGCCACCCTCCTTCGAGGCCTCCCCCGCGCCTTCCAGCACCTCGACAAGCAGGTCCGTGTCGAGCTCTGCCGTGTTCCAGCCCACCAGGTTCAGCGCGACCAGCGGCTTACCTCCCATCGCGTAGACGTCGCTGACCGCGTTCGCCGCCGCGATCCGCCCCCACGTCCGCGCGTCGTCGACCAGCGGCGTGATGAAGTCGACCGTCATCACCAGCGCCCGGTTGGCGTCCAGCCGCCAGACCGCGGCGTCGTCCCCCGTGTCCGTCCCGACCAACAGGTCAGGATGGGACACCGGGGTCAGTCGGCGCAGCACGTGCGCCAGCTCGCCGGGAGCGAGCTTGCACGCTCACCCCGCCCCATGGCTGAACTCCGTCAACCTCCGCGTCTTCGGATCCATCGCCGGTCAGGCTACCGGCTTGGACGGCTGGGGCGACGTCCCACACGCTGTCACACCCTCTTGATACGGTCAAACACAAGTTCGACCCACGGGGGTATCTATGGCGTTGTGCACGGTTGACGGGTGTGAGCGGCAAGCCACGACGAGGGGTTGGTGCGACGCGCACTACCAGCGTTGGCGAGCGACGGGCAAGGTGAACGCTGCCTTACCGATCGGTAAGCGTCTTAACGCCTGGAGATGCTCAGTGGAGGGGTGTGATCGGCGCGCCCAGTGCCGGGGTTACTGCGACTCGCACTATAGGCGCCTGCTCCGTCTTGGCGACTTACGGGAGGGGACGCCGTTGGGAGCCAAACCCGAGGCTCCCCGCTGCTCGGCGGAGGCCTGCGAGAGGCCTTCCGTCGAACGCGGCTGGTGCCACGCGCATTATCTGCGATGGCTGCGGAAAGGCGACGTTCGGGAGGCAGTGCCGCTTGCCCGTAGGCGTATTCCTCAGGTGTGCGCCGTCGAAGGTTGCGACCAAGGCGCCCACACCAACGGCTTATGTCGGACGCATTACCGACGGCTCGTAAAGCATGGCGACACTGATGCCAGGCCTCCTCTCCGGATATCGGCCGGCATGGGGTTCCTCCATCACGGATACGTCTGTGTGCCCGTCCCACCGGAGCTACGACACCTCACGAACGGGGAGACCAACGTCCGCGAGCACCGCCTCGTCATGGCTATCCACCTCGGGCGCCCGCTCAAAGAGACGGAAGTCGTACATCACAAGAACGGAAATCGCACGGACAACCGCATAGAGAACCTGGAGCTGTGGTCGACGTACCAGCCTAAGGGCCAACGCGTCGAGGACAAGGTTGCCTACGCGATCGAGATCCTCCGCCGCTACCGCCCCGAGCTGCTCCTGGGAGCCGAAGAGGCCGGCGCCGGTTAGGACGCCGGCCTCTCAAAGTCCGCAAAAGGGGTAGTCCCGACGAGATTTGAACTCGCGTCCCAGCCTTGAGAGGGCTGTATCCTAGGCCAGCTAGACGACGGGACCATGTTGCTATGCGGTGCTACCGCAGCTCCCGGGCGAGGACTCGAACCTCGAACAACAGGGCCAGAACCTGCCGTGTTGCCAATTACACCACCCGGGAATGCGAGGACGAGGATACCGCACGCCCACGGTGACGGCACATCAGGTGGCGACGAGGTCCTTGGCCTGGCGGATGCGGTCGAGGACGACGGCGCGGTCGAGCAGGGCGAGGACCTCGGGGAGTGGGGGGCTGACCGCGGTGCCGGTGACCGCGACCCTGACGGGCTGGAATGCCTTGCCGCGGCCGATGCCGAGGTCGGCGGCGATGGCGTCCAGGGTGGCGAGGATCGAGGCGCCGGTCCAGACGTCGAGCGCCGACAGAGACGCCTCGGCGGCGTCGAGCACGTCTCGGGCGGCGCCTTTGAGGTGCTTGGCGACGGCGCCCGCGTCCCACTCGATCGCGTCGCGGAACGCGAACCGCACGAGCGGGACGGCCTCGGCGAGGGTTTGGATACGCTCGCGCAGCAGTGGCGCCAACCCGAGCAACAGGCGCTGTTCCTCGACGACCGCCGGCACGCCGATGAGACCCGCCTCGTTGAGGTACGGGATGAGGCGCTCGGCGAGCTCGGCGTCGTCCAGCTCCTTGATCCGGTCGCCGTTCATGACGCGTAGCTTCGCGGTGTCGAAGATGGCGGGGTTGCGGCCCACGCGGTCGAACGAGAACTTGTCGACCAGCTCGTCGACCGTGAACCGCTCGGTGGTCGCGTCGTAGCTCCATCCCATGAGGGCGAGGAAGTTCAGCAGGACCTCGGGCAGGTAGCCCTGTGCCCGGTACTCGTCGATCGAGACGGCGGCGTGGCGCTTCGACAGCTTCTTGCGGTCCTCGCCGACCAGCAGCGGGAGGTGCGCGTACGCGACTGGTCCCCCGCCGGCGGGACGGGCCGGGAAGCCACCGTCGGCCAAGGCCTTGTCGATGAGGCCGTCGCGCACCAGCAGGTCGCGGAGCAGCAGCTGGCGCGGGGTCGCCGACAGCAGGTCCTCACCGCGGGCGATGAGGGTGATACCCATCGCGACGTCGTCGACGGTGTTCGCCAGGTAGTAGGTGGCGCTGCCATCGGCGCGCTCGATCACGAAGTCGGGGATGTCCTTCCAGTCGAACTCGACGGTTCCCCGGACCGCGTCGTCGAAGGACACGCGCCCCTGGTCAGGAGTACGCAGGCGCAGCACCGGCTTGCGACCCTCGGCCTGGAACGCGGCGCGCTGCTCGTCGGTGAGGTCGCGGTGGCCACCGCCGTAACCCGGGGGCCGGCCCTCGCGCTGAGCCGCCTCACGCTCGGCGGCGAGCTCCTCGGCCGTCTCGTACGCGTCATACGCCGCGCCCGAGACGAGCAGCGCGTTGGTCACGGCGGCGTAGAGCGGCCCGCGATCGCTCTGGAGGTATGGCCCGTGCGGGCCGCCGCGCTCCGGCCCCTCGTCCCAGTCGAGGCCGAGCCATTCGAGGGCGGCGAGCATCCCCTCGGCCGACTCCCGCGTCGCCCGCTGCGCGTCGGTGTCCTCGATACGCAAGATGAAGTCCCCACCGTGCCGGCGGGCGTGGAGCCAGTTGAACAGCGCCGTCCGGGCGCCACCGACGTGGAGCCACCCGCTGGGCGCGGGGCAGAACCGGACAC
>JBOGED010000067.1:0-3252 GCA_050743625.1 Egibacteraceae bacterium | reverse complement strand
CCGCTGATCGGGGAGGTCGTCCTCGGCCGCCCCGGCCGGCGCGTCCCGCGCGCGGTCGACGGCGGCGAGCTCGCGATGCGAGCGGTGTTGGGGCAGCAGATCTCGGTGGCGGGGGCGCGCACGCTCGCCGGGCGGCTGGTCGCCCGTTACGGGAAGCCGCTCACCACGCCCGACGGGGGCCTGACTCACCTCTTCCCTGAGGGAGAAGCCCTCGCCGAGGCAGACCCGCGAGATCTTCCGATGCCGCGCGCACGCGCCGGCACGCTGACTCGCCTCGCCGCCGCCCTCGCCAGTGGGGACATCGCGCTGGACCCGGGTGCTGATCGCCTCGCCGCAACGGCGACGTTGGAGGCCTTGCCCGGGATCGGGCACTGGACGGCCAGTTACGTGGCGATGCGCGCGCTGGGCGATCCCGACGCGTTCCCGGCGAGTGACCTTGGCCTTCGCAAGGCCGCGCAGCGGTTGGGTGGCCCCGCCCGGGCCGCCGATCTCCAGCGTCTCGCGGAACGGTGGCGCCCCTGGCGCTCATATGGCGCCGAATATCTCTGGTTCACGCTACTGAGGAGCTCTTGATGTATGTCACGACCCTGCCGAGCCCCGTGGGGGAGCTGACCTTGCTGTCCGACGGTTCCGAGCTGACCGGGCTGTACATGCCGGTGCACAAGGGCGCCCCGGTCACCGACCCGGCCTGGCGCCGCGATCATGGGCCGTTCGCGTCGGCCGTGGCGCAGCTCGCCGAGTACTTCGCGAGGGAGCGCACATCCTTCGACCTGACCCTCGCGCCGCGAGGGACGCCGTTCCAACAGCGCGTGTGGCAGGCGCTGACCGCGATTCCCTACGGCCAGACGTGCAGCTACCGGGCGATCGCCGAGCGCATCGGTAACCCACGAGCGGTCCGTGCCGTCGGCCTGGCGAACGGGCGCAACCCCATCTCCATCGTCATCCCCTGCCACCGGGTCGTGGGCGCGAACGGGTCGTTGACGGGCTACGGCGGAGGCTTGGAGCGCAAGCAGCTGCTGCTGGCCCTGGAGTCCGGGCAATAAGGAGCGAGAACCGCCGCCCCGGCGAACGTACCCCGAACCTCAGCGAGTTGGAGACGTGCGTGCCGAGGCCACCGGAGCGGACGGTCCCCTACGAGCCCAGGCTAGCCTGCGAACTCATGCGTACTGCGATCGTCTTGTTCACCCGCGATCTTCGCCTTCACGACCATCCGGCGCTCGCGGCGGCCTGTGAGGAGGCCGAGCGAGTCGTCCCACTGTTCGTCTTCGACGGCGAGGCGCTCGCGAGACCCATCGCCTCGCCGAACAAGGTCGCGTTCCTGCTCGGCGCCGTCGCCGATCTCACCTCGGCGTTGCGTGACCGGGGCGGGATGCTGGTGAAGCGCCACGGGCGGCTGGTCGACGAGGTGGCGACCCTCGCGGCCGAGGTGGGCGCGACAGCGGTGTTCGCGACCGCGGACGTCACCGCGTTCGCCCAGCGCCGTGAGGAGGCGCTCCGCGACGCGCTCGGCGAGATCGAGCTCCGCGGATGCGAGGGCGTGACGGTCGTCCCTCCTGGTGAGCTGACGACGGCGTCCGGCCAGCACTACCGCGTCTTCACGCCCTACTGGAAGAAGTGGCGCGCCTCGCCTCGTCGCCAGCCGCTCGCGCCCCCCTCACAGGTGAAGGTGCCCTCGACGCTGAAAGCAAAGCTCAGCGGTGAACAGGCGGGGACCGCCCCCTCGCTCGGCGACCTGTCCAAGGGCGAGTGCTCGCCAGACCTCCCCGACGGCGGCGAGACCGCCGGGCGCGCGCTGCTCGACGGCTGGCTCACCGGACCAGCGGCACGCTACGACGACGTCCGAGACGACCTCAGCGCCGATGCCAGCTCCCGGCTCTCCCCGTATCTCCACCTGGGCTGCCTGTCACCCGCGGAGGTCGCCTCGCGCCTCGATGGCCGCGACGTTGGCCACGACTCGTTCCTCCGCCAGCTGTGCTGGCGTGATTTCCACCACCAGGTGCTCGCCGCGCGGCCCGAGGTCTCGTGGGCGGACTTCCGCCATCAGGGCGACCAGTGGGCGGCGAGCACCCGCCTGTTCGAGGCCTGGAAGGACGGGCGTACCGGCTATCCCGTCGTCGACGCGGGCCTGCGCCAGCTTCTCCGGGAAGGGTGGATGCACAACCGCGCCAGGCTGATCGTCGCCTCGTTCTTGACCCGTGACCTGTACCTCGACTGGCGGCTCGGGGCCCGGCACTTCCTCGACTGGCTCGTCGACGGCGATATCGCCAACAACCAGCTGAACTGGCAGTGGGTCGCCGGCACCGGCACGACGTCCCGGTCCAACCGCGTCCTCAACCCGCTCCGCCAAGCCGAGCGCTTCGATCCCCAGGGAAACTACGTGCGCCGCTACGTGCCAGAGCTGCGGGCCATCGACGGCCCCGCCGTGCACCGCCCGTGGGAGCTGCCCCCCAAGGTGCGCAAGAGCCTTGACTACCCCGACCCGATCGTCGACCACGACGAGGCCGTCGAGGCCTTCCTCAGCGCACGGGGCAAGGGGTGACGTGCGCCGCGCAGCTACACGCGCGCGATCTCGACGGTCGGCGCAAAGGAGGCGAACCGCCCGAGGTCGTCGAGATCCCCAGTGAGCACAACGCAGTGACCCTCTCGCGCTGCCTCAGCCACGACCAACGCGTCGGCCGTCTCGTTTCCACCGGTCTGACCGAGGAGCGCTCCCGCTCTCCGACCAACCACTTCGTCGATGGAGCTCACATGCCCCACCGCTTTGATGCAACGGTTGACATTGGCGTCGCCTCGAGTGCCGCGAACGGTCTCAGCGACCACTACGGCCGGGATGGTGACATGAGCCTGTTGCTCGCGCGCCACGGTGAGCCACCCGCGAACGGCGGCGTCTCCACGCTCCCACGCGATAACCGCCCCGGAATTGAGCACGAGCCGATCGAAAGGTATGTGACGTCTGGTCATCCAGATGCCTGAGTGCTTCCGGTACGCCATTGGGCGCGAATTCCCGCGAGGAGCTCATCGGGAATCCGGCCATGCTCGAGCTCCTGCTCAGCGAGTAGCTCACCGATCCGGTCGTGTTGGAGTTGACGCTCGACCGCGGAGCTGACATACGCAGACAAGTTTCCGCCCGCCCGTTCGCGGGCCTCCCGTAACACCTGCTCGGGAAGCGTGATCGAGACTTTCTCTGTTCGCGATGGGGGCAGCTCGGGTGCGGGCTCGGCGCTCATGGAGCGATCCTACTACAGGTAGCAT
>JBOGED010000066.1:0-21050 GCA_050743625.1 Egibacteraceae bacterium | reverse complement strand
GGACCGCACCACCTCGAGCACCGTGGGCGCCGGCTCCGCACGGTCGCCAAGCTCGATCACCGTGGCCAGCCGCGCGGCGGCCTGCTCCGCGCCGACGTCCGTGCGGGCGTGGACGGTCGCGAGTGGTTGGCCGCTCTCCACCGCGTCGCCGACCTCGATCCACAGCTCGATCCCGACCGCCGGGTCGACACGATCGTCCTTGTGGGCGCGCCCCGCACCCAACGCGACCACCAGTTCGCCGATCGCGCGGGCGGGCACGCGCGCAACGACCCCGCTGCCCCGCGCGAGCACGTCCTGGCGCACCGGCGCCCGGGGCAACGTGGCCTCGGGCTCCTCGCAGACGCCCGGGTCGCCGCCCTGCGCGGCGATCATCCGGGCGAGACGCTCCAGCGCGGCACCTCGCGACCACAATTCCAAGAGCTGGCCTCTCGCCGCGTCCAGCCCACCGCCCGTCGCGACCGAGAGCCCGTGGGCGGCGAGCTCCAACGCCACCACGGCGAGCCGTCCCTCCGGCGGCGCTCGCAGCAGCCTGACGCATTCGGCGACCTCGAGCGCGTTGCCGATGCCAGTACCGAGGGGAGTGTCCATCGCGGACACGATCGCGACGCAGCGGTGGCCTGCGCTCACGCCGATGCCCACGCAGAGCCGCGCGAGGGCTCGGGCCTCGTCCAGGGTCGGCATGAACGCGCCCTCACCTACTTTGACGTCGAGCACGATGGTCCCCGCGCCAGCCGCGAGCTTCTTCGACATCACGCTCGAGGCGATCAGCGCCGTCGAAGCGACCGTGCCGGTGACGTCTCGCAGGGCGTAAAGCGCCCGGTCCGCGGGCACGAGCTGGTCAGTCTGAGCGGCCACGACGCACCCGACGTCCCCTGCGATGCGCAGCAGCTCGCCGGGGTCAAGATGGACCCGGAAGCCGGGGATGGACTCCAGCTTGTCGAGGGTGCCACCGGAATGTCCCAACCCTCGCCCGGACAACTTCACGACCCTCGCGCCCGCAGCCGCGAGGAGCGGGGCCACGAGCAGCGTCGTGCCGTCGCCAACACCGCCTGTCGAGTGCTTGTCGATCGTCGGCGCCGGCAATCCCGAGAGGTCGAGCCTACCGCCGCTGCCCACCATCACGTCCGTGAGCGCATACGCCTCGGCGGGCGTAAACCCGCGCAGCACCCCGGCCATGAGGAGCGCGGCCATCTGCCCTTCCATGACCTGGCCGCCCACGTAACCGGAGACGAACCAACCAAGCTCGGAGGGCGTCAGCTCACCCCCGTCCCGCTTCCGGGCGATGAGGTCGACGGCTCTCAGCGCTGTTTGGCCGCGCAGCTCACGCACTGCACGGATAGTGGCCGAGCCTCCAGGCGAGCCTCCGGGATCGCTGTGCCGCACACCGCGCAGGTACCGTAGGTGCCCGCGTTCATTCGCTCGAGCGCTTGTTCCACACCGGCGAGCCGCTCGCGGGCGTTGTCGATCACCGCGAGCGTCTCCGCCCGCTCGGCGGTCGCGGCGGCGGAGTCCGCGAAGTTGTCATCGACGCCCGCGATGCGGTCGACCTTGTGGCTGCTCGGGTCGGCCCCGTAGGCGCGCAGTTGCTCGATCGTCGAGGCGTGCTCAACCTCGAGCTCTTTCCGGAGGCGTGCCATCAGCTCAGGTGTCACCGGATGCACTCCTTGTCGCGACGAGCTCAAGATCGGGTGGTTGGAGAGCGCGTGGGTGGGCCTGGTCGTACACGGCCATCAGGCGGGCGCGGCTCACCAAGGTATAGAGCTGCGTGGTGTTCACGCTGGCATGGCCAAGAAGCTCCTGGACGACGCGGACATCCGCGCCGCCGTCCAGCAGGTGGGTCGCGAACGAGTGACGCAGCGTATGTGGCGACACCAGGTCGCCGATCCCCGCGCGATGCGCATGGCGCTTGATGATCTTCCAACCCCCCTGCCTGGTGAGCCGACCACCGCGCCGGTTGCAGAACAACGCCGGTAAGGCGGGCTCCAGCTCGGGGCGTCCGCGCTCGGTCCAGCTCTCCAACGCCCGGGACGCGACGCGACCGATCGGGACCACGCGCTGTTTCGACCCCTTGCCGGTACAGCGAACCGTGCGCTCTGCCAGGTCAACATCGTCGACGTCGAGGTCGACCAGCTCGCTGATACGCAAGCCGGAGGCGTAGAGAAGCTCGAGCATCGCTCGATCCCGCAGGTCGATTGGGTCGTCACCGAGCGGGGAGGCGAGCAGCCGGTCGATCTGCTCGGTCGATAGGGCCTTGGGCAACGCCCGCTCGGGGCGGGGGCCGCTGACCTCAAGACTGGGGTCTACCTCGGTGAGCCCTTCACGGAGCAGGAACTTGTGCAGACCCCGGACCGTCACAAGGGTCCGCGAGATCGTCGACGAGGCGTACGGCTGGCCGCGAGCGGTCCGCAGCTGTTGAAGCCAGGTGACGAAGGTCGTCACGTCGTCCGGCTCGACGTCGGATGGCCCTGAGATCCCCATAACCTCGAGATACGTCTCGTAGAGGGTGAGGTCCCGGCGATAGGCGGCGAGGCTGTGAGGGGACAGTCCGCGCTCGACGCTGAGGTAGTCGAGATAGCGCAAGGCCTCGACGCCGGTGACAACGGTGTGCCGCGACAGTGACACGATGCGGTACTCCACCTCCCTTTGCGACTCGCCTCCGCAGGTCCACCTGGAAGGAAGGCCTCCGGACCACTCAGCGCCGGCCGGCTACCTTCCAGACGTCCTTGTGCTCGAGTCCGTGAGCCTTGGCGACTCCCACGTTCGTGACGGTCCCATCGATCACGTTGATGCCCTCGGCGAGGCCGTGATCGTCGCGGCATGATTGCAGGATCCCAGCCCCAGCGATACGCACGACGTAGGGAAGCGTTTGGTTGGTGAGCGCATAGGTCGACGTTCGGGGCACAGCCCCGGGCATGTTGCCCACGCAGTAATGTACCACCCTGTGCTTGACATAAGTAGGGTCGGTATGGGTCGTGACGCGGCTCGTCTCGGCGCAGCCGCCTTGGTCGATCGAGATGTCGACGAGCACCGATCCCGGCCGCATCGACGCAACCATCTCCTCGTTGATGATCCTCGGCGCACGCGCCCCAGGGACGAGCACCGCGCCGATCACGAGGTCCGCGTGGGTGACCTGCTCCTCGAGCGTGAGACGGTTCGAGCTGAGCGTGAGGATCCTGCCTTGATGGATCGAGTCGACGTAGCGCAGCTTGTCGACGTCGAGGTCCAGCACGACGACCCGCGCCTCCATGCCTGCCGCGATCCATGCCGCATTCCTGCCCGCCGTGCCCGCGCCGATCACGACGACCTCGGCCGGCAACACGCCCGAAACGCCGCCGATGAGCACGCCACGCCCACCGGCTGCCCGCTCCAGCGCGTGAGCGCCGACCTGCGGCGCCATCCGGCCGGCGACTTCGCTCATGGGCGCGAGCAGCGGCAACGTCCCGCCGGGGCCCGTGACGGTCTCGTAGGCCACCGCGATACACCCCGACGACAACAACACCTTGGTCAGGGGGCCGTCAGCGGCGAGGTGGAGGTAGGTGAACAAGACCAGGCCGGGTCGGAGGTATCCGAACTCGGACTCCATCGGCTCCTTTACCTTGAGGACGAGATCGGCGGCACTCCACACCTCGCCGGCGTGGTTGATGAGCACCGCACCAGCCCGGCGGTACTCGTCGTCGTGGAGCGCCGATCCACAGCCCGCTCCCGCTTGGACAAGCACCTGATGACCCGCGAGCGTCAACTCACGCACGCCAGCGGGAGTGATCGCAACCCGATACTCGGACTCCTTGACCTCGGCGGGAACGCCGATCCTCATGAGCGACCTCTTCTTCCCACCGCACCCGCTCTGCGACCTACCGCATCCGCTTTGGAACCCGCGGAGGCGGGCCCTTCGGCATGGGGAACTCAGGCCGCGCCGCGGCCACCTTCGTTTGGAGGGGCCCGACCTGCCCGGCTTTCAGCTTGCGAGGCAGCCGGTTGATGTGGATCGTGAGCTTGCGCAGCGCGACCTGACCCTCGCCGTCACCGACGCTGATCTCGTGGATGGGTACGTCGCCGGCCATCCGCGCGACCGCGCGGTGCTGCTGCTTCAACAGCGACGTGACGCGGGCGGGAGCCCCCTCGCCCACAAGGATGATCCCGGGCCGGCCGACCATCATGTGGACCAGATCCTTCTTGCGCGTCACGGCGACGCCGAGGGTCAGCTCCCATGGCCCACGCATGGTCTGTAACACCGCGGCGGCGGCTCCCGGTTGACCTTCGAGCGCCTCGAACTGCGCGTCCGCGGCGCGCCGGCTGAAGACCGCGAGCGCGGCGGTGAGGCCGAAGAGCACCGCGAGCACGATGCCGGTGGCCAGGCTGCCGAGCAGCAGGCCCACCCCCGCACCGACCGCCGCGCCGACAAGCCCGAACACGAGCATCAACGGCACGAGCCTCGAGTCGGCGGCTCGCGTCCGGGAGAAAATGAGCTGGAGCTGGCGCACCCGCTCGAACAGCTTCCTCATCGATCTCATCGCTCCACGTCATGGCCGGTCTGGTCGCTCATGCCCGCACAGTACCCCTCGCGAGGGTTGAAAAGAAGACCGAGCAGAAGGCCGATCACGGTCTTCGCGTCGGTGATCTCGCTGGTCTGGACAAGGCGGACCGCGTCGGCGAGCGGCATGCGGAGGGTCTCGATCTCGGACTCCTCCGCTTCGGCCTCGAAACCGTCCGGCGGCGCGACCTGGCGGATACCGGTCGCGAGGTACACGAGCGTGTACTCGTCCGTCCATCCTCCGGAGTTCTGGAAGGTCGTGAGCAGGTCCCACTGCTGGGCGGCCAACCCCGCCTCTTCCGCCAGCTCCCGTTGCGCGGCGGCGAGCGGCTCCTCGCCGTCGATGTCGAGCTTGCCCGCCGGTAGCTCCATCATCCGCCTCCTCAACGGATGGCGGTACTGGCGGAGCAACGTGACCCACCCATCCTCGTCGAGCGCGACGATCGCGACGGCGGGTGCCGTCTCGACAATCTCCCGTCGCTTCACCGCCCCGTCGGGCATCCGCACCTCGTCGACCCGCACACGAAGGAATGCCCCCCGGTGGGCGAGGCGACTGGACTCAACTCGGTACTCTCCCATAGCGTTACCGAGCTTATGGCGTACGGACAGGTTGGACGCGGGCCACGGTGGCACACTTACGTGAGAGCGGATCGAAGGGCAGTGGATTGGCCAAGCTGAGGTGGGGGTCCAGGCAGGCCTGGGTGATACTCAGGCGGGTCTTGGTGGCGATCGTGGGGTCATTGGTCCTCGCGGCGGGAATCGTGATGTCCGTGAGCCCCGGTCCGGGAGTGCTCGTCCTGCTCCTCGGGCTGTCGATCCTCGCGACGGAGTTCGCGTGGGCACGCAAGATGCTGACCCGCTTCAAGGCGAAGATCCGGTCGCTCCGGCGCCGCTGGGAGATGACCCGCCGCCGACCAGACCGCCAGCTCCAGTAGCCCCTCGGTCAACCGTCGCTCATGCCTATTGCTTGGCCAAGGCTCTCAAGCCATTACAAAACTGCCTGAAGCTGGGCGAAATATTGCGATCCGGATCCATGTGCTGGGCGATGTCCTGGCCTGCGACTATCTTGGCGAGACCGGCCCGGTGGTAGCCAGCCTGTTGCAGCACACGCTCGAGCTGCTCCCAAGTGCCTCCGGCGATGCTGTCCGGGTGGCGGAAGCCCGCCTTCTTCTCGAGCGAGGTCGATACCCGCGGATACGCGGCGCGGAGCGCCTCACAGTCGCCGAAGAACCACGCCTCCAACTCCTCGACGACGATACGGTTCAGCACGACAAACCCCTGATCCGCCGCTGCGGCGCTCTTTGTCGTCAGGTTGGCCTGCGCCGCGGCCGCTTCTAGAGTCTCCTTGAGCGCCGTACAGTCCTGGCGGTCCTCGTCCACCAGCACGACGATGCGTGTGTCAGGGCCGGCGACTTTGGCGAAACCCCGTAGCCTGCCAGGCAACTTAGCCAGTAGGTCCCGTTTCCCCGAAAGGCGTGGAAGGTCATACTCACGTCATCACCGACGATCCTCGGTAGGAGGATGCGGAGGGCAACTTCGGCGGACGGCTCCTCGACGAGCATCTCGAGGTGCACGTCTACCACCGCAGGCGGACACTGTGCCCGAGGGGACGGAGGTCGAAGAAACCCTCCATCCAGAGCGCGCCGAGTTGGCCACCCTCCTGTACGAAGGCGAGCACTTCGGGCATCTCGCTGGCGCGCTGAGCGCGGGTAAACCCGTCACCACCGCGGCTGAGCACCCACAACTCATCCGGCTTAAGCGCATCGACAAAATTGGGCGAGTGGGTCGTGACGAGCAGCTGACTCCGCCCAGCGGCCAGCCGGCACTCCTCGGCGAGCTGAGGAAGGAGTCTCGGATGCAGTTGGTTCTCCGGCTCCTCAATCCCGATTAGCGGCGCTGGATCAGGATCGTAGAGAAACGTCAGGTACGCCAGCATCTTCATCGTCCCGTCTGAGGCATACTTCGCCAGAATCGGTTCGCTAAATGGCTCATCCCTAATCTGCAAGAGCAGGCGGCCGTCCGCGAGCAGCTCGGCCTCGACGCGCTCGAGCTGCGGGATCCGGTCAGCCATTACCGCGAAGATTTGCTCGAGCCGATTCGAGTGTTGCTCCCCCAGGTACTGAATAACGTTCGGGAGGTTGTCGCCGCTCTGCGAGAGGTGCTCTTGCGGCCCCGCCTCTGGTGTGCTTCGCGTACTGTCGGCGGACAGGTACGACAGGTACCAACCGGAGATGAACCGGCGGAGCGCGTTGACTCGTGGATGGCGTGTGAGCTGGCCGAGCGTGCTGACCGCAAGCAGATCGGGCGACGCTAGGTCTTCGTACTCCTTGCGAGTTTGGTCGTCATCGGAGATGACGTACCCCTGTCCGAACGTGTAATCGAGCATCCAAGGCGGTCGCCCCCGTTTCCCGCTCGTCCACCTGAGGCGCTCCTGGGACACCACGGGACTGCCGTCGCGCTCGTCGATCGCCAGGCGGTAGGTGAGTTTGGCACCTTTCGGGGTCTCGCGGTATTCCAACTCTATGGAGATCGGCCCTGAGGCCCCGCGGCTGCGGAGCTGACGGAAGCGGTTACGCTTGTCCCACGCCCGGCGGAGACCGACGGTGAAACACTCGGCCAAGAAAGCGAAGACGTCGAACACCGTGGATTTGCCGCTGCCGTTCGCGCCGAGCAGGACGGTGAGCGGCGTGAGATGGCTCATCTTGAGGTCGCGCAGCACTCGGTAATTCTTGACGTGCAGCGCCTCGATACGTGGTGGTTCCGGGCGAACCGCCAGGTGGTCGGTCATTCAGGCTCTCCCTCGGCTACCCCGGTTAGGTACGTGGGTCGACGCCCATAGCGGATGTCGAGTGATGGCTGCCAGGGCGTGACGAGCTTCAGGCCTTATGGCCAGCGTTTCTCAAGAATGCGTAAAGAACCGTGGCCATCGCTCGGTGCAACGCTACACCCGGACGACCGCAGGTTCTGGGAGGCGGCCGGCTTGGGCGAGCATGCGGTCCAAGGCGGCGCTGACGAAGCCGCGGAAGAGCGGGTGAGGACGGTTCGGGCGCGACTTGAACTCGGGATGAGCCTGCGTGGCGACGAACCACGGGTGGTCCACCAGCTCGATCATCTCCACGAGGCGCTCATCGGGTGACAGCCCGCTGAAGACCATGCCGCCCGCGGCGAGCCGGCCGCGGTAGCGGTTGCTGACCTCCCAGCGGTGACGGTGGCGCTCGTAGACGAACGGCTCGGAGTACGCGGCGGCGGCGAGCGTGCCCGGCACGACCTTGCACGGGTAGACACCCAAGCGCATGGTGCCACCGAGATCGCGGACATCGCGCTGTTCGGCCATCAGATCGATGACGGGGTCCGGCGTCTCGGGGACGAACTCTGACGAGTGCGCCTCGCTCAGCCCGAGCACGTGGCGAGCGAACTCGACGACCGCGACCTGCAGCCCGAGGCAGATCCCGAGGTACGGGACATAGTGCTCGCGCGCGTACCGGACGGCGCCGATCTTCCCTTCGATGCCACGTACGCCGAACCCGCCCGGAACGAGGATCCCGTGAACGTTCGCGAGTGCCCGCGCGGCGGCGCCGGGTGACTGCACCTCGTCCGCTGACACCCAGTCGATGCGCACCTCGACACCGTGGTCGATGGCGGCATGCGTGAGCGCCTCGACGACCGACAGGTAGGCATCGGGGAGCGAGACGTACTTGCCCACCACCGCGATCGTGACCGTGTCGGTCGGGTTCTCCGCCCGGCGGACCATCGCCTTCCACTCGCCGAGCGCCGGCTCGACAGCGGGATCGAGCCCGAGGCGGCGGACGACGTAGTCGTCGAGCCCCTCGTCGCGCAGCACGAGGGGAACGCTGTAGAGCAGATCGGCGTCGTGAGCGGAGACCACACCCTCCACCTCGACGTCGGACAGCAGGGCGATCTTGCGCTTGAGCTCAAGGGAGAGCGGGCGATCGGCTCGGCACACGATGGCGTCTGGCTGGATGCCGATCGACCGCAGCTCTCGCACGGAATGTTGCGCCGGCTTCGTCTTCAGCTCTCCTGTCGGCCCGATGAACGGCACGAGCGCGCAGTGCACGTAACAGATGTTCTCACGCCCGACGTCGTAGCGAAGTTGGCGGATCGCCTCCAGGAACGGCAGTCCCTCGATATCCCCTACCGTGCCACCGACCTCGGTGATCACGACGTCGGCCTCATCGGCGAGCGCCAGGATCCGGCTCTTGATCTCATTCGTCACATGGGGGATCACCTGGACGGTCTCGCCCATGTAGTCGCCCCGCCGCTCCTTGGCGATGACCGCGGAGTAGATCTGGCCCGTCGACACGCTCGAGAGCCTGTTCAGGTTCTCGTCGATGAAGCGCTCGTAGTGCCCGAGGTCGAGGTCGGTCTCGCCACCGTCCTCCGTCACGAACACCTCACCGTGCTGGAAGGGATTCATGGTGCCGGGATCGACGTTGACGTACGGGTCCAGCTTCTGCATCGTCACCCGCAGGCCACGAGCCTTCAGCAACCGCCCCAACGACGAGGCCGTGATCCCCTTCCCGAGCGATGACGACACGCCACCCGTTACCAGGATGTGCTTCGCCACACCAACCTCCGCGTTGCCGGTCTCCACGGCTTCTGGCACCCACGGCGATGAAACCCCATGGCAGGACAGTGCTGGTCAGTATGAGGGGAAGGTGCCGCCTGCTCGGCTGTGGGCAACCGTACACCGGGACGCCGGTGCGCTCAATGACCTGACTCACCACCCTGGAGGGGGTTTCGCATCGCCGGGGGCGTCTCCTGGCGCGACCGCGCGGGCGTTTGGATCGAGCGGCTCGGCCGGAGCCTCGTCCACAGGTGCCCGTTTGACCTCGATATGCGTATGCGGTTTGTGCTGCTCGATGACGTAGTCCACGTGGCTCGCGAAGGGCAGCAGCCGGACGGGGGCGAGCGGGGTAATCCCCGCGACCACCTCGTCGCCAGGTGAGACCTGTGGCTCCTCGAGATGGATGAGGATCACCTGGAGATCCGGGTTGCTGTCCGGGGCGATCGCGATCCGCCAGTCGAGACCCCGGCTGTACAGCGGGTACTGGCGAACCTCCGCGACCGTGCCCGTCACCGGCGACCGGATGAGGCTGCCTTCCGGCACGACGATATCGACCGCGCTCGTGGCCGGTCGCTGACGCCCGCGGCTGGACAGGACGCGATAGGCCGGACCACGGTGATCCTCGCCGGACGTGAACTTGGTGGGGTTGTCGTTGGCGACCATTCTCCCGTTGGGCTGCAACCTCAGCGCCTCCGGCTTGCTTGCCTCGTGAAAGGCGATCGCCAGCGGGTCGGGGTACGGCAGGTACAGGAGCAGCTCCTTGACCGTGGCGAAGATCTTCGCCGCGTCCCGCTCCAGAGGGTCTACAAGAGCCGGGGGGGTCGAGTGGACGGCTGGTGAGGTCTCGGGCGTCCCGGTGTTCGCGGCCACGCCTACCCAGACAAGCCCGAGCACCGCGAGCGCCAAGGCGACCGCCACGGGCCGGGGAAGCGGGGAGTACCGGCGCGGCCGTTTCCACTGACAATCGCCCCGGTGGGGCGATCCCGCGCTGTTGGAGTCCGTCGCACGGATTCGAGTATCGGTCACGCGACCAGCACATCTCGTCCAGATGGGCGCATGCCAGGATTCTCCCACTAGGTGAGCTTCGCCCTGCCATGGGCTCATGCCCAGCCGGTCAGGTGGCGGCGCTGGATGAGCGAGCGAGAGACAGCAGCTCCTCGGCATGGTCAGCCGCGCGGCGGCTGGAGGGCGTGCCAGAGAGCATGCGGGACAGCTCGGTCACCCGGGCGGCGTCGTCGAGCTTGGAGACCGCGGCGACGGTGCGGCCGCCCGCCGTGCGCTTCTCGACGAGGAAATGCGCGTCCGCGAACGCCGCGAGCTGGGCAAGGTGCGTGACGCACAGCACCTGCCGGTCACGTGCCAATGCCGCGAGCTTGCGCCCTACGGCCAGTGCGGTCGCTCCACCGATACCCGCATCCACCTCGTCGAACACCAGCACGGGGGTATCGTCCGCGCCCGCCAGCGCCAGCCGCAACGCCAGCGCGATGCGGCTGCGCTCGCCTCCCGAGGCGGCCTTGGAGAGCGGCAACGCGGGCTCTCCCGCATTTGCGGCGAGCAAGAACGAGACCCGATCGGATCCCGAAGGTCCCGGTTCCGTCTCCTCGACGATGACGTGCATCTGTGCGTGTGGCATCGCCAGCTCGGCGAGATGAGCGCCCGCGGCCTCCGACAGGCGCCGGCCCGCCCTCTCACGCTCCTCCCGAAGCACGCCCCCGGCCGAGGCGAGGGCTGCCCGCAGGCGCGCAAGGTCGGCGGCGAGCATCGCGGAGCGGTCGTCGCTCTGGACAAGCTCCGCTATCCGGGTGCGCCTCTCGGCGGCGTAGGCGGCGACCGCGGCACTGTCCGGACCATATTTCCGGCAAAGCCCCGCCAGCGCGGCACGGCGCTCGCGCAGCGTCTCGAGGCGAGGCGGGTCGAGCTCGACGCCCTGCGCGTAGGTGGTCAGATCCATGCCGAGGTCTTGCGCCTCGGCCGCGAGCCCTTCGGCCCGTTCCCGCAGCTCGTCGAGCGGCCGGTCCAGCTCCGCGACCCCGCGGAGGATCGCCACGGATTCTCCCAGGGCATCCCGGGCACCGCGCTCTTCGCCGATGGCGGCGGCCGCCGCCGCGGCCGCCCCCGCCAGGGTCTCGGCGTGCTCGAGGCGGGACAGCTCCGTGGCCAGCTCCTCTTCCTCACCCGGTACCGGACCGACCGCGTCGATCTCGGTCACCTCGAACCGCAGCCGGCCAAGCTCGTGGTCCCGGTCCCGCTCGGTGCCGGCCAGCGCCGCGAGCTGCTCGCCGGTCGCCCGCCAGCGAGCGTAGACGTCCTGGTAGGACTGGAGAGCCCTGCCGATCACGACGCCACCCGACCGGTCGAGCAACGCACGCTGGACCGCGGAGTCCATCAGCCGGGTCGAGTCCGTCTGGCCGTGAATCTCGACTGCCGTGCCCACCGCCGTCGCGAGCGCGGAAACCGGCGCGAGCCGACCACCCAGCCGTGCACGGCCGCGCCCAAGGGCGGCCACCTCGCGTGAGGCGACCAGCTCGTCGTCACCGTCATAAAGCCACTCCCTGGCCGCCTCCGGCGCGGGATGGAGCCGACCCTCGACCAGCGCGAACTGGGCCCCCGCTCGCACCCGGCCCACGTCCGCACGGCCGCCGAGCAGCAACTCCAGCGCCGACACCACGATAGTCTTGCCCGCTCCCGTCTCGCCGGTGAGGACGTTGAGGCCACCGGCCAGGCGCAGCGTGACCTCGTCGATGACACCGACGTCACGAATCAGCAGCTCACAGAGCATGGTCGCCGTCAAGCCTCTCCGACTCTCAAGCCGAACTTGTCACGGACCCGCTCGTAGAAGCTGAAGGGCTCCAGGCGCACCAGCCGTACGGGAAGGTTGCCACGGCCGACCCGCACCGCACCGCCATGCGGCACCGGGATGGACTCACGGCCATCGCAGGTCACGACGCAGTCGTTGTCGCCCCCGATGCACCGCACGGATAGGGTCTCACCAGGGTCGACGACCAGGGTGCGCGAGAACAGCGTGTGTGGCGCGACGGGCACGAGCAATATGGCGTCGACCAACGGCGACATGATCGGGCCACCCGCGCTGAAGGCGTAGGCCGTCGAGCCGGTTGGGGTCGCGCAGATCACCGCGTCGGCCGGTATATGCGCGAAGACAGCGTCGCCGAGCCGGACCTCCAAGACGACAAGCCGCTGCGGTACGGTGCGCTCGACCGAGGCCTCGTTCAACGCCCAACTCGTGGCACTGATCTCACCGTGCTCGTCGGTCACCTCGACCGTCAGCGTCATCCGCTCCTCGACGTCGAAATCGCCGGCGACGAGCCGGCGTACGGCGCCCGCGAGGTCGGGCTCCTCGATCTCGCTGAGGAACCCTAGGCGACCGAAGTTCACGCCAAGCAACGGGACGCCACACGCACGTGACCAATAGGCGGCCCGGAGAAACGTGCCGTCCCCGCCCATCGACAGGACGACGTCGAGATCGCTCCCGAACTCCGCACTGGATCGCAGGTCGATCCCATCGACGTTCGCGCTCCAGCAGTCCTCCGCGCAACCCACCACCCTGACACCGGTGTCGAGCAGCAGCTTGGTCACCTGTAACGCGGTCTCGATCGCTTCGGGCCGCCCGCCATGCACCACCAACCCGACCGCCTTGGGCGGGCTGGACTCCACCACCTCACCGTCCACCATCGCGGTCACTCTAGCTTGAGGCACGCGACGCACGCTCGACAGCGCCTTCAATGGCGGCTTGTGTGATCGCCTTACCGTCGCTTCTCAGATGTACGAAGAACTCGATGTTGCCGGCCGGGCCCGGCAGCGCCGAGGGGACGGCGGCCACCAGGCCGAGCCCGAGCTCGGAACCCTTCGCCACCACCGCGGTCATCGCCTCTGCCCACGCGCTTGGCGCACGCACGACGCCGCCCTTGCCCACCCATCCGCGCCCGGCCTCGAACTGCGGCTTGACGAGAAGGACAAAGTCGGCATCCGCATCGGCTACCGCGCGAAGGGCATCCAGGACCAGCGTCAACGAGATGAACGACAGGTCCGCGACGACGAGGTCGGGCGCGGGAGGTGGGAGGTCACCGGGCGCAAGATTGCGGACGTTCACGCGGTCCCGCACGACCACTCTCGGATCCGTCCGGAGCGCCCAGGCCAGCTGGCCGTACCCGACGTCGACCGCCACGACCCGAGCCGCGCGGCGTTGCAACAGCACGTCCGTGAACCCGCCGGTGGATGCTCCCGCGTCCAGGCAGTAACGGCCTTCTCCGCACAGACCCAGCTCGTCGAGGGCACCCGCCAGTTTGATCCCCCCTCGGGAGGCGTATTGGGCTGGCCCAGGGATGATCGCCACCGAGTCACCCGCTGCGACGAGCGCGGCGGCCTTGGCCGCCGGAGCCCCCGCGACCGTTACCCTGCCCTCCTCGATGAGGCGCGCGGCCACGGCGCGACTGGGTGCCAACCCTCGCCGTACCAACTCAGCGTCCAGCCGCGCGCGTCCCCCCACCACCATTCACCTCCTAGGACCAGGAGCGCTCAAGGGGAGCGCGATCGCCTCGCCTCCTCGAGTGCCTGCAACTCCTCCACGATCGCCGTGTGGAGGCGCTCGAGGAACTCGGCGTGGGAGTCGACTGGCTGGCTGCTCAGCGCGTCGAGCTCAGACGCCAGAGCCTCCGCTCGGCTCATCTCAACCGTCCTCACCGCTCGTGGTCTCGGGCTCGGCCGGGGAGGGCTTGCTCGGCGGCACTTTCTTCGCGCCGGCCTTTTTGGCAGGCGGCCTCTTCGCTTTCACAGGAGTGCTTTGGGCTCGCACCTCCGCCTCGAGGCGCGCGATCTTGGCCTGGAGCCGGTCGATGTCGGACTGTCTCGCGAGGCCAAGGCGGCGGACGGCGTCTTCGATCTCACTGCGGACGATGCTGGCGATCGCCTTGCGGTTCTGCTCCACGCGGAACAGCAACCCTTCGACGTTCCTCTCGCTCCTTGCGGCCTCGACCTCGCCCCGACGAACCAGTGCACGCACCACCTGCTCAGCCCGCTTCTGCGTGCCTTGCGTAACCTCCGAAAATCGCTGCCAGGCGTTGTCCACGATCCTGCTCCTCTACGGCGAAACTGCTCGACGCGACCGCCGCTCGCAGTCTAAATCTCGCACGCCTCCCCCGGTGGATCCACGCGACCGCTGAGACCGCGCCGAGTGCAGGCACGCTTGCGCTGTTCCCCGATGGCATACTCCAAAGCGAGATCACCGGCGCGAGGTGTCCATGGTTCTTCCGATCGGCGACGACAACCCGACCCGCCGGACGACCTGGGTGACGTGGCTGCTGGTGGCGATCAACATTGCCGTGTTCGTCTTTCTCCAGCCTTGGTGGGGGACGGAGTGCCAGCAACGGGCGTTCTTCCTGCGGTGGGCCACGATCCCCGCTGAACTCGGCCAGGGTCGCCCCCTGAACCCTAGCCAGATCGCCATGACGGATCCCGCGGCGTGCGGGATCGGTGGGTTCCCGGGCAAGGAGGTCTACCTCAGCACGCTGTACAGCCTGTTCCTTCACGGGGACTGGCTGCACTTGGTTTTCAACATGCTGTACCTGCTGATCTTCGGCAACAACGTCGAGGACCGCTTCGGACATCTGAGATTCCTGATCTTCTACCTGCTCTCGGGCTTCGTCGCGACGTCCGTGTTCGTGGTGCCAAACGTCTCTTCGGCGAGCACCCTGGTCGGTGCATCTGGCGCGATCGCGGGGATCCTCGGCGCCTACCTTGTGCTGTTCCCCCGTGCTTGGGTCACCTCGCTCGTGCTGGTCTTCATCCCGATCCGATTACCCGCGCTGATCGTTCTCGGGCTATGGTTCGTCGTCCAACTCGAAGCGCTCCGGCTTGGGCCGATGGCGGGCGGAGGGGTCGCCTATCTCGCTCACGTCGCCGGGTTCGTCTTCGGCGTGATCTGCACGATGGCCTATCGCCTGTCCAACCCTCGCCCTCGCCGTGCCCGCTCCTACCCGTACTAGCCCGTACTAGCCCAACCGGGACAGGACCCGTTCCAGGGCCGCCTTGTAGAATTCATGGTCGGCCAGCGCATTCGCGATCTTGAAATGCTTCGCGGCGTCGCCCAATCGCCCTTGGCGCTCATAGCAACGGCCGATGCTGAAGTGCGCGTAGTCGCTGGACGGATCCAGCTCGAGCGCCCGCTCGAACTCCGCGCGAGCCCGCTGGATCTGCGAGGACGCGAAGTAGGCCCTTCCCAGGGCCTCGTGAAGTGATGCCTTTACCGGCTGATCATCGGCTGCTTGCTGGGCGAGCGCCTCCTCCAGCGCAGCGGCGGCGCCATGAGGGTTTCCCGCCGCGAGCCGGCGATGTCCTTGCTGGTAGAGCGTGTAGACCCGGTCTTGCGGGTCCTGCGTGGTCATGTCCACCCCTTCCCTGTGGGGATCCCCCTGCTCCCCTGCTCGGCATCGACAAGCCACAGTATCGTGAGTGCGTCATGGTCGACGCCGCGCCCTTCCGAGCCCTGCGATACGACACGGCTGTCGCCGGTGACCCGGCCGATACGTCCGCTCCCGCCTACAGCGATCTGGAGCGCTTCTCCTATACGGAGCACCGCACCGCCAGCCCGTACACGGTGCTCGAGCTGATGGCCCCCGATGCTCAGGGGACCTATCGCACCGCCCGTGCGGCATTCGAGCGCTGGCGCCGCACCGGCGTCCTGGTCGAGGACCCGCACCCCGCGTACTTCCGCTATGAGCAGCACGAGCTCCGCCACGGCATTCCCACGGCGCAGCAAGGGATCCTCGCGGCGGTCGCGTTGGAGGCCGACGGCTCCCGCATCCTTCCCCACGAGGAGGTCGAAGCCGATCGGGCGACCCATCGACTCGAGCGACTGCAGGCCGTGCCCGCGGACGTAAGCCCCATCTTTGCCTTGTATCCAAACACTTCACAGGCGTTGCGGGGGCTGCTCGCCAAACCGGCGCAGACTCCTCCCGTCGCCGCATTCAGCGACCAGGCCGGCATCGACCACCGCGTATGGCGGCTCATCGAGGAAGAACAGATCCGGACCATCCGGGAGGCGCTGCGCGACTTCCCGCTCGTCATCGCCGACGGCCATCACCGCTACGCGAGCGCCCTTGCCTACCGCGACGTGCTGCTGGCCGCGGGCGCGTCGCCGGATCCGAGCTCCGCCTGGACGCGCACGCTGATGTACCTGGTCGGCGTCACGTCTGAACCTGTCGGCGGGCCCGCCGCAGGAGTTGCGTCCGGGCCTGAGCTGCGGCCTCTCCACCGGCTCGTCCGGACGTGGCGACCGGGTGGCCCAGGCCGTCTCGCGCGCGATTTCGTTATCGAGCAGGTCGATGGGGCACTCGATACCGCGCTCGAGGCCCATGGTGGAACGGCGCTGGGGCTCCGGCTTCCCGGAGGGGTCAGCCTGGTCCTACGCCCGCGGGACCACGCGTCGCTTCTCGCGCGGCTCCCGCCTGGGCATTCGGCGGCGTGGCGGGCGCTGGACGCGGCCCTCGTCGATTACGCCGTCCTCCCTCAGCTTGGCGCGGGCACGGTAGAGGCGCGCGGCGACGCGACCGCGGCCGCCGCCGAGGTCGAGGCGGGGAGGGCGGTGGCGCTGTTCCTGCTGCGTCCCGCCGACGCCCGCACGGTCCTTGAGCTCGCGACGAAGGGCGAGCGCATGCCCGCGAAGACGACGTGGTTCCGCCCGAAGCCCCGCGCGGGGCTCATCATGCGCGCGCTGGATCCCCCCGTACGCTTGCCGCTCCGAGCGCGCGCGCCTACGGTCGGTATGTGAGCATCGAACAAGAGCGCCGCCCGAGGACGGGCCGGGAGCCATGGCTGACGCCGCTGCGACTGCTGTCGCTGGTGGGAGTGCTTCTCGCGACGTACGCGGCGCTCGGGATCCTGCGGGCGCTCCGCAACATCCTGCTGATGTTGGTGGTGTCGCTGTTCCTGTCGTTCGCCATGGAGCCCGCCGTCCAGTACCTAGGCCGACGAGGCTGGAGGCGTGGACCGGCGACTATCGTCGTAATCGTCGGCCTGGTCTTGGGGATCGTGGCAGCGTTCGCGTCGATCGTGCCGCTTCTCGCCGACCAGATCGTCGCGTTGGTCAACAGCGTGCCTCGGTCCGTTGACGAGGTGAACCAGCTGCTTGACCGGCTGCCGTTGCCGTTCATCCCTGACGTTGCCGCTTCACCAGACTTCCAGGTCGAGATTGCCCAGTTCGGCCGTGAGTTCGGTGGCGAGCTTCGCGGTTTCCTCCTGGGGGCCGCGGGCAGCGTCGTGGACATCGGCCTGTCCGCGTTCGGAGTGATCTTCCAACTTTTCACGGTCGCGCTGGTCACCTTCTATCTCGTCGCGGACGGTCCCCGCTTACGCCGCGTGCTCGCACGACCGCTGGTCGCCGAACGCCAGCGCGAGATGCTCGCGATCTGGGAGCTCGCGGTCGCCAAGACTGGCGGTTACGTCTACAGCCGTGTGCTGCTCGCGTTCGCTTGCGCGGTGCTCCACGCGTTGTTCCTGGTCGTCATCGGCGTCCCATACCCGGTGCCGCTGGGCCTGTGGGTGGGGATCACCAGCGCGTTCGTGCCAGTGGTAGGCACCTACCTCGGTGGGATCCTGCTGATCTTGGTGGCAGCGCTGAACGAGCCGCTCGACGCCCTATGGGTGGCCATCTTCCTGGTGAGCTACCAGCAGGTTGAGAACTACATCCTGGCCCCGCGCGTCCAGGCTCGCACGATGGACGTCCACCCCGCGGTCGCCTTTGTCTCGGTGGTCATCGGAGGCGCCCTGCTTGGTGCGTTAGGAGCGTTGCTCGCCCTTCCCGCGACTGCGATCATCCAAGCGCTACTGTCGACGTACATCCGCCGCCACGAGCTGATCACCGAGCTGAAGGATGTCCCCGTCTTCGGTGACCCGCCAACGCCGCCAGGCACACGCAGTAGCCCGCGAGCTCGCTCAGGCGCTCCCGACAATCAGGAGGTTGGCGCATGACCAGTGCGGGCATCGAGCCACTCAGCGACGGTATCCACGTCCTCGACACGCACACGGCGGGCATGAGCCAGGTGACTGCCGGGTATCTGGTCGACGCACCGCGTCCGACCCTGATCGAATGCGGTCCCGCGTTAACCATCGAGCATGTCATCGACGGGCTGACGTCCGTGGGTATGGAGCCCGATGATCTTGCCTTTCTGGTCCTCAGCCACATCCATCTCGACCACGCTGGCGGCGCGGGTGACGTCGCGAGGGCGTTTCCCAAGGCGACCGTCGTCGTCAGCGAGGTCGGCGCCCGTCACCTTGTCGACCCAGAGCGTCTCAACACCAGCTCACGCCGCGTCTACGGCCACCTCTACGACACTGTCTATGGTGACTGCACGCCGATCGAAGCCACGCGCGTGCGTGGAGTCGCGGACGGAGACCGGCTCGACCTTGGCGGGGGCCGCCGCCTCGAGCTGCTCTACACCCCTGGCCACGCGAAACACCACATCGCCGCCTTCGACCCTGACACCGGCGCGCTCTTCGTCGGGGACTCGGTCGGGGTCAAGCTCGCCGGGATGACCGCGATCCGCCCCGCCACCCCACCTCCCGACTTCGACCTCTCGCTCGCGGAACGTACGCTCCAGCGCTACCGCGACCTGCAACCGAAGGTCCTCTGCCTCGCCCACTACGGCCCTCTCGACCAGCCCCCTGGAGAGATGCTCGAAGAGGCGTCCTCACGCCTTGCGGCCTGGGCTGAGACGACCGAAGCAGCCCTCCAGGAGCATTCGGAGCTCGACCACGTCGTCGAGACCCTCATCGCCCGCTTTTCGCCGGACATCGACCTTCCCCCAGACGATCCCGACGCGGAACGCCGCATCAACCTCATGTCCGGGTACAAGACCAACGCGACGGGTCTCATGCGCTACTTCACGCTACGTGCGGAAGGCCGCCAGACGTCCCTGTAGCGGCCTGGTGCTGCCTTATCCTGCACTGTGCAGAGTTATGCCGGTATACCGGTCTAACTCTGCACAGTACGGCCGTCGGTTCCCCCTGAGAGCGCCGCAAGGCGGTCTTCCGCGTCGAGGAACTCCTCGTCCACCGCCGTGATCGCGTCGAAGTAGTCACGGGCACGGTCACGCTCGCCCAAGCGCTCCCATAGGTCCCCGGCCAGGTACCACAGCCGGGGATGCCAGGGCTGTACCTCCTGGGGATCGAGGTCCGTCCGTCCCAGTGCGTCGAGAGCCCCACGGAGATCTCCACGGTCGGCGCGATCACCCGCCAGCACGAGTAGTCCTTCCGCCAGCCTTTCCGCGGGCACGCGCGCCTCGAACATCTCGTCGACGTACTCGGCCACCTCGTCATGCCGGCCCGCCGCCCGCGCGCAATCCGCAAGCAGATGGTTCTGGTCCCGCCGGCCGGACAACCGGCGGTAGGAGAGCAGATCACGATAGGCGTCGGCGTAATCGCCACTCAGATAGCGCGCAACTCCGAGCGCTTCCCGGATGGACGGGCTGCGAGAGGCCATGCTCTTGGCCCAGACCAAGAGCTCGATCGCCCGGTCGAGATCACCGTTCTCCAGGGCATCACCCGCCGCGGCGAAGGCCTGCATGACGTATGGCAGGTCCGTCGCCTTTGCGGTGCCTCGCAAGTCCCTGTAGACATCCCTCTCCAAGCGCGGCCGCCCCTCTGGCAGATCAGGCCGTACCGGGCGCTTCGTACCTCTGTCCTCCCGCCGGCCCTCTCGCTCTCCGCGTTCTTGGCCCTGCCGGCTACCAGGGCTCTGCCGCATACCCGGCCGGCCGCCCGCACGGTCGCGCCGCGGACGATCACGCTCGCTCCCCTCTCGCCTGTCACGGCTTTCCCGGTCAGGCAACCCGCGCCGCCGACCAGGCTCAACGGCCTGGCCGCCCGGCCGTCCACGCGCCGGTCCACTCCGTCGGCCTCGAACGTCGTCTCCCGATCTCGCGTCATTTCCCCCAGCGCTGGAGGGCTGCCAGTCAGGGCCCTCCCGCCCTTTCGTGGTGTCACGCCGCGGTCCACCGCGACGTGACTGGAGAGCTTGGCCCCGCTCAAACGTCACCGCCTCATCGGATCTTCCGGCCCGTCGGGCGTCCCCTGGCGGCCGCTTCCTCGTGTCCTCGCCGCGCCAGCTTCCCCGTTGCGGCTTCCTCCCCGCCTCGGTCCCCCGGCTCTCCGGCGCCTCTAGCTCTGCCGGGCTTCCGGTCCGGCGCTGCTCGCCCCGCTGCCCCCGCCGCTGTTCCGGTCGGTCGCCGCCTTCTGCTCCACCGCCCGACCGATCGTCCCCTCGTATACCCCGCTCGTTCCGCTTCGCGCGCCTGGGCTGATCCCTCCTCGGCCGCTCCTGGTCACGCCCGTTCCCCTTGCTGGGATTCGCCACCCCGAGCCTTTCGTTGAACCCGGCCTGAACTTTATGCCGAAACGCCGACAGCCGCCCGAAGGCGGCTGTCGAAATGGTCCGCGGCGACCTACTCTCCCACCCAGTCTCCCAGGCAGTACCATCGGCGCTGGAGGGCTTAACTTCCGGGTTCGGAATGGAGCCGGGTGTACCCCCTCCGCTATGACCGCGGAACAATCTGAAGTTTTCAAGCCAAGAAGCGTCCAGTTGAACGCCATAACGAGCGCGAGCATCAAAGGCAAGTCCTCGGCCTATTAGTACCGGTCGGCTAAAGACATTACTGCCCTTACACCTCCGGCCTATCAACCCTGTGGTCTAGCAGGGGGCCTTACTCGGTTTTCCCGATGGGAGACCTCATCTTGAAGCGAGCTTCGCGCTTAGATGCCTTCAGCGCTTATCCCTTCCGTACGTAGCCAACCGGCCATGCCCTTGGTAGGACAACCGGCACACTAGAGGTACGTCCACCCCGGTCCTCTCGTACTAGGGGCAGCCCTTCTCAAGTCTCCTGCGCGCGCAGCGGATAGGGACCGAACTGTCTCGCGACGTTCTAA
>JBOGED010000065.1:0-2413 GCA_050743625.1 Egibacteraceae bacterium | reverse complement strand
GGACGGGGTGCCGCTCGACGCGTTGGCGCTCGGCGACGCTCGCGGCGCGGTGCTGGTCGCCGCGCACGACGCCGATCTGTTCGAGGGCACGCTGATCGACAACATCCGCGCAGGGAACAGCGATCCCGTTTTGGCCGACGCTGCCGTGGCGGCGGCGGCCGCTGACGAGGTCGCCGCGACGTTGCCGGACGGCGCGGAGACCAGACTGGCAGAGCGCGGGCGGTCGTTGTCCGGTGGCCAGCGTCAACGGGTCGCGCTGGCGCGCGCGTTGACCGCCGACCCGCCGGTCTTGGTGCTCCACGATCCCACCACCGCGGTCGACGTGGCCACCGAGGCGCGGATCGCGGCCGGGTTGCGCGCTCTACGCGTTGGGCGCACCACGCTCGTCGTGACGACCAGCCCCGCGCTGCTGGCTGCCACGGACCGTGTGGTCGTGATCGATCACGGCAAGGTCGTCGCGCACGGCACGCACACCGAGCTCGTCCATCGGGATGAGCGCTACCGGACCGCGGTCCTCTCGTGAGCGGGGAGCGCGGTCCCATTCCGGAGGGATCATCCCAGAGCGGCGCGCCTTTCGTTCGCGAGCTGCTTCCGACCGCTACGGCGGTGGAGACCCGGCGGGCATTGCGGACGCTGGTCCGCCCCCACGGGGCGCTGGCGGCGGCGAGCGCGGTGGTCTTGCTGGCGGGAACGGTCGCCGGACTACTCGGCCCGCCGCTGCTGGGTCGGATCGTCGACCTGGTCATCGATGGCCAGCCAGCCTCAGCGGTCACCGGACCAGTCCTCGGCCTCGTCGGCGTGGCCGTGGCCCAGGGGGCGCTCGCGGCGGCTGGCGCGGTGCTCGTGGCCCGCCTAGGCGAGACGATGCTCGCGGTGCTGCGGGAGCGGGTTGTGGACCGGGTGCTGGCCGTGCCGCTCGATGTGGTCGAACGCGCCGGCACCGGTGATCTGCTCGCGCGTGTGGGCGGCGACGTCTCGGTCGTGTCCACCGCCGTGCGTGAAGCGTTCCCGGCGCTGATGTCGTCGGGCTTGACCGTGGGCCTGACGGTTGTCGGGCTGGCGGCGCTGGATTGGCGGCTCGCGCTAGCCGGGCTGTGCGCCGCGCCGATCCAGGCGCATACGCTGCGCTGGTACCTGCGGCGGTCAGCGCCCTTGTATGCCGCTGAGCGCATCGCCCAGGGCGAGCGTGCCCACCAGCTCCACGACTCGATCGACGGCGCCGCGACCGTGCGGGCCTTCCGGCTGGCCGCCTCCCACGTCACGGCGGTCGCCGAGCGCTCCCGCGCCGCTGTCGCCCTGGCCCTGCGCGCGACCGCGCTGCGCACCCGGTTCTTCGGCCGCCTCAACCTCGCCGAGTTCGTCGGGTTGAGCGCGATCTTGGTGACCGGGTTCGTGCTCGTCCGGGCGGGCACGGTCAGCGTGGGGGTCGCCACCGCGGCCGCGCTGTATTTTCATCGGTTGTTCGACCCGATCAACGTGCTGCTGTACCTGTTCGACGAGGCACAGTCCGCGGCTGCGGCGCTGGCCCGCCTGGTCGGCGTCGGCTGGATGGACGCGCCAGCCGAGATCGCCGGCACGGGGGACGCCACCGCCGGCGGTGTCGAGGTGGACCGTGTCATCCACGCCTATGTCGCCGGTCACGACGTGCTCCACGACGTGAGCCTGCGGATCGATCCCGGCGAGCGCGTCGCCGTCGTCGGTGCCAGCGGCGCTGGCAAGACCACGCTCGCCAAGCTCGTGGCCGGCCTGCACCAACCCAGTGCGGGACGGGTCCTGGTCGGTGGCCCCGTCGCGCTGGTGACCCAGGAGATCCACGTGTTCGCCGGGACGCTGGCCGACGATCTGCGCTTGGCCCGGCCCAAAGCGGCGGACAGCGAGCTGACCGCTGTGCTCGGCCAGGTCGGTGCGCTGGGCTGGGCGCAAGCGTTGCCCCAAGGGTTGGACACGGTCGTCGGCGACGGCGGGCACCGCCTGACGGCTACGCAGGCACAGCAGCTGGCCCTGGCCCGACTGCTGCTGGCCGGCCCACTCGTCGCCATTCTCGACGAGGCCACGGCGGAGGCCGGCAGCTCCGGCGCCAAGATTCTCGAGGCTGCCGCCGCCAACGCCCTGAAAGGCCGCACCGCTCTCGTCGTCGCGCACCGTCTCACCCAGGCGGCGTCCGCCGACCGCATCATCGTGCTCTCAGCTGGCCGTGTCGTCGAGACCGGCACTCACGCCCAGCTGATCGCGGCTGGCGGTCGCTACGCCGCCCTGTGGGCCACCTGGTCAGGCAACCGCACTCACTAGTGGTCCGTCGGCGAAGTCCTTTGAATGTCCGGGGTGCGATCTGCGCCCTCCTCGCTTGTGCCGAGGAGGGCGCATATCGGGAGCATATGTAACCGACGAGCAACGCCGCGAGGCCCGGGCGTGG
>JBOGED010000064.1:0-8488 GCA_050743625.1 Egibacteraceae bacterium | reverse complement strand
CTGTCCAGGCTGGCGGGCGGGTCGGCTGTGGTGTGGTCGAGGAGCTCGTCCTGGAGGCGCCGTTGGTGTTGGGCGAGGACGCCGCTGTGGTGGTGCAGGTGGTGGTGGGTGGGCCGGACGCGTCTGGTCGGCGCGAGTTGAGCGTGCACGCCCGCCCCGAGGGCCAAGACGCAGGGTCAGAGGTCGGGTGGGCGCGGTATGCCCGCGGCGTGCTCGCCACCAGCGTTGCCGTGGGTGAGGCGGCGGATGGGGTTGGGGTATGGCCTCCGCCGGGCGCGGTGGCGGTTGAGGCGGAGGGGGTGTACGAGCGCCTGGCCGGGCGCGGTTTGGGGTACGGGCCGGCGTTCCAAGGGCTGCTAGGCCTATGGCGGCAAGGCGAGGAGATCTTCGCTGAGGCCGCGTTGCCGGTGGGCATCGAGGCGCAGGCGGGCATGTTCGGGTTGCACCCGGCGTTGCTGGACGCCGCCTTGCACCCGTTGGTGTTGGACCTGCCGGCCGCCCCTGATGGTGGAGCGGCGGTATGGCTGCCGTTTTCTTGGTCTGGGGTGTGTGTGCATGCGCCTGGGGCGACGGCGGTGCGGGCGCGGTTGTGGCCGGCGGGGCCCGCGGCGGGAGCTGCGGATCCCGGCCTGGACGCTGTCGACGCGTCCGGCCCTGAGGCGTTTGGGTTAGCGCTCACCGACCTCACCGGGCGGCTGGTGGCCTCGGTCGCCTCGTTAACCCTGCGGCCGTTGTCCTCCCAGGCGTTGGCGGCTGCGGGTGGGGCGCAGGCTGATTGGTTGTGTGGCCTGGATTGGGTGACGCCGGTCGGGCCGGTCACGCCGCTGGCGGGGGCGGTGGCGGTGGCGGGTGATGACGTGCTGGGGTTAGCCGCCGGGCTGACCGCGGCGGGGTTGGCCGTGACGGCGTATGCGGAGCTGGGGTCGCTGGTTGAGGCGGTCGCCGCTGGTGGTCCGGTCCCACAGGTGGTGTTGGCCGGGTGCGCCTCCGACGTTGGCGCGGGTGGGGTGGTGGCCGCGGCGCATGCGGTTACGGGTCGGGTGTTGGCCTTGGTGCAGTCGTGGCTTGCCGATGAGCGGTTGGCCGGGTCGCGGTTGGTGGTGGTGACCCGCGGCGCAGTCTCGGTGGGCGATGAGGACGTGACCGACCTGAGCTGCGCGCCGGTGTGGGGTTTGGTGCGCTCGGCGCAGTCGGAGCATCCCGGCCGGCTGGTTGTGGTCGACCTGGGCAGCCAAGACGATACCGAGGGCTGCTGGGCCGCGCTGGCGGCGGCGTTGGAAAGCGGCCAGCCCCAACTGGCCCTGCGTAACGGCCAGGCGCTGGCGCCCCAACTGACCCGGCTGGACACCAACAGGCCGCCCTCGCGGTTGTTTGATGCGGGGGGTGTGGTGTTGGTTACGGGTGGGACGGGGGCGTTGGGTGGGGTGGTCGCCCGCCATCTGGTGGCCGAGCACGGGGTGCGGCGAGTGGTACTGGCCAGCCGCGGTGGGTCCCAGGCTTCGGGTGCTGGCGAGCTGGAGGCCGAGCTGACCGAGCTGGGCGCTCAGGTGACGGTGGCGGCGTGTGATGTGAGCGATCGTGACGCGCTAGCCGGGCTGGTGGGCTCTATTACCGAACGGTTGGTGGGGGTAGTGCATACCGCGGGTGTGTTGGACGACGGGGTAGTTGGCGCGTTGACCCCGCAGCGGGTTGACCGCGTCGCGGGTCCCAAGGCGGACGCCGCGTGGTATTTGCATGAGCTGACCCAGGATCGGGACGTGCCGGCGTTCGTGTTGTGCTCCTCGGTCGCGGGTGTGCTCGGCAGCCCGGGTCAGGCCAACTACGCGGCCGCGAACGCGTTTTTGGACGCATTGGCGGCCTACCGGCGAGCGCGTGGCTTGGCCGCGGTTTCGCTGGCCTGGGGCCCGTGGGCTGTAGGCATGGGCGGCCGGTTGAGCGAGGCGGACCTGTCGCGGATGGCCCGCCAGGGTCTGGCCCCCCTGCCGGCCGAGCGGGGGTTGGCGTTGCTTGACGCCGCGTTGGGGATGGACCAGGCGGTCGTGACGGCAGCGTGTTGGGACCCGGTCGGGTTGCGCGCCCAAGCGGCGGCTGGCAGCCTGCCGGGATTGCTGGCCAGGCTGGTCGGCCGCCCCCCCGCCGCCGCGCCGCCGCCCGGCGGCGTGGACGGCGGTGTGTCTGATGGGTTGGGGCGGCGTGTGGCGGGGTTGTCCCAGTTTGAGGGCCAGCGGCTGCTGGCGGGGCTGGTGGCGGGCGAGGCGGCGGTGGTGTTGGGCCACAGCCGACCTGAGGCGGTAGACGTGGGGCGGGAGTTCCGCGAGTTGGGGTTCGACTCGTTGACCGCGGTGGAGCTGCGTAACCGGCTGGGCGCCGCGACCGGGCTGCGGCTGCCCGCCACGCTGGTGTTCGACTATCCCACCCCGGCCAGGTTGGCCGCCTATCTGCGCGGCCAACTGGTCAGCGCACAGCCCGAAGCTCCCGCGGTCCCGGCGGTGGCGACGGTCAGGGCCGACGAGCCGGTCGCGATCGTAGGGGTCGGCTGCCGGTTCCCCGGCGGGGTGACCAGTCCGGAGGGGCTGTGGGAGCTGGTAGCCGCGGGTGTGGACGCCGTCTCGGCGTTCCCGGTTGATCGTGGCTGGGATGTGGAGCGATTGTATGACCCTGATCCTGATCAGGCGGGCACGAGCTATGTGCGCCATGGCGGGTTCTTGCACGACGCGGCCGAGTTCGACGCGGGGTTTTTCAATATCAGCCCACGGGAGGCGTTAGCGATCGACCCGCAGCAACGGCTGCTGCTCGGAACCTGCTGGGAGGCCCTAGAGCGGGCCGGCATCAATCCGACGTCGCTGGCGGACAGCGATACCGGCGTGTTCGTCGGGCTCATGTACGACGACTACGCCTCACGGCTGCGGCGAGCGCCCGAGGAGCTCGAGGGTCATCTCTTGATCGGCACCGCACCTAGCGTCGCCTCGGGTCGGATTGCCTACACCCTTGGTCTAGAGGGGCCGGCGATCACGGTTGACACAGCGTGCTCGTCGTCGTTGGTCGCGTTGCATCTGGCCTGCCAGGCGCTGCGCCGGGGAGAGTGCTCGTTGGCGTTGGCCGGCGGGGTGACCGTAATGGCCACCCCGACGGTGTTCGTGGAGTTCTCCCGCCAGCGCGGGTTGTCCCCGGACGGGCGCTGCAAAGCGTTCTCCGCCGACGCGGACGGCACGGGCTGGTCTGAGGGCGCGGGCATGCTGCTGGTGGAGCGGCTGTCCGACGCCCGCCGTCATGGTCATCCGGTGTTGGCGGTGGTGGCCGGCAGTGCGGTGAATCAGGATGGGGCCAGCAACGGGTTGACGGCGCCGAACGGGCCGTCCCAGCAGCGGGTGATCGCCCAGGCGCTGGCCAACGCCGGGCTGGCTCCCGCACAGGTCGACGCGGTCGAGGCGCACGGCACCGGCACCGTGTTGGGCGACCCGATCGAGGCCGGCGCGCTCGCTGCCGTCTACGGGCAGCACCGGCCTGAGGGGCGGCCGTTGTGGGTCGGGTCGTTGAAGTCCAACATCGGTCACGCTCAGGCGGCGGCCGGGGTGGGCGGGATCATCAAGATAGTGCAGGCCATGCGTCATGGGGTGCTGCCCCCCACCCTGCACGCCGACCACCCAACCCCCCATGTGGACTGGACCGGCAGTGGGGTGGCGCTGCTGACCGAGGCGAGGCCGTGGCCGGAGACTGGCCAGCCGCGCCGGGCTGGGGTGTCCTCGTTCGGGATCAGCGGCACCAACGCGCACGTGATCCTGGAGCAAGCCCCACCCCCCGACGGCCAACCCGCCGACAACGCCTCCGCGCCCGAGGATGGCCGTGTGGGGGTGTGGGTGGTCTCGGCCCATAACGCGCAGGCGTTAGCGGGGCAGGCCGGACGGCTAGCCCAGCATGCGCGGGCCCATCCCGAGCTGGACGTGGAGGATGTGGGCTGGTCGTTGGTCACGACCCGGGCGCTGTTCGAGCATCGCGGGGTCGTGACTGGCACCGACCGTCCGGACCTCTTGGCCGGGCTGGACGCGTTAGCCACCGGCCAACCGGCCGCGGGCCTGGTCCAAGGAGTCAGCCGCGAGGCCGGGGGTGGCGGTGTGGCGGTGCTGTTCCCCGGCCAAGGCGCGCAGCGGCCGGGGACTGGTCGGCAGCTGTATGAGACGTTCCCCGTGTTCGCGCAGGCGTTAGACGCCGTCTGCGCCAGGCTTGACACCCACCAGTTGGGCGCCGACGAGGATCGGGGCCGGCCGTTGCGAGACGTGCTGTTCGCCGAGGTTGAGACGGCGGAGGCGCGGTTGTTGGACCAGACGGCGTTTACCCAGGCGGGGCTGTTCGCGTTGGAGGTCGCGCTCTACCAACTCGTCACCTCTTGGGGACTTGCTCCCGACTTCTTGGTGGGCCACTCGATCGGCGAGCTGACCGCGGCCTATGCCGCCGGGGTATGGACCCTAGAGGACGCCTGCGCGCTGGTCGCCGCGCGTGGCCGGCTGATGCAAACCCTGCCGCTCGGCGCGATGATCGCGATAGCGGCCGCCTCCGACGAGGTCGCGGCGTTGTTGGCCGGCCGTGAGCAACAGGTCACGATCGCCGCGGTCAACAGCCCCACCTTGACCGTGATCTCCGGTGACGCCGACGCCGTGTCCCAGCTAGCGGCGTTCTGGCAGGCCAAAGGGCGGCGGACCAAACGGTTGCGGGTGGGCCACGCGTTTCACTCGCCCCACACCGACGCCATCCTGGCCGACCTCGGCCACATCGCGCAAGGACTGACCTACCACCCCCCCACCATCCCGATCGTGTCCGCCCTGACCGGCCAACCCGCCGCCGTCGAGGACATCTGCTCCCCGGCGTATTGGCAGCGGCAGGCTCGCGACACCGTCCGGTTCGCCGATGCGCTGGCCTGGCTAGGCCGCCAGGGCGTGACCGCCTTTTTAGAGGTGGGCCCAGGTGGGGGGTTGTGCGCGCTTGGCCAAGAGTGCCTGGACGACCTACACGAGACGCAACCCGCGGTGCTCGCGCCCGCGTTACGCGATGGCCAGCCCGAGCCGCAGTCGCTGACCACCGCGATCGCCCGGCTGTTCGTCCACGGCTGCCCTATCGACTGGACCGCCGCGCTGGCCGGGCAAACCGGCCGCCGCCAGGCCCGGCGGGTGGAGCTGCCGACGTATGCGTTTCAGGGGCGACGCTATTGGCTGCAACCCTCCACAGATACCGGAGATCTCAGCGCGGCTGGCATAGGGCCGGCGGGTCATCCGTTGTTGAGCGCGGCGGTGGGGTTGGCTGACGGAGACGGGGTGTTGCTGACTGGCCGGTTGTCGGTCCAGACCCACCCGTGGCTGGCCGATCATGTGGTGATGGGCACGGTGGTGCTGGCGGGCACGGCCGTGTTGGAGTTGGCCGTACGCGCGGGTGACCAGGTCAGCTGCGGCGTTGTTGAGGAGCTCATCCTGGAGGCGCCTCTGGTGCTGCCTGAGGATGGCGCGGTGATGGTGCAGGTGATAGTGGGCGGGCCGGACGAGTCCGACCGGCGCCCGCTCAGCGTGCACTCACGACCGGAGGACCCCTCCGGTCAGGCCGAGTGGGCACGTCACGCCAACGGTGTGCTGGCCAACAGCGGCCGGGCAGTGGGGTCGGACGGGATGGACGTGTGGCCTCCGGCGGGCGCGATACCCATCACCCTCGACGAGGCGTATGACCGTCTGGACCAGCAAGGCCTGTCCTACGGGCCGGCGTTCCAAGGGTTGCAGCGCGTGTGGCGGCGGGACGATGAGGTGTTCGCCGAGGTCACCCTGCCCGAACAGGTTCAGGCCGAGGCGGGACAGTTCAGGCTACACCCCGCGCTGCTCGACGCCGCGCTCCACGCCCTGGCCTTGGCCCCTGCCACCGACGTCGGCACCGGCTCCGGGGTGGGGTTGCCGTTTGTGTGGTCGGGGGTGTGTCTGCACGCCACGGGCGCGTCAGCGTTGCGGGCACGGTTGCGGCAGGCGGGTGGGGGCGCGGTGGCGTTGACGGTCACCGACCCGACCGGCGCGCCGGTGCTGTCAGTGGAGTCGTTGACCCTGCGGCCGGTATCTTCCGAGCTGCTGCAAGCCGCCACGAGTGGCGGGCAACGCGATTGGTTGCTGGGGGTGGACTGGACATCGCTGTCAACCCAGCCGGCCACGCCCGCGGCGGCGGGTGGGTGGGCGATAGTAGACACTGACTCGTTAGGACTAGGCGCAGAGTTGGCCGGCGGGTTGGCAGCCGTCGGGACGGCCGTGACCGCCTATCCCCACCTGGGCGACCTCGCCCAAGCCGTCGCCGCGGGTGGGCCGGTCCCCAAGGTGGTGCTCGCCGTCTGCGCATCCCCGGCCACCCAGGCTGGCGCGGCCGATCCGGCGGGTGCGGCCGTCCAGGCTGGCGGGCTGGTGGGGGCAGCTCATGCGGTGACGCATCGGGTGTTGACCCTGGTTCAAGCATGGCTGGCTGAGGACCGGCTGGTCTCGTCGCGGCTGGTGGTCCTGACTCGTGGCGCGGTCGCCGTGAGCGGTCAGGACGTGACCGACCTGGCCTACGCGCCGGTGTGGGGGCTGGTCCGCTCGGCGCAGTCCGAGCATCCCGACCGGTTGGCCCTGATCGACCTGGACGGTGGCCTGGACGCCCCCGAGGCGCTCGAGGCGTTGGTGTCGGCGGCGGCGTCGGGGCAGCCACAAGCGGCCCTACGCCAAGGGCAGGTGTTGACACCTCGCCTGTCCCGCCTGGCCGCTCCGGCGGCGTTGTCGCCACCGCCCGGGGTGCCGGCATGGCGGCTGGACACCACCGGTCAGGCCACGTTGGACAGCCTGTCGTTGGTCGCCTGCCCACAAGCGACCCAGCCGTTGGAGGCTGGGCAGGTCCGCGTCGCGGTACACGCGGCGGGAGTGAATTTCCGTGACGCGCTGGTCGCGCTGGGCGTCTACCCAGGCCCGGCGGTGTTGGGTGGCGAGGCCGCCGGGGTGATCCTCGAGGTCGGCCCTGGCGTGGCCGGCCTGGCTGCGGGTGATCGGGTGACGGGCCTGATGGCGGGCGCGTTCGGCCCGGTCGCGGTCACCGATCACCGTCTGGTCGTCCGTATGCCTGACCGCTGGTCGTTCACACAGGCCGCGTCGGTGCCGATCGTGTTCTTGACGGCCTATCACGGGCTGGTCGACCTGGCCGGGCTGGCCGCGGGCGAGTCGCTGCTGGTTCACGCCGCTGCGGGTGGGGTCGGTATGGCCGCCACCCAACTCGCTCGCCATCTCGGCGCCCAGGTGTACGCCACCGCCAGCCCTGGCAAGTGGAACACCCTCCACCGGCTGGGGATACCTCCCGAGCGTGTCGCCTCTTCCCGCGACCTGGAGTTCGAGCGGCAGCTGTTGACCGCTACCGGCGGGCGGGGCGTGGACGTGGTCCTCAACTCCTTGGCGGGGCAGTTCGTGGACGCGTCGTTGCGGCTGCTGCCTCGCGGCGGCCGGTTCGTCGAGATGGGCAAGACCGACCTCCGTTCCGCCGTTGAGGTCGCCGATGCGTATCCCGGTGTCGCCTACCAGGCGTTCGACCTGCGCGAGACAGACCCCGACCGCATCCAAGCGATGCTGGCTGAGATCATCGCGCTGTTCCGATGCGGCGCCCTCACCCCGCTGCCCGTCACGACCTGGGACGTCCGCCAAGCCCCCCAAGCGCTGCGGTATATCAGCCAAGCGCGCCATACCGGCAAAATCGTGCTCACCATCCCCCCGCCCCTGTCCCAAGGCACGGTGTTGGTCACGGGTGGCACGGGGGCGTTGGGAGCGCAGGTGGCCCGTCACTTGGTCACCGGTCATGGGGTGGACCGATTAGTGTTGGCCAGCCGGCAAGGCCCTAGGGCGCCGGGCGCGGACGCCTTAGCCGCCGAGCTGGCCGGGTTAGGCGCCCACGTCAGGGTGGTCGCCTGTGATGTGGGTGATCGTGACGCGCTGGGCGGGCTGGTGGACTCGGTCACGGCTCGAGGGCGGCTGGCGGGGGTGGTGCATGCCGCAGGGGTGCTCGATGACGGGGTCATCGGATCGTTGACGCCACAGCGGGTTGATCGGGTGTTGGCGCCCAAGGCCGACGCTGCCTGGCATCTCCACGAGCTCACCCAAGATCTGGAGTTGTCGGTGTTCGTGCTGTTCTCCTCGATCGCGGGCACTTTGGGCGGTCCAGGCCAGGCCAACTACGCGGCCGCGAGCACGTTTTTGGACGCGTTGGCGGCGTATCGGCGGACACGGGGCCTGGCTGCGGTCTCGCTGGCCTGGGGCCCTTGGACCGGTCAGGGTATGACCGATCATCTCGACCGGGCTGACCTAGCGCGCATGACCCGTCAGGGCCTGGCGCCGTTAACCCCCCAAAACGCGCTAGCGCTGCTGGACGCCGCCCTGACCGGCGGGCAACCGGTCGTCTACCCGGTCCGGCTTGACCCCGCCGCCCTCCGCGCTCATACCCAAACCCGAGCCGGGCT
>JBOGED010000063.1:0-3446 GCA_050743625.1 Egibacteraceae bacterium | reverse complement strand
GAAGGAGGCGGCCCATCGCCTTGGCCATCCGTCTGGCGCGCCGCTTGGCCACCTCAGCGGTCGGGCCGGCGAACAGCTCGTCCACCGTCGTGTCGAACAGCTCCAGCCAGCGTTGGTGGTGGTCGGCGCCGAACGGGGTGCGCGCGTGCACCGGTTCGTGGGCGCGCAGCGGGTTGCGCTCGTAGCCCGGTTCGCCGAGCAGCTGCCATGCCCAGAAGTCGGTCAGCTTGGGGATGTGCACGGACCAATTGACATGGGCGTGGCTACTTTCGGACGACCCGCCATGTGTCCTTCCGGTAGAGGCGCAGCTGGTCTTGTTGCACGTGCCACTTCCAGTAGGTATCCCAGTCATCGGAGAGGTGGACGGCTCGTAGCTTGAGCATCGCCTCGGCCATGTTCGGCGTCCAGCGCATGCCACTGCGCTCGAGGCGATCGCGAACCAAGCACTTGCATGCGCCCTCCACGGCGCCGCTGGCGATCGGCCAGCCCTTGTTCAGGTACTCGTGGTAGCGCATGCGGTCCCGGTTGGCGTAGAGGTAGTTGGCGACATCGGTGATGGTCTTGGCCTTCGCTCCTCGGAGACGGCGCTTGGTCACGATGAGCCGGAGGCCTTTCACGACCTGGCTGACCTCGCCGCGCAGCACGCGCTCGGCTCGCTCGCGGACGAAGGAGGTCGCTTCGGGGCTCCCCTCGGGATGCAGGGCGTTTCCGACCTTCCAGAGCTTCTCCGTTACGTGAAGGAGGTCGAGCACCAAGGTGATGTCGGTGAAGTTGTTGATGACCCGGCGTTGCAGGGCCCGCTCGCCGTCGGTGACGATCACCCAGGTGTGTCGGTGTCGAGGGTCGCGTCGTGTCATCTCGGCGCCGACGTCGGAAATGAAGGCGTCTTTGCCGGCGAGCAGGGACGCCCAGACCCGCTTGTCCTTGGGGCGTTGGCGGACCTTGCGGCTGGGAGCGGGGTCATCGGCGAACAGGCTGGCGACCACTGCCTCGGGGCTTCGCCGGCGGGGGGCGGCGGCGAAGACGGCAGCGACGGTGGCCATCTTCTTCTTCTGGGGCTTTTCACCCTTCTTGCGTCTGGCCACCTTGCGGGTGGGCTCGGGCTTGACCATGGGGATGCCCTTGCAGTCGATGGCCCCGACCACAAGGTCCCCCTTGGTCAGGAGAGAGCACCCGGCGCGGGCTTGGTAGAAGGCGTCGACGTCAACCGCGGCGTCGATGACCATCTGTTCGGCGCTGCGCTTGGGGATCTTCACCCCGGTCATCTCAGCCACGGCCCGGACAGCCTCGTCGAAGGGCCCGCACACCGCTGAGCGGACCAGGTGGCGCTGGACCCCGTAGCTGAACGAGCGCCCCGGCAGGGCAAGCTCGGCATCGAGGGGGTGGATGCTGGCCTGACCGGGTGCGCCGTAGCCCATCCTGGTCACGCGCAGCTCCCCGGCCAGGCTCACGATGCGCCGGCTGTGTAGACGCTTGTAGCCGAGCCGCACCGGGCCGTCCGGGCCACCCAGGACAAGGGCCGGGCCCACGTCGCCGACGCCGCGGGCATCCAGGTGGGCCTGCAAGCCCAACCGGACGACCTCTCGTCCTCGCCTGACCGACTCGGACTCCACCTCGGACAGGCTGAGGCGGCGTCGGGCGGCGCGGGCCAGATACGCCTCCAGGTCCCCGAGGGCCTCCGCCCCGCTTGCCGACCGGTGGGCCATGGACGTCCAGTATTATACTGGACGATGACCAAGCGGCGGCTTTCACCGGACGAGCTCGAGGCACGACTGCAGGCCTGCCGGGCCGACTACGAGGCCGCCAAGGCCCGCATCGCAGAGGTCGGCTTTGTCTGCGAGGGCAGCCTCGTGCAGCGCTACACGACCTGCAACAACCCGAACTGCCGCTGTGCCGACCCCGGCCAGCGCCACGGGCCCTACTGGCAGCTGTCGTGGAAGGAAGACGGGCGGACAGTCTCGCGCTTGATCTCCCCAGAGGCGGCAGAGCTGTATCGGGGCTGGATCGCCAATCGGCGTCGCCTCGAGGCCGTCCTCACCCAAATGCGCGACCTGTCACGCCAGGCCACCGAGTACCTGGCGGCTCAGGCCGGGGTGAACTTCGAAGGCCCCCCTCGGCGCCGTCGCCGCAGCCATCGGACCCGCTGACAGCGGCCCGGAAGTCCCCGAAACCCGGGGATATCAGCCGGATCGGGTCATAACCCCGGGTTTTGTCGACCTACCACAGCTCGGTTGACGCCAAGAACCCCTTGATTTCAGCCTTCTTCGACTCGTCGCGAAGTAGCCACACCCATCCAATATCGGCTCCCCACCACAGGGGAGCTCGTTCCCCTGCTACAGATCGCGCCGTCCAAGACCGACGCGGAGCGGCTCCTGGTCGTCAGCCCCGAGCTCGCTGACGTTCTCAGCGCCATCATCTGCCGCATTCGCGACCACAACAGCATGGTGCCTATGGTCCGGGCCCGCGACTCCCAGAACACGTCTGGCTGCCACCATCGCCGCTGCTGTTCCAGCGTCGGCTCGGTGGCGAGAACCACGCGATCGGCGGCGGTTTGGTCAGCACCCTCCTCGACGAAGCCCTGGCCCACACCGGCCTCGTTGACCAGAGCGACGGCACCCCACTGCGGTGCACCGCGCACGACTTCCGGCGGATGTTCATCACCGATGCCGTGATGAACGGCCTGCCACCGCACATCGCCCAGATCATCGCTGGTCACCGCGACATCAACGTCACGCTCGGCTACAAGGCCATCTATCCCGAAGAGGCCATCGAAGCCCACCTCGCGTTCCTCGGGCGACGGCGCGCGCTGCGCCCAAGCGAGGAATACCGCACCCCCACCGACGAGGAGTGGCAAGAGTTCCTCGGCCACTTCGAGCGACGCAAGGTCTCCATCGGGACCTGCGCCCGGGCCTTCGGCACCCCCTGCATCCACGAGCACGCGTGCGTTCGCTGCTCGATGCTCTGGCCCGACCCGACCCAACGCGACCGGCTCGTCGACATCCGCGACAACCTCACCGTCCGCATCGCCGAAGCCGAACGCGAAGGCTGGCTCGGCGAAATCGAAGGACTCGAGGTCAGCCGTGCAGGCGCCGAGGACAAGCTCACCCAGATCGACCGGCGAAACTCAACCCAGTCCGCGGTCGACATCGGCACGCCGCCAGGCAGCCACCGCGGCGACAGATCGACAGAAACCACGTAAACAGGCCGAACCGAGCAAGTTCAGAGAACACCTCGAGTTCGAGCGCCACTACTACTCGGTGCCGCACCAGCTCGTCGGGTCCCGCGTCGACGTGCGGGCCACCACCACGACGATCGAGGTGTTCCACGCCGCCCGGCGGGTCGCCTCTCACCGCCGTGACGACACGCCGGGACGCCACACCACCGATCCCGCCCACATGCCGGTGTCGCATCGACGGCACGCCGAGTGGAGCCCGTCACGCATCCTG
>JBOGED010000062.1:0-10544 GCA_050743625.1 Egibacteraceae bacterium | reverse complement strand
TCCTTGGAGGCGATGTCGATACCCCAATCCGGCGAGTCCCGCCAAGATCTGGGCCGCATCGCCGAGGCGTTGGCCCAGATCGGGTTCGCGTTGCCCGGCAGCTTGGTGTCGCGGACCACGGCCTGCGGCAAGACCCGCTGCCGCTGCCAAGCCGACCCGCCCCTGTTACACGGCCCCTACCTCAGCTGGGTCCGACCCGTGGACGGCAAAACCGTCACCCGCAAGTTCACTCCTGACCAGCAAGCCCGCTACCAGGGATGGTTCGACAACGCCCGCCGTCTCCACCAGCTCGTCTCACAACTCCAAACCCTGTCCGTAACAGCCCTGGAACAGGCCGAAGGCTGGGACAACCGATCCTGAGCACGAACCTGCCCCACCCACCGACCCGCATGCGCGGAAGACAGGGCTAGCATGTTAGCTGCACTGGCGGACCGAGGTCCCCGCAGAGGCCAGCCGTGCTATGGCCTCGGCGTGGTTGTCATGGGGCGGCGATCCCAGATGCGGGTACCTGACTATCATGTGCTCGTGATGCCAGGGGAACGCTCAAGCGTGCGATTACGCGGGCGCGATCAGGAGCTCGAGAAACTCTCCGAGCGCCTAGAGACGTGCGCCGCGGGGCACGGTCAGGTGGCCTTCGTCGAGGGCGAGGCGGGGATCGGCAAGACGCGGCTGGTATCCGAGGTCGTCGCTGTGGCCGAAGGTCGAGGGTTCGAGGTCTTCCAGGGGCGTGGGGACGAGCTGGAGGCCACGCGGCCGTTCGGTGTCGTGGCTGACGCGCTCGGCTGCCGGTGGCGTTCCCCGGATCCGGCGCGCTCGGCGATTGGTCGATTGATCGCGGGCGATTTGAGTGAGGGCATCGACGGGCCAATCTCCAGCGGCCCCGGTTTGCGGTACCGCGTCGTCGAGGCGCTCGTGGAGCTGGTAGAAGACCTCGCCGCGGCGCAGCCGGTGGTCCTCGTCCTAGAAGATCTGCACTGGGCCGATCCCTCCACGCTGCTTGCCATGCGAGCGCTAGACCGTCGCTTGGGCTACGCGCCAGTGGCACTGATCGGAACATTCCGCCCGAAGCGGGACCGGGGTGACCTGGAGCGCCTGGTCGATGCCTGTGTCGAGGAGGGCGGCCTGCATCTCCGGTTGGGGCCGCTCGGAGACACCGCCGTCACCCAACTAGTGATGGACATCCTGGGGGCGCCCCCAGGACCTCGGCTGCGTCGCCGGCTGTCGCGAGCCGGGGGGAGCCCGCTGTTCGTGCGAGAGCTGCTCGGCGCGCTGCGCGACGAGGATGCGGTCGTGGTGTCCTCGGGAAGGGCCGAGGTCGGCGATGATATCGGGCTACCTCCCACGCTGCGCCAGACCATCCTCCGGCGTGTCAGCGCGGTCTCAGGCGACACCGTCGAGCTGTTGCGCTTGGCCTCGATCCTGGGCTCAACGCTGTCGCTGACCGACCTGGCGACCGTATGGCGCCGGCCTGTCGTGGAGCTCTTGCCCGCGGTGGACGAAGCGTTCAAAGCCGGCTTGCTGGGCGAGGCAGGCGACCAGCTCGCGTTCCGTCACGATGTCGTCCGTGAGGCGGTGTACCACGACCTGCCACACGCGGTGCGCATCGGGTTGCACCACGAGGCCGGTGAAGCGTTGGCGGCCGCTGGCGCTCCCGCGAGCCGGGTTGCCGTCCATCTAGGGATCGCCGCGACACCGGGCGATACGCACGCGGTGGGCTGGCTATGCCGCGCGGGCCGAGAGGTCGCAATGCGGGCTCCCGGGGTCGCAGCCGACTTTTTCGGGCGGGCTTTGGAGCTGATGCGTGCCACCGACCCTGCTCGAGAGGGCGTGTTGGCAGAGCAGATCTACGGCCTGCTCTGGGCCGGCCGCATGGCTGAGGGCCAGGCGCTGGCCCAAGCGTTGCTGCGCCAGTGCCGGGACTCTCGGATAGAGGTTCGCTTGCGCGTCGCCTTGAGTTGGGCGCTTGGGATGCTGGGCGACCTGAAGGGAGCCGTCGCCGTGTGCGACGTCGACCCCGTATCGTCAAGGCTGAACGAGCGGGAGCGAGCACAGCTTCAGGCGTCTGGCGCGTTGGCCCGAGCGACCCGCGGCGATGCTGACAGCGCGAGCATCGCGGTCGCGGCGCTCGCGCGGGCCGAGGCCTTCGAGGACGATGCCGCCTGGTGCACCGCGGGCAGCGCGGCTTCGCTTGCCGCCATGGCTGACGGTCGGCTGGCCGATGCGATCGCGACTGCCAGCGTCGTGATGAAACGAGCGGAGGGCAGCCCGCTTGGCGAGATGCAGCAGATGGTGTGCTGTTACGTCCTGGGCAACAGCCTGGCGAGAGTCGATCGCCTCGCGGAAGCGGCTGAGGTGCTGCACGAGGGATGGCGCATCAGCCGCGAGCGAGGCTCGACGTGGAACCTGCCCTTATTGCATGGCGCGGCAGGCATTCGGAGCTTCCTCGCGGGAGACTGGGACGAGGCGGTCACGATGACGGAGACCGGATTGGCGATTGCCGAAGAGGTGGGGATGCCCTTTGTCGCCGTCTCGGCGTACGGATTGCTGGCGCTGATCGCCGTCCACCGAGGCCAACCTGCGGTGGCGCGAGGTCACCTTGCGATGGCCGAGCCTGGCTTGGCCAGTGCGGGGTCACGCGTTGGCGCGTACTGGGTGACATGGGCGCGGGGGATGGAGCACGCGGAGGCTGAGCGCCCCGGTGAGGCGTTCGAGTGGCTGATGCGCAGCTGGGAGGAGGCCACCACGCTGCGGGCCGCTACGGCGTATCCCCTAGTCGGGCCTGATCTCGTGCGGTTCGCCCTGGCCGCCGGCCAGGTGGACCGCGCGCGGGCCGCGACCGATGCGGTGGCCAAGACGGCCGCCCTTATGGGCGCGGCCAGCGCCGACGCGGCAGCGCTGCTGTGCCAGGGGCTGACGGAGGTCGATCCCGACATCCTGCTCCGCTCCGTGGAGCGGTACCGGCATGCCGCCCGGCCGTTCGAGCTGGCACGAGCCTGCGAAGACGCGGCGGTGATGCTTGGTCAGCTGCGACGACTTGACGAGGCCCGGCCGCTCTTCGATGAGGCACTCCAGTGTTACGAGCATCTGGGCGCTGACCATCACACGGCTCGGGCGACGAAGACGTTGCGAGATCGAGGGTTGGAACGGCGCAAGCGTCGCAGGCGGGACAGTCCCACCGTCGGATGGGACGCGCTGACGGAGAAAGAGCTGGCGGTGATCGCGTTGGTCGCCGAAGGCCTGACGAACTTCCAGATCGGCAACCGCCTGTCCATTTCTCACCACACGGTCGCGACGCACCTTGGCCACGTCTTCGCCAAGCTCGGTGTCAGCTCTAAGATCGAACTCGCCGCTCAAGCCGCCCGGCGCCCCGGCATCCCCTGAACAAGCGATGCGCAAACAGACGCTTGGTGCCGCGGTTCGCGCAGTAAATGCCTCGTTCGAGGGATGTTGTGCGACAGTGACTCTCGCATCCTTGACCGCAGGCAGCCAGGCCGGACCGTGCCTTCCGGAGAGGAACCTACGGGCCGGAGACTGGGAATCCATCGCAGCCATGGGGCCCGCTCGGACTCACACCGAACGGCGGCTGCCGTGGACAGCGCGAAGCCGCCGCGGTTGTTCAGAGGGCCGCGGCGGCTTTCGCCGCTTAGGCGTCGGAGTGGGCAAAGGCCCGGGCACGATGAGCGAGGCCCCGGCAAGCCCTTCACTTGCCGGGGCCCCTTTCCCCCTGCAGCCTCTGCCTTCATGAGCCCGGCCATGTCGGGTAGAGGTCTTCCTCATCGTCGCAGTGCCCCGTTGAAGATGCGTTGAAGACGCGTTGAACGAGAGACTTGCCCAGGCTTCTGCTCCTCTTCGCGTTCATCCCACGGTGGGAGATTTCCATTGGCCCGACGCTCGCGACGCTTGCGCTCTGGCTCAGCGCACTGACGGGGTGATTTCATCCCCGCCCCGGACCCGCGCGTACACGGAGTGCGACGCGCACCGGCAACCTTCCTTACTCGCCGGTGCTTGGCTCCTGGCCCGCGCCGACGAGGTAGCCGTAGCGGGCGGTGAACTCTCCAGGAGTGAGTCCGGCAGCGTGGGCGATCGGGTCGAGGCGGGTGGGGTCTTCGAGGTCGTCGCGCTCGAGGCGGATCATGTACTCGGTGGCGACGCGGTAGGAGCCACTGTCGATGTTGACCTCGCGGATCTGCGTGCGGCCGGTCCTGGGATCGCTGAAGGACCCGAAGGGGAGGGGGACGAGGTGGTCGTCCTGGCGTGTGATCATGGCGCCGAACTCGTCGCTCCGCCTATCGCGCAACCCGCGCAGGTAGTCGACCGCCCCGTATCCCAGGTCGCGGGTGTACTCGATGTCGAAGGGGATAGGCGGAGCGCAGCGCAGCTCGTAGCCGATGTTCTTCCCGACGACCGTGACCTTTTCGTTCCGTGCCTTGAACCGCTGTTTGACCATGTCGGCAAGCACCCTGTCCAGGTCCAGCTCTCCTAGCCGGATATGGCCGTGCTCGTCTACCTCGACGTCGGGCAGGATCTTTTGCAGGTCCTGCTCCGACAAGCGGAGGGCGAGTCCTTCCGAGAACACCGCGACACCGAAGGGCCGGCCGTGGGCCATGCGCTTGAGCATGGCCGCCTCGACCAGGTCGACGAGATGGTCGAGGCGGATCGGTCGATCCTTTCCGAACTCCTCGGCGATCACGGTCAGCGTTGCACCGGCGGCCTTGCCGATCCCCACCGCCAGGTGGCCAGCCGATCGCCCCATCGCGAGGACGAAGAACCACCGGCGGGTGGTCATCGCGTCGGTCATCAGGTTGTTCACGAGCTGCACGCCGACGGCGCGAGCGGTCTCGAACCCGAACGTCGGGACGCCACCAGGCAGTGGCAGGTCGTCGTCGATGGTCTTGGGTACGTGAGCAACGTGGATCCGGCCACCGGCCGCCTCGGCGATCTTCTGTGCCGAGAACGCGGTGTCGTCGCCACCGATCGTGACGAGCATCTCGATTCCGAGACCGTCGAGCGTCTTGACGCAGTTATGCATACGCCACTCGGGGTCGCCGGCGCCCTCGTCACGCACCGTAGGATTGGCGCGAGAGGTGAAAAGGATGCTGCCTCCCTGCGCATGGATGCGGGAGACGTCTGTGATCGATAGGGGGCGCACCTCGTCGGCCGAGCCATTGATCAGGTGGAGGAAGCCGTCGCGTATACCCAGTGGCTCCCAACCGGAGTTGATTGCCTCGATCGTGACCGCCGCGATCACGGAGTTGATTCCAGGGGCCGGTCCGCCCCCACACAAGATGCCGATTCTCGGCTGCTGCTCGCTCATGCGCTATACCTTAACTCGCGTGTGAGTCGCTCCAGTGACGCGCGTGCGCCAACATGGTGTCCTCGTCGTCGCCGGGCGCGCTGGGTGAAACCGCCTGGTCAGAATGCTTCCCACAGCGAAGCTCAGCCCGCTGGCCGATCACTGGGAGCACGGTGTGCTCCGACGCTGGCCGCCAACCGCACCACTAGAGCGACCTGTCCGATTGCCCAGGATTTGTGCGGGCGCAGCGCAAAGCCGTTCGTTCGCTATCGAAAGGCGGTAGCGTCGGGATGGTGTATCCGCCTCCAGGGAGGACCCATGCCTGCGCCAACGTTGAACTTCCAGGGTGTGAGCCACGTCGCGCTCGTCACCAATGACATGGAGAAGACCGTCCAGTTCTACTGCGACGTGCTCGGGATGAGGCTCATCGGCACGCTCGGCAACCAGCCGGACGGTCTCCCGTATCGCCATTACTTCTTCAGTCTGGGACCGGGCAGCGCGGTCGCGTTCTTCGAGTGGCCAGAGGTGGAGCTCCCTCCCCGGAAGGACTCGGGTGTCCCCGCGTCGGGTCGCCAGTTCGACCACGTCGCGATCGCGGTCGCGTCCGAGGAGGATCTCCTCGCGGCGCAGCGACGGTTGCGGGACGCGAACTGGAACCCCAGCGACGTCGTCGACCACGGCATCGTCCGCTCGGTCTACTTCGAGGACCCCAACGGCATCTCCATCGAGCTCTCGGTCTGGATGCACGACCTGGAGCGCGAGCCGGTGTTCCAGGACCCCAAGCCGGTCCCAGCCGCCGCCCAGCACACAGTTACCACCCCGGGAGGACCTTGCCCGGGTTCATGATGCCGAGCGGGTCGATCGCCTGCTTGATCGCTCTCATCAGGTCGACGGTCGCGGGGCCGTGCTCGGCCTCCATGAAGCCGAGCTTGCTGTACCCGATCCCGTGCTCGCCCGTACAGGTGCCGCCCATAGCGAGCGCCCGCGCGACGAGCTGCTCGTTCAGGAGCTGTGCCTCGGCGAGCTCGCTCGGATCGTCGGGGTCGTGCAAGAAGACCACGTGGAAGTTGCCGTCCCCCACATGGCCGACGATCGGCGCGAGCACGCCCGCCTCGTCGATGTCGCGCCGGGTCTGCAGGATGCAGTCAGCCAGGCGCGAGATGGGCACGCAGACGTCGGTGACCACACCTCTGCAGCCCGGCCGCAGCGCGAGCACGGCGTAGTACGCCTGATGGCGGGCAGTCCACAACCGGTTGCGCTCGGTCGGATCGGTGCTGTGGGACCAGCTTGTCCGGCCGTGCTCGCCGGCGATCTCGCGGACGTACTCCGCCTGCTCGGCCACCCCCCGCTCGGTGCCGTGGAACTCCAAGAAGAGGGTGGGAGCCTCCGCCAGGTCGAGCCCCGCGTGCTGGTTGGACGCCCGGATCTGCACCTCGTCCAGCAGCTCGATCCTGGCGACGGGGATGCCGAGCTGGATCGTGGAGATCACCGCCTGGACGGCTCCCTCCAGCGACGCGAACGAGCACACCGCGCCGGCGATCGCCTTGGGAATGCCGTAGAGGCGGAGGGTGACCTCCGTGACGACCGCGAGCGTCCCCTCGGAGCCGACCAGCAGCCGCGTCAGGTCGTAGCCCGCGGACGACTTGCGGACGGCCGGCGCCGTCCGCGCCACCTCGCCGTTGGGCAGCACCGCGGTGACCGCCAGCACGTTCTCGCGCATCGTCCCGTATCGGACGGCGTTCGTGCCCGACGCCCGCGTCGCGGTCATCCCCCCGATAGTCGCGTCGGCGCCAGGGTCGACCGAGAAGAACAGCCCGTCGTGGCGGAGCCGATCGTTCAGCTGGAGGCGCCGCACCCCCGCTTGCACGGTGCAGGAGAGGTCGCCGGGATTGACCTCTAGGATCCGGTCCATCCCGGTGAGATCGATACAGATGCCGCCATGGAGCGCCGCCACCTGTCCCTCGAGCGACGTGCCAGCCCCAAACGGGATCACAGGTACCCGGTGCCGGGCGCAGGCCCTGACGACCTCCGCGACCTGGACGGTCGACGTCGGGAACGCGACCGCCTCGGGCGCCACGCCCGGCCGCCAGCCCTCGTCGACCCCGTGCTGCTCGCGGATGGCGCGTGACTCGGTGAGGCGGTCGCCTAGGTGGTCGCGCAGGTCCTCGATCGCGCGCTGAGTCGGCCCGTACGGCACGGCCGCGGGGAGCCGGCGGTAACGGTATCCGTCCCTGATCTTTGCGTTGAAGTACCGACCGTGCGACTCCGCCGCCATGAGCTCCTCGTATACCTCGGGCGGCACGTCGCCGTACTCGTAGACGTGGCCGCTGGTGAACTCGACCTCGAGGATACGCCGGGCCGGCTCGTAGCCAACGGACCGCAGCACCGCGGAGGTGACCGCAAGGCGCCTGGACTGGCTAGAAATCTCCGCCGCCGAAGTCACCGCCTCCCCAGTCGCCGCCGCCGAAGTCGCCGCCGCCGAAGTCGCCACCGCCGAAGTCGCCTCCGAAGCCGCCGCCCCAGTCGCCGAGCGCCTGCCCGAGCAACAGACCGGTGAACAGCCCCGTTCCACCGAAGCCGAAGTACCCACCGGCCCACGGGCTGAACCACGAGGGGGCGCCCCAGTACGGCATGGGCGTGCCATCGACCATGACCTGCCGCGAGCGGGGCTCCAAGCCGTCCCGGATCTGCTGCGCGTCCGCCGCGCAGGCCGGCACCATCCGTGGTGCCCCTCCTTCGGGCGCCCACTCGACATCGGTGACCGAAGGGCCGTGACGAGGATCGAAGAAGCAGGGCGGACGCCGCTCGGGTGGCTCCTCTCCGCCCAGCCGGGCGCGGGAGGAGGTCATCAGGTAACGACCCTCCTCAAGGGCGGAGGTGACCGGCGCGAGGTCGGGCGCCTGGTGAGCGCGGTCGAAGGTGTCAGAGGCCTTCTGGTAGCGATCAAGCGCCGTCGAGTAGTCCTCGACCGCGCGTGGATCGACCCCAGGCATTGAGACGTCGAGATCCAGCGCCCGGATGTCCTCGCCGAGCGCGACAAGGTCCTCCTCGACCGCAGCGCGCACGTCCGCGAACTCGCGCTGCCGCTGGGCGTCCCGCTGCCGCTTCCCCCGCAGCGCGAAGAATCCGAGCGCGCCCGCGCCAATGACGAGGACGATGGGCAAGAACAGGCTACCGCCGCCGCTCGGCGCCGGCTCTCGCGCCACGTCCCGAGCCTGGGCCTGGGTGGCCGCCGCGGCGTTGTCGACACGTCGCACGAAGTCGAGCAGGATCGCCTCCGCCCCGTCGCCCGCGTGCTCAGCCAGTGCGGCGTCGGCCAGCGACCCGGCGCCGTCGATCACCGAGCTGCCCGCGCCAAAGCTCCGGCCGGAGATGACCGCCAAGGTCACCGGCCGGTCGAGCCGGGGACCGATCTCTTGGATCAGCGCCCGTGGGGCACCCTCGCGAGCCGGGACAATCGCGACCGCGACGGGGGTACCGGCCTCGGCGATCGCGGCCCGCAGCCGCTGTGCCCCCGCGGGCGGGAGCGCGCTCTCCGCGGATTGGTCGATGTAGAGGGGATCACTGCCGAGGGACTCGACCACGGTGTCGATGGACGACTGCGCCCGCGCGGCGGTGGGCACGAGAAAGATCGCCAGTAGGAGGCACAGCAGCGCAACCGCGCGGCGCCTCTGGTTCAGCGGCCCTGTCATCACAATCCTCGTCGTCCAGCCTATGTGTTCCCGCCCGGAAGTTCGGTCGCATTCGGCTGCGCCTGCATCTCGCCTCGCTATGTTGCGCCTCGCTTACATAGCCTGGCGGCTATGCGCGCTCACCGCGCCTTGCGACGCGAGCGCAGTCGCAGCCTCGGTGCGGACCGTCCTTCCGGTTGGGAGCACTACGGGTGCTCGAAAGACTTGGACGCCGGGGTGCGCCCGCCGGTTCCCTGGGGTGGAGTGAACCCTTGTTCCTTGGCGGCGGCGGGCGTACCCTTCGGGTCACTTCTACGAGGAGGAGGTGAGGACCGATGTCGGTAAGCGCTCGTGTTGCCGTGCCTGTGGGTGGGCTTGTCAACGTCACCCGGCTCCTCGCCTCGGCCGTCTGCTGATCCTCGCGTTTCAGTCACAGCCGCTGCCTCGAGCCGGCGCGCACCAGATCGTCGTAACGACTCGAGGAGACCTCAATTGCAACACGTCACGTCGTCGTCCCTAGAAGCGCTGGGTTGGGACGACCATCTCGCGAATACGTTCGCGCCGTACCATGAAACGCACATCCCCGCGCGCGTCATCCGTAGCGATCGTGGCGGGAGCCTCGTCGTCGAGACCGGTGACGGTCCCGACCGGGCTCGCCTACCCGCCAGATTCCGGCGTCTTGATCCGACCGAGCTCCCGACCGTCGGGGACTGGGTCGCACTCGGAAGCGATCGCATCGACGGCGATCGCACGGTCGAGGCGGTGCTCCGGCGGCGCAGCGCGATCATCCGCCAGGCCCCGAAGGACCGCGCGGCCGACGCTCAAGTCCTCGCCGCGAACGTCGACGTCGCGCTGATCGTGGTCGCGTTAGACCAGGACCTCAACCTCCGCCGTCTCGACCGCTACCTCGCGCTGGCGTGGAGCAGCGGTGCGAACCCCGTGGTCGTGCTCACAAAGGCGGACCGCTGCGGCGACGTCGACTCCGTCGTCGCCGAGGTCGAGATGGCCACGCTCGGCGTCCCGGTGCTCGCGCTCAGCGGGCTGACCGGCGAAGGCGTCGAGCTGCTAGGCCCCTATCTGATCCCCGGCCAGACCGCCGTGCTGCTCGGCATGTCCGGCGCCGGCAAGTCGACGCTGGCCAACCGCTTGATCGGCGCGGACGCGCTCGCCACCCAGGCGGTCCGCGACGATGGCCGGGGCCGGCACACGACCACTCACCGGGAGCTGATACTGCTCCCCGGCGGCGCCCTACTGATCGACACGCCGGGCTTGCGTGAGCTCGCGCTTTGGGACGCCGACGACGGGATGGCCTCCACGTTCAACGACGTCGAGGAGCTGGCGGCGTCTTGCCGGTTCGCCGACTGCCGCCACGAATCCGAGCCGGGCTGTGCGGTGAACGCCGCCATCGCTGACGGCGTCCTGGACGCGGAGCGGGTCTATAGCTACCAAAAGCTAGAGCGCGAGCTGGCCTACCAGGCACGCAAGCAGGACGCCCGGTTGCAGAAGGCCGAGACCGACCGGTGGAAGCAGATCCACCGCTCGATGCGCTCATACTACGCCGACAAGGGTCGGTAGTGGTG
>JBOGED010000061.1:0-5617 GCA_050743625.1 Egibacteraceae bacterium | reverse complement strand
CCAGCACGATCGCGCCGAGCAGCACCAGCACGGCGGAGGGACTCGGGACCAGCCCTCCCGCAAGCCCTGGCGCGATCAAGCTCCGCCAAGGTGATCGAGGAGCGGCCACGCGCTCGTGATCATGGTGATCGCGTGAATGGCCGTGTCCATCATCGTGCGAGTGGCCGTGGCCGTGGCCGTGATCGTGTGTATGACCGTGCTCGTGCGAATGGCCGTGACCGTGGCCGTGCGAATGGCCATGCTCACCGGTGCGCCAGCGGGTGAGCGCGGGGCGAAGCAACGTCACGCCGACGACCGCGAACAGCAATCCGCTGAGGGCACCGAGCACGGGGAAGACTCGCTCTCCAGCCAACGACTGGCTGGCGGATATCACGACTCCCAAGATCAGCACGCCCAGCGTGTGGGTGACGGCGACCGTGAGGCCAAGACGGAGGGCCTGGCTCGCCTCGCCCCGTTGCCCGATGAGGTAGGCGGCCATGACGGTCTTTCCGTGACCGGGAGCGACGGCGTGCATCGTCCCTAGCACCACCGCGGTCAGGAACGCGAGGATGCCGAATGAGAAGGTCAGGTCTTGGCGTTCGACGAGGGCGGTGAACGAGCGGGTGAGCCGGTCAACCTGCCCGAATGCCGCGGGGTCCGAGACGGCGAACGTCTCGGGCAGGCGCGCGACCTCACCCTGGGTTGGGTCGACGACAAGCCGGGCAGCCGTGGCCCGCGGGGGAGACTGGATGAGCTTCTGCGGGTAGGAGGTCAAGCGATGGCTCAGGGATTCGGTCTCGACATCTTGGCGGAGGAGCATCGTGCGGTCCCCCACCGCGGTGACCTCACGCCACCCGATCCGGTCCCGCAACGTCATGTCCTGAAACTCGATCGCCGGGGTGCCATCCAGCGCGCCGGTCCTGGCGACGAAGGCGCACTCGAGGCGCAGCGTGGACAGCCCCGCCTGGCCCGAGGGAAACGAGAGCGCCGAGCCAGTAGGCCGGACCGGCACGCGACCGTCGTTCACGGTCAGCGCGAGACCTTGGGCGATGGTCCCACACTCGCGTTGGCGATAGTCCACGGCCTCGGTGTCACCGACCTCACCGTCAGCGTTGGCGTCGATCTGCTGGCGGGTCTGGAAGGCGGGGATCTCTGCCAGGTCGAGGACATAGTCGATCCGGGTCGCGTCACGGCCCACGTAAAGGCCGGCGTACGTGTTCGCGGTGAAGTTCCCGAGCGGGTGCGCGCTGGCGGGGCCGCTGAGCGCGAGCAGGCTTAGCAGAGCCGTCCCGGTGAGCGCGAGCATCCGGGCGAGGGGGTGCGTCATGTCAACGCCTCCGGGACTTCGACGCCGAGCCTGCCGGCCAGCGCGACCGCGTCAGGCTTGTGGAAGGCTGAGAACCACGGGTTGAGGTCGAACGCGCGGCGCAGCTCGTCCCGCGCCCGGTCCGGCTGCGCCGCGGCAGCGAAGACCTCCGCCGCGTGGTAGCGCAGCAGCGCGTCCGCGCCGCTCAGGCGCAGCGCCTCCTCGACATGGCGTGTGGCCTCGGCCGCGCGCCCGTCCTTGAACAACGCCCAGGCCAAGGCGTCGTTGGCGTAGACGTTACCCGGCCGCGCCTGGTGCGCCGCCTGGGCGAGCTCGACGGCCCGGCCGGGGTCGCCATGGTCGGCTTCGAACAGCGCCATCTCCAGATCCGTCACCTGGCCGGCTTGCTGCTGCAAGGTCGCGATCGTTCGGGCCAGCGCGAAGGTCTTGGCCGCGTCCGCCGAGCGACCACTGACCGCCTGCAGCTCGCCGAGGAGGATGACGGCGGCGGGTTGGGGATACCGGTCGACGACCGCGGACAGCAGCCTGATCGCGTGATCGGGCTGGCCTTGGGCGGCTAGGACGCGAGCACGGCCGACGGCCGCGGGCACGAGGCCTGCGACCATGCCGTCCGCGCGCTGGTAGGCGGCCTCCGCGGCGGCCAGCTCGCCGTCCTTGAGGTAGAGGTCGCCGAGCAGCGCGACGACGGTGGCGCGGTCAAACGACGTGCCAGCGCCAGCGGCCTCGGCTTGCCGCATCGCGGTGATCGCACCGGGTAGATCACCGTGCAGCTCGCGGAGGTACGAGGTACGAGCGAGCGCCGGCAGGTCGGGACGCGTGTCGAGCATCCGCTGGAGATACTCGGCGGCCGGCTCGTAACGGCCGAGCTCGACCTCGGCGTCCACGATCACGCCGAGCGCGTCGGCGTTATGGGGAAGCCCCGCCAGGGCGCGCTGGCCGTAGTCGAGTGCTTTGGCGAACTCATGCAGCGAGAGCGACAGGTTGCCGCGGCCTAGCAACGTCGCGGGGTCGTCGCGCGCAACGTCGTCCGCCTTGTCGAACGCCTTACCCGCGAGGGTGTAGAAAGCCGGGTCCCCCACCTGGACCGCCCGCCTGGTGTAGTGCACCCCCAGCTGCTGCCAGGCGCCGAGGTCATCCGGCCGTTGCGACGTGACCTGCTCCAGCCGGGTGACCTCGGCGGCCAACGACTCGTCGAGGGCTGGCGGCTCGTAGGTCTCTTGGCTTTGCGAGCCGGCGAGCACGAAGCGCCCGAGCGCAAGGCCAACAATAAGCACAATCACGGCTACACCGACAAACCGGGCGTACGGGTGTCGAGCGCCAGAAGGGGGCCGGTGACCGGCCCCCTTCTGTTCGCTTCGACCCGGACCTGTTGCGGTATCAGCGGTCCTGGTCTCGAGCGTCATCGCATGCCTTACAGCGACTTCTCAGCCGGGTCGCTGACCCTGCCGGGACCCTTGCCGTAGCTGTAGCCGTTGAACGGGTGCGGGATGTACGGGAAGCTCGTGAGGTACGGCTGGTCGTTGCCAGACACACCGTCACCGAGCAGGTTGTTCGGCTCTATGTCGAACTCCGGAGTGAACGGCGTGGCGCCGGCCAGCGCGCGGAGCTCGATGTCGACCACGTCGTCGTTGAGGCGGCGCCCGTTCGGGAAGCCGTCGGTCTCACCACCCAGGAGCCCGAGCGGGTCGTTCTTGTTCGGGTCCTTGTTGGACGGCTCGATCGAGGTGTTGAGACGCAGCACCTCAGCCGGCCGGACCTCACCCTTGGGCATGTTCAGGTCCGGGATCCCGGTCAGGAAGATCGCGACCAGATCGGCCCGCGGGGGCTCAGGAACCTCGATACCCGGGTAGAGGATCGGGATGAGGTTCGCGAGGATCGGGTCGGTGACCAGCGGGATGTCGCCCTCGGTGGACAGCGGCGGGGCGTTGAGCGTCGGGAACACGTCGGCGTCCACCGATGGCGGGATCGAGTTAAACGTGTCCTTCAGCGCGGTGGGGACGACGACCTCGTTCACCAGCGGGTTGCCCAGACGGGAGATCTGGACGAACGGGCCCTCGTGCTTGGGCGTGGCCCCGCTGCCGTCGACGAAGGTGCGCGTCTGGCGGCGGGCGGTGGTCGACCACACGCCGATGACCGGGTCGTCCTTGGTCACCAGCTTCTTGGTCGGGACCTGCAGGACGACGGAGTGGACGTTCACGCCGTTGGTGGCGTTGACGCCATCCTCCACCGGCAACGGGATCAGGTGCGCCTCGTTGAACGGCCGGAGGCCACCCAGGTCGAAGATCGAGCCGAGGTCGACGGGGAAGACCTCGTCGCGCTGGCCGGCGAACGACACCAGGTCGCCCACCTTCACGATCGCGGCGTCCGCGAGGTCGGGATAGTTGGGGGTCGAGCGGGGGCCGATGTTGTTCGGCGGGACGGGGAGGTCCTTGCCGAGCTCCGTACGCTTCCCGCCCTCGACCACGGACAGGGTGTAGGTCTGCTTGATGTTCCAGTCCGGGTCATCGAGCGAGGTGATGGGGCCGGTGTTGTAGAGGAACGTGTTCGGCACCGGGTTCCTCGGGTTGTTCAGCTGGGTGCTGAACCGCCACTCGTAGGTGATGTCGGCGACCGCATCGGCGTTGTTGTCGATGTGGACCATGTAAAGGACGTCGTCGCCGAAGTTGTAGAAGTTCGGCCCTCCAGCCGGTACCTCGATCGGGATCCAGTTCGAGATCAAGGTCACAGTGTCGGGCTTGTCCGGCGATACGAACGCGTAGACGTCCGTGTTGTCGGCGACGGGGTCCTCGGCGATCAGCGGTGCCTCTCGGTGACTCGACGCCCCTGCGGGCACGAGCATCCCGAGCGCGAGCGCAGCGGAGACGCCGAGCGCCGCGAGCGCACGCGAGCGCGGACATACAGATGTCATCAACCAGCCTCCCTAGGTGGATGGACGCAATGCCGGGTACGAATGGCCCTCAGGGACATGCGAGATCTCATCGACCCCAAGCCGGTCCATCGGCACCCACGGCGCAAGCAACCCCTGATTGGCACACGAGCCTCTTGCAGCCTCTGCCGGGCTAGTGAACAACACCACCGTAAGTAGCCGACTAGTCCATTTGATCAGGACCATCGCAGAAGGGATAGATCAGACGATCCGGTCGTACTACCTCAGCACGACCGCCTTCGGTCGAGCGTTCGTCACCACGGTGTCACTCGGATGGGTGACCTTCCGGCCAAGGGAGCGGGGTCCGGACTAGTCAGCGATAGGGAGAATTAGCGCTCTCGAGGAGACGAAGACCGGGAGTGGCAAGCATGGCCCAGAAGAAGCACGCGAACCTCTGGCGCATCGTTGCGCTTGGCGCGGTCCTGCTGGCCGGTGTCGGGTTGGGTGTAGGCGCCAGCCGGCTCACCGGTAGTGCGAAGCGCCCGATCCTGGATGCCACCACCCGCGAGGTCACGTCGGCGGGTGATCCCGATGCCTTGGCCGAGCTGCCACCGCTTGGCGCGCCGGCCCCTCCCAGTCAGGCGACCACTCCCGAGCTGGCGGTCTCCGGCTTCCTGACCGCCGAGGCGAACGGCGACTTCACCGGCTCGTACGCCTTCCTCGCCACCGCCGACCACGAGGAGTTCGCCACCCCAGCCTTCTGGGTGCAGTCACATGGCAGCTTCCCCGTGGTGACCGGTTTCCGGGTCGAAGGAGTGGCCAGCGACGGTGACACCGCGCAGGTGAGCACGCTCACGGGGTATCGACCGGACCTTAACGAGGTCCTCGGCCTCGTCACCGCTCGGGCGCGTTCGACCTGGCTGACGGTCCACGAGAACGGGGTCTGGCGCGTCGTCTTCAGCAAGAGCACCGACGACCGGCTTTACCCGGGTGACGCCGCCGCCGCCACCGTCGCGCGGCAGTGGGCCGAGCGGCGGATCGCCTGCCAGCCGAGCGGTGAGCTGGAGGCCAGCCTCAAGGGTTCGCCCTTCCTCGCGCGAGACCTCTGCCAGGCGAACGGCGAGCTGAAGCTCGGAGGTCCTTCCGAGCTCTCACCGCTCGACGATACGACTCCCTTCATCTCCGCCTATGGTCCCGAGGTCATGCGGTGGGCGCGCGCCGTCCCCATCATCTCCCCCCAGCCGATGCAGGTCGTCCTCGCCCCCGTCGGCGCCGACTGGAAGGTCATGGGCGTCATCCGCCAGAGCGTCGAGACGCCCGAAGCGCCGCCTGCAGGCGGATAGCGGGGTCCTCTACTGGGACGAGCGCCTCGACACCTCTAGGTGGGTGGTGTGAATCGGGGGTGTGTGGGTGCAGGCCGCCGTGGGGGTGGGGTCATGACGGTC
>JBOGED010000060.1:0-15756 GCA_050743625.1 Egibacteraceae bacterium | reverse complement strand
CAGTTGCCTACTGGTCTCGATGGAGACCTTGACGATGACGTCACCCCGCGCAAGCTCCCATGTCCCGTTGCGACTGTTGGCCTTGGCGCTGACTGGCAGGACCCCGTTCCCCAGATTGCGCGTCGAGGAGTTGAAGCATCAGCGCATGAGGCTGGGAGCGGTGGACGAAGATACTATCATCCCGTCCGCATCCTTCTGAGTGACAAACGTGCGGTCCTCATGCACCTCCTCCAAGGGGACGTTTGGCAAGAAGTGGTGACGATCGACGTCCTGGAACGCACGCGCGATTCGCGGATCGGTGATCCGGCCAGCGCGCCGCAGGCTGGCCACAAGCGCACCCCTCTCATCCGCGGCTTGAGTATCCCGAGGGTCGGTCACGTTCCTATGTCCGCCTTGCTAACGGATCGGCGTCCGAGGCGTTCCGCCCCGATGTGAGCAAAGCGGACGAACGAGTCGGTGAAGGCAAGGCCGTGGCATCCTCGAGCCGGGCCCATTCACCGCTTGGGTTCACCTCCATGAACACGTGCTCACCCTCGGGTGTGACCACGATAAGGATGTCGCCGTACTGTGCAGGAAAAGGCTGCGGGCGCCGACACTCTAAGCAAAAAACTGGCTAAAACGGGCGATATGTAGCCGCTTGTCAGTCAGCTCACGCTCCGGACCGTGGGAGCGACCGTCAGTCTGAACTGGCGGCCCGAGCCCAGGCGGATCACGAGGGTTCCCGTCGAGGCCGACCGGTCGTCCGACATCACGCGGGTGCCGTACCAACCGGCCGGCAGGCCGCAGTGGGCGAGGTCGTCCTCGTCGCAGGTCGACAGCTCCTCGAGCGTGTCGCGCAGCAGTTCGATGAACGTGCGCTCGTGCTCGCCGTCGGGGACGGCCATGGCGAGCATCAGTCGCACCAGACCGCGTCCCGGCCGGGAGTCCACGGGTCGAACCGCAGATCCCACCGCTTCCTGCATGTCCCGCACCGTACCTCCGCCTCGGCGAGGACATGCAGCCGATCAATGGGGACGGCAACCGCGAAGAGACAACACGGCGTCGTCGCCAACACGCTGCCATCCGCAATCGTGACACTGCCTTCGACCATGATCATCTCCGTAGTTGCGATGCTCGGTGGGCTAGTCAACCGCGCACCGCCATCATGGTCAAGAATTATTCGAGCTTAATTCCTCGACGGCTCGGCGGATGATGGCGGCAGCCTCCGTCCCGTACGAGGCTGCCTCCCGGAGCAGCTCGAACAACCGGCTGTACTGCTCCACCTCCACCGGGTCGCTGAGCTGGGTTTCGCCTATGACGGTCTCGATCACGACGAGATCTTGGTCGTAGACGGAGAAGCCGGACAGCGGGAAGACCGGCACCCGGACGTCGAACGGGATGATGCCGAGCTCGAGGGTGGGTAGACCGATCACGGCGAGCAGGCGGTCGAGCTGGCCCAGCAAGGTGGGAGCCGAGCAGAGGCGCGTCCGCAGCGCCGCCTCCAACAGGACGATCTGGACACGCTTGCCAGGGTCGTAGAGGACCTGCTGGCGCTCCATACGCACCGCGACGAGGCGGGTGATTTCGTCCTCGTCGGCGTCGATGACCACCGGGACGCACGGCAGGTGCAGCAGCTCACGGGCGTACTCCGCGGTCTGCAGGAGCCCGGGGATCAATGCAGGTTGGAACTTTCCCAGCCTGGTGGCCTCACGCTCCAGTGCGAGGATGTCGGCCTGCAATGCGGCAGCACCACCCGCATCCCGGTACTGCTGCCGGAACGTCGCGTACTCTGCCCGGGCCTGCTCCAGCAAGGAGAGCAGATCGGTCTCCGTCCCGGTGGGAACAGCGACCGCCCCGACCCACTGCCGAATGTCCTCTGCGGTGGGGAGTTGCTTCGCCGTCTCGATCTTCGAGACCTTTGACTGCACCCAGCCGAGGTGCTGGGCCAGCCGGTTGCCGCTGAATCCGGCTCCTTCTCTGAGCGCTCTGAGCCTGTCCCCCAGCTCCCTACGCTGTCGCCGGTACGTCGCTGGTGTCAGTCTTGTACTCCCGGTAGGGGATCGCGAGATGCCAGGCTACATCCCGCCAGAAGTTCGCCTGCACCACCTGCCCGGGGTCATCGACCAGGTCGACAGCGACGAGACGGCCCTCGTGGTCGTAGTGCATCACGGCAAGCGTGCGGGAGTCGAACAGCCAGTAGTCATAGCCATGGCCGGGTAGGTCGGGCGGCCACTCCCCCGGCTGGATCGGGATGATGCGGATGTCCTCGCCAGCCACAACGCTGTCCGCATAGGCGGTGAGCTCGAACCGCATGTAGTCGCTGTGCGGCTCGACGACGACATGGACGCGCTCCATCCGTTTGCCGGCATTGACTGCATCACGGATGAGCTTGAACCACTCTTTGTCCGGGTCTACCTGATGCGACTCGCCAGCGAGAAATCGCCGGAGCGGCTCCTCCTCGTAGGGCACGGTGTAGCGCTGCAGCGACTCCAAGCGGTACGCGGTGTGCTCGAAGCTCGTAAACAGCTCGCTGAACTCGTCGCTGGACGAGACGATCCGCCTTCCCACGGCGCTCACCGAGCCCGGTAGCGCTCGACGGCCCCGAGGACGACCGCAGCGGAGATCCGGACTGCGGTCTCGCCCGGGAGGACATTCTCCAGGTGGGCGAGGGTATCGGTGTCCAGCCGGTACCCTTGGATCACGAACTCACCGGATTCCGCAAGATATACTGTAGGACACTCTTTCACCATGGAGCCGTTGTCCAACCTCATGACAGGCCTCCCAGTGTGCCCCATGGCTATTCTCGAATTATTCGCCATAATCCATGGGGTTCGGCAGGATGTCAAGGGCTTGGGCTCAGGCGCTCCGTGAGCAGGCGGTTCACCAGGGCGGGGTTGGCCTTGCCTTGGGAGGCGCGCATGACGGCGCCGACCAGGGCGCCGATGGCCTTGGGGTTGCCGTCGCGGACGCGCTGGGCGGCGGCGGCCTGCTCGGCGATGACCTGGTCGACGATCCGGCCGAGCTCGCCCTCGTCCGAGATCTGGCGGAACCCGCGGCGCTCCGCGATCTCGCCGGGGTCACCGTCGCCGGAGAGCACGTCGGTGAGCACCTGGCGGGCGAGCTTCGTGGACAGCGTGCCGTCTTGCACGAGCGCGATCAGCTCGGCGAGCTGGGGGCCCGTGATCGCGGCGGTCCCGTGCTCGTTACGCCAGGACGTGACCTCGTTGGCCAGCCAGTTCGCCGCCTGCCCGGCGGGAGCGCCCGCGGCGACCGTGTCCTCGAGAAGGCCGGCGAGGCCACTCGCGTAGAGCAAGGCAACCTGAGCGGCATCGAGGCCGTAGGTGCCGGCCAGGCGCTGGCGGGCGGCGGCGGGCAGCTCCGGCAGCCCATCGCGCAGCTGGTCGATCCACGTGGGATCGGGCTCCAAGCTCACGAGATCCGGGTCGGGGAAGTAGCGGTAGTCTTCGGTGGTCTCCTTGACCCGCAAGGTCGACGTGCGACCGGCGACCTCGTCCCAGTGGCGGGTCTCCTGCACCACCGGCCGCCCGTCGATGAGCTGAGCGGTCTGGCGAGCGATCTCGTACTCGACGGCACGGCCGAGCGACCGCACCGAGTTCATGTTCTTGACCTCTACGCGCGTGCCGAACACCGTGTGCCCGACGGGGCGGACGCTGATGTTCGCGTCGCAGCGCATCGAGCCCTCCTCCAGCTTCGCGTCGCTGATCCCGAGGGCGAGCACGATCGCCTGGAGCTCCATCAGGTACGCGCGCGCCTCGGCCGCGCTGCGGATGTCGGGCTCGGAGACGACCTCGAGCAGGGGGATGCCCGCACGGTTGTAGTCGACCAGCGAGTAGTCCGCGCCGTGGATCCGCCCGGACGTCCCAACGTGCAGCGACTTGCCGGTGTCCTCCTCCATGTGCACACGAGTGATCCCCACGCGCCGGGTGCCGTCCTCGGTCTCGACGTCGAGGTGGCCACCCAGGCAGATCGGTACGTCGTACTGCGAGATCTGGTAGTTCTTCGGCATGTCCGGATAGAAGTAGTTCTTCCGGTGGAACTGGCTCCACGGCGAGATCTCGCACCCCAGCGCAAGGCCGAGGGAGATCGCGTACTCCACCGCGCGAGCGTTGACGACCGGGAGGGATCCAGGCTGGCCTAGGCAGACCGGGCACGTCCGCGTGTTCGGCTCGCCGCCAAAATCGGTCGCGCAGCCGCAGAACATCTTCGTCCGCGTGCCCAGCTCGACGTGGACCTCGAGCCCGATGACGGCCTCGTAGCGGGTCGCTTGCTCGACGACGCTCATCGGGGCACCTCCACTGCGTCGGGGCCACGCGGGACGGGGTCGAAGGCGGTCTCGGCCTCCACAGCGCGGGCGACCCGGAACAGGACGGCCTCGCCGAGGACCGGCGCCATGATCTGCAACCCCACCGGGAGCCCGGCGTCGTCCAGCCCTACCGGGAGGGATAGCGCGGGAGCGCCAGCGAGGTTCGACGGGATCGTGAACACGTCGTTCAGGTACATCGCGAGCGGATCGGCGACCTTCTCTCCCAAGGCGAACGCGGTGGTCGGCGAGGTCGGGCTGACGAGGACGTCGCACTGCTGGTAGGCGGCGTCGAAGTCCCGGATGATCAGGGTTCGCACACGCTGCGCTTGCGCGTAGTAGGCGTCGTAGTAGCCAGCGGACAGCGCGTACGTGCCGATCATGACCCGGCGCTTCACCTCGGGGCCGAAACCCTCACCGCGGGTCCGCGTCATCATCTCCTCGGCCGTCTCGCCCGGGCGGCGCAGGCCGTACCGCACACCGTCGTAACGGGACAGGTTCGACGAGCACTCGCTCGGCGCGATCAGGTAGTAGGCGCTGACCGCGTACGGGGCATGAGGCAGGCTCACCTCGACGACGTCGGCGCCAAGCTTGCCCAGCCGCCCGATCGCCTCATTCACCCTCATCGCCACCGCATCCGAGAGACCCTCACCCGAGGTGAACTCGCGCACCAGCCCCACGCGCAGGCCCTCGACACCCTGCTCCAGGCTGGTCCGCACATCGGGCGCCATGACAGGAATCGACGTGGAGTCCATCGGGTCGTGGCCGGCGATCGCCTCGAACAGCAGCGCCGCGTCCCCGACCGAGCGTGTGATCGGCCCGACCTGGTCCAGCGAGGACGCGAACGCGATCAACCCGAACCGGCTGACCAACCCGTACGTCGGCTTCATCCCGACCAACCCGCAAAGGGCGGCCGGCTGGCGGATCGACCCGCCGGTGTCCGTGCCGATCGCGAGCGGCGCGCCATACGACGCGACGGCCGCGGCCGATCCGCCCGACGACCCGCCAGGCACGCGCCCGAGGTCCCAAGGATTCCGCGTCGGGCCAAACGCCGAGTTCTCTGTAGATGACCCCATCGCGAACTCGTCGAGGTTCGTCTTGCCGACCACGATCGCGTCCGCCTCACGCAGCTTGCGGACCACCGTGCCGTCGTACGGCGGTCGGTAGCGCTCGAGGATCCGCGACGCGCAGGTCGTCTCCACACCCTTCGTGCACAGGATGTCCTTGAGCGCGAGCGGGACGCCGGCGAGCCGCCCGACTGGCTCGCCCGCGGCGATACGCCGGTCGACGTCCGCGGCGTGCGCCAGCGCGGACTCGTCCGTCGTCCGCAGAAACGCGTGGACCCGGGCGTTCGTGGCGTGGATGCGATCGAGATGCGCATGCACCGTCTCGACGGCAGAGACCTCGCGGCGCTCGATCAGGTCGCGCAGCTCTGCGGCGGTCTTGGTGATCAGGCTCACGACTCGGCCCCCACGATCCGCGGCACCTGAAAGCGCCCGTCCTGCGCCTCGGGCGCCGTGGAGATCGCCAGCTCCGCCGGCAACGACGGGCGTGGCTCGTCGGAGCGCCATACGTTGCGCAGCGGGTACGCATGGCCCGTGGGCGGCACGTCGGACGCCGCCACCTCCCCAACCTTCTCGGCATACGCCAGGATGTCGGACAGCTGCGACCGCAGTGCCTCGACCTCCTCATCCTCTAGCGCCAACCGCGCCAACCGCGCGACATGACGCACCTGCTCAGTGCTCAAAGACATGGGAGGGACGCTACCACCGCGGGGCCAAACAACCATTGCATCAGACAGACTGATACGTTAGCGTGTCTGCTACAGACTTTACGGAGAGGACCATGGCAACGAACGAGTTCCCCACCCTCCAGGCTGGACAAGCCCTGACTCTCGAGGCGGAGTTTCGCCGGTACTCGGATCCGCCACGGACGACGGCGTTGTTCCGCCTAGTGTTCGAGATCACCGCGCTCAGCGGTCAGCCTGTCACGACACCGGGACGCTGCTCCGTGCTGGAGCTGAACCGGCCTGAGGAGACCGTTGCCTTACGGGCGGCCGACACGTTCACGCTGCGAGGATGGATCACGAAGGCCAACGCGCCGAACCACACAAAGAACTTCGGCCATGTCCAACTCGTCCGAGTGGATGGCCTGCGCCTCAACGACGTTGCCCTGGAAACCGAGATCGACAACCGGTTTTGGGTCGCGAGGCCGGGCCAGCCGAGCAAGATCGACCGCCTTACCGTCACGCGCATGAGCAAAGACGCGCTCCGTCGCGGCTCCGACCGGCATGAGCCCATTGCCCTCGATCCCCCGGTCACCATGACCTTGGGAGAGGTCATGCTCAGCACGTTCCTTCAGAACCCTACGGAGGTTCTGGCCCGACTCGATGAGGGGGACATGGTGATTCGGCGACGAGACGCGCAAGACCTCCGGCTCTCACTCGACGGGTACAGCAGGGACCGTGACGCGGGCACGGCGCTGGTTGCTCACATGCTTGCGGAACTCGTAAAGGAGGGCGTGGGACGCGACGCAATCTCCCGCGTGCTCCAGCGCTCCCTGGCGTGGATGGACTTCCTCCCGAGCACCGCCCGGGACGAGTTCTTGGGGGAGTTTCTCCGTACCGCTGAGGCGGGCGCCCAGATCAGCACATACGCGCCCTTGATGCAACTCCTTCGTGAGTGGCGGGAGACTGCGGAGATCTACGCGGATCCGGAGCTCACGAGGGAGTTGACCCGCCCTCTACCAGGCGGCGCTGGCCCGGTCCCCGAGCCTGTCGGCGACTATGCCCAAACGCGGTGATCGCGCGGCTCCGCCGCCCGCACGGGACGAGTGGGATCTCGTCTTCGCCGACAATGGCGCCGCGAAAGGCTGGGAACAATTGGCGGCGCAGGCACCAGGACCGCTCCGCGAGGCATGGCTCATCCTTCGCTCCGATCCTCGCGAGGGCGCGCCGCGTAACCGTATGCACCGGCTCAAGGCGGATCTCAAGAGCCGAGTAGTTGCAGGGATCTCCTACGAGCAGTGGCAGTACGAGGTGACCGGCGGAGGACGAATCTGGTACGGCATCGACGACCCTCGCCACACTCTCCAGATCACCCACGCAGGTACAGGCCACCCAGCACGTACAGACTGAGGTCACAGCTCGCGGAGCAGGGCGGCGCGGGCGTCGATGGCGGTGCGGAGGTTGGCGTCTGCCTGGGTATGGCGGCCCTCGAGCCAGTGGATCATCTGCTCGACGTAGGCGAGGGTGTCGTCGACCGTCTGGCGGGCCTTGTGAATCTTGGACTGGGCGATCCAGTCGAAGATGAGATTATCCAAGAAGAAATCCGCGAAGTGGACGATAGCACCCATGTCGACCTGGCCGATTGGCACCGTGCCACTCGCGACGTCCGCCAGCTCACGGTCAAAGCGATGGAGCTTGTCCTGCATCATCGCGGCGATCAGGCGAGCGTCGTCGATGTACCCGTGCTTGACCATCGTAATGAACAGCCCGCCACCGAGCAGGTCGACCGCTCCCACCGTGCCCGCATACCGTAGGGCGGTGGCCAGCTCGCCGAGGTCGCGCGCCACCTCGTACCCGGCGTCGATGGCCTCGGTGATCTCCTCAAGGTCGGCCTCCGCGTCCGCCCGGCGGTTCGCAATCTCGACGAGCTGGCGCCCGACCGGGTCCTCCACGAAGACGAGCAGCCGCTCTTTCGCGTCGAGTGCCACGCGTAGCCGAGCCTCGGGATCGCCGATCGCCCCTCGCTCAGCCTCAAGACGCGCGACCTCCTCGGAGAGGCGGACCGTCACTTGCACGGCGGCGTCGCGCTGGAACTTCGCCGTGGCGGCCTCACGGCGCTCTTTCTCTCGCCAACGCCGGCCCGGGGTGCCGGCCAGGTCAAGGAGCCAGGCCCGCAGCCGGCCGCCCTCCAACCGCGTGACGTCCCGCTCCTCCTTCTGGAGCCGGCGGGCGAGATTGTCAACCTTTGCCCGTTCCGCTCGTAGCGTCTGCCGGGCAGTCTCCAAGGCTCGCGTGACCTTCTCGAGCCGCCGGGCCTCCGCCCGCGCCGCCGCCAGCTCCTGATCGATCCGTGCGCGCTCTTCGGGGTTCAATCTCCTACCTCGCCCGTCGCTAAGAGGGAGGCGAAGCCGGCTTCGTCGATCACCGGCACGCCAAGCTCGACGGCCTTGTCCGCCTTGCTCCCAGGATCGGCGCCCACCACGACGACGCTGGTCTTCCGCGAGACGCTGGAGGTGACCTTGCCGCCACGGTCGATGACCGCCTGCTTCGCCTCGTCACGCGTGTAGCCTTCCAGCCCGCCCGTCAGCACGACGGTCCAACCGCGCAACGTCGGGGCCACACGAGGCGTGTCCGTGTCGGTGCGGACCCCTAGGGCGATGAGCTTGTCGACCAGAGCAGCGTTACGGGGATTGTCGAAGAACGCGCGGACCGAGCTCGCAATGATCGGACCAGCGCCGGGCGCCGCGGCGAGCTCCTCTGCGCTCGCCGCCCGCAAATCGCGCAGATCGCCGAAGTGACGGGCAAGCTGGCGGGCGACCGTTCCGCCGACGTGCAGGATGTTCAGGCCGACCAGCAGCCGCTCGAACGGCTGCGCCTTGGACGCCTCGATACCGGCGAGCAGCGCGTCAACCTTCTTCTGGGCAAACCCCTCCAGCTCCAGTAGGTTCTCCGGACTCAGGAGGTAGAGGTCCGCGAGGTCAGACACCAGGCCATTGTCGAGCAGCGCGCGCGCCGTCTCATATCCCAACCCCTCGATGTCCATCGCCCCGCGGCTCGCGAAGTGGTACAGCGACTCGCGGAGCCGGCTCGGGCAGTCCACGTTCGTGCAGTACGTGGCGGCCTCGCCCTCCAACCGTTGGAAGGCCGAACCGCAGAACGGGCACTCCACCGGCATCTTCCACGGGCCAGCGGCGTCCACGCCGGCGGGCCGCTTCGCGACGACCGGTCCCACCACCTCGGGAATCACGTCACCGGCTTTGCGGACGATCACGGTGTCGCCCGGGCGGACGTCCTTGAGCCGCGCCTGATCCTGATTGTGCAAGGTCGCGAGCGAGATCGTCGATCCCGCGACGAGTACCGGGGAGAGCACGGCGAACGGGGTGACCTTTCCGGTGCGGCCAACGTTCACCTGGATGTCCAGCAGAAGGGTCTCCCGCTCCTCTGGCGGGTACTTGAAGGCGATCGCCCAGCGGGGAGCGGACGAGGTGAACCCGAGCTGGCGCTGATGCGCGAGCGCGTCGACCTTGACCACGACGCCGTCGATCTCGAACGGCGGGTCGTGACGGCGCCCGCGCCACTCTTCGATGAACGCCGACACCTCGTCGAGGCTGTCCACGGTGCGCGTCTGCTCGGCAACCGGGAGACCGGCGCGCGCGATCAGCTGGAGGAACGCGCTGTGGCTTGAGACGTCGAGTCCGTCGAGCGCGCCCATGCCGTGGCAGACGACCCTCAACGGTCTCGACCGTGTGATCTCTGGGTCTTTCTGGCGCAACGCTCCGGAGGCTGCGTTGCGGGGGTTGGCGAACCGAGCCAGTCCCGCCGTTTCACGCGACTCGTTCATCGCATCAAAGTCGGCAATTGGGTAATAAACCTCACCGCGTACCCCCAACAGCGCGGGCGGATCAGACAACTCAAGACGTAAAGGGACGTTTGCGATAGTTCGGACGTTCGGTGTGACGTCTTCGCCAGTCCGCCCATCACCACGGGTCACCGCCTGGTCCAGCCACCCCTTCACATAGGACAGCCCGATCGCGACCCCGTCCACCTTCAGCTCGCACGTGAACCTATGAGCCGCGCCATCGAGCCCGCGCGCCACGCGCTCGCCCCAAGCACGCAGTTCGACCTCGCTGAACGCGTTGTCGAGAGAGCGCATCGGTAATCGATGCTGGACAGGGCGGAAGGCGGGAGAGGGTGATGCTCCAACCTTATGTGTAGGAGAATCGGAATCGTCCAATTCCGGATAACGAGCTTCGAGATCCACTAGTTCCCGGAAAAGCTCGTCGAACTCGGCATCTGTAGCCGTCGGATCCGATAACACGTAATAGCGGTAGCGGTGCTGCTCAATCAGGACACGCAACTCGTCGACTCGCCTGCGCGTCGGATCGTCGGCCATACGGACGAGTCTAGTCAGGACCGGCGTACGCGAAGCTCTGGCCCGAGCGAAGGTCCCGCCAACGGGAGAGGGTCGGCAACCCCCTGGGCGGGCGGGGACCTCACCGCAATGGTTTTGGGACGGCCAAGGACTACGTGGCAGCGGTGACGGCTCCGGCACGTGCGCCGGAAGCCCTCACAACCTCGAGCGAGGAGGCCCAGGATGTGGCAGGTGATGCTTGTCTTCTTGTTCGTCGCGGTGTTCGCATGGCTCGTATCCGAGAGCCCGGCGCTGGTGATCCGCAAGCGTCCCATCGACGACGAGGAATGGGCCCAGTGGCTGGACGACCTCCGGAGGGAGCACCGGCGCTAGTTTGTGTGCTGGATACGCGACGTATACGTCGCGTATCCAGCACACATCACCTTGCCCGGACGATCGTGGCTCCGCCCAGGCACACGTCGCCCTCGTACAGCACCACCGCCTGGCCTGGCGCGACACCCGACGGGCGCTGCGCCGTGAACGTGACCCGGATGCGGCCGGAGCCGAGATCGTCTACCACGCATCCAAGCGGCTGCGCCCGGTAGCGGACCTGCGCCTCCAGAGTCACCTGCTGGTCAGGGGGATGGCCGGCGACCCACGAGACACGATCAGCCTCGACCACCCGTGTGTCGAGCGCGGCAAGCGGGCCGACGTGCACCTGTTCCCCCTCGATCGCGGTGACGTAGAGCGGCTCGTCGAACCCGGCCAGGCCTAACCCTCGCCGCTGCCCTACGGTGAACCGGTACGCGCCGTCGTGACGGCCGACGACATCGCCGCCCGGACCGACAAAGGTGCCCTCACGCACCCCGAGGCGCGGCTGGAGGAACCCGCCGAGGTCACCCGAGGGAATGAAGCAGATGTCGTAGCTGTCAGGCTTGCCCGCCGTGGCGAGCCCGCGGTCGGCGGCCATGCTCCGCAGCTCGGCCTTGAGGTGCTCCCCCACAGGCCACAAGGTGTGCGCAAGCTGATCCTGGCCGGCCATGTACAGCACGTAGGTCTGATCCTTGCCCGGGTCGGTCGCGCGACGCATCGTGAACCCACCCCCGTCGCGCCGCAGGCGCACGTGGTGCCCGGTCGCGAGGGCATCGAAGCCGACGGCTCGCGCGCGGGCGAGCAGCGCGGTGTACTTCACGCGCTCGTTGCAGCGCAGGCACGGGTTCGGGGTCCGGCCCCCCGCGTACTCGGCGACGAAGTCGGAGACGACCCGCTCGCGAAACGGCTCCGACAGGTCCCAGACGTAGAACGGGATACCAAGCCGGTCAGCCACCCGCCGCGCGTCACGCGCGTCGTCGAGCGTGCAGCAACCCTTGCCCGGCAGCCCGGAGGGCGTGTCCGCCATCTTCAGGTGTACACCGGTCACGTCATGGCCAGCCTCGACCAGCAAGGCCGCCGCCATCGACGAGTCCACTCCCCCGGACATCGCGACAAGAACCCTCATCGCGAGTCCAAGAACCCGCCGCCGGCGTCACGCAGGCGCTTCACGCAGTCGGTGAACGTGGTGATCGCGTTCTCGATATCGGCCTCGGTCGTCGTGCGACCGCAGGTGAACCGCAGGTGAGCGCGGTCAAGCGGCGCGCCGATCGCCTCCAAGACGTGGCTCGGCTCCGCGGCCCCGGACTGGCACGCGGAGCCAGTCGAGACCGCCACACCGGCCGCGTCCAGCGCCATGAGCAGCGCCTCCGCGTCACACCCTTCGACGCCGACATGGACATTGTGGGGAAGCCTCGCGGTTGCCGAGCCATTGAGCGTGACGCCCCCGACCGACGCGAGACCGGCGAGCAACAGGTCGCGCAACACCCGGAGCCGCGGAATCTCCCCACCCATGGTCCATGCCGCCAGCTCGGCCGCCGCTCCGCACCCGACGATCCCCGCCGTGTTCAGGGTGCCGGAGCGGACCCCGCGCTCCTGCAGCCCGCCGTGCAGGACGGGCTCGGCGGGCAGGTCCCGGCGCAGCATCAGGACGCCCACGCCCTTGGGCCCGTTGAACTTGTGCGCGGACAAGGCGAGCGCGCCGACCCCCCAGCCGTCCAGGTCGAGCGGCCATCGCCCGAACGCCTGCACCGCGTCGGTGTGGAGCGGCACCCCCCGGTCGCGCAGCGCGGGGCCGATCACGTCGAGCGGCTGGACCGTGCCCAGCTCGTTGTTCGCGCAGATCACGCTGACGAGGACAGTGTCGGGTCGGACGGCGGCGAGAACCCGCTCGGCGTCGACCACGCCGTCCGAGCCCGGCGGCACGACGTCCAGCGCGAACCCGGCGTGCTCCGCCAGCCACTCGCACGACTCGATCACCGCATGATGCTCGATCGCCGTCGTGACGAGATGGTTGCCCCGGCCGGCGTCCCGCCCCGCCCACGCGATGCCCTTGACCGCCTGGTTGTCCGACTCGGTGCCTCCCGAGGTGAACAGCACCTCCAAGGGCGTCACGCCGAGCGCGTCCGCGACCTCCTCCCTGGCGCACTCCACCGCCGCCCGCGCCGCCCGACCCCGCGCGTGCATCGACGACGGGTTCCCGTATTCGTGTTCCAGGTACGGCCGCATCGACTCAAGCACGCAAGGGTCGATCGGCGTGGTCGCCGCATGGTCAAGATAGATCTGCATCGTCCAGACGGTATCGCGGCGGAGGCGGCGATACCGGGGCGTGGATCCGCCTGCCTATCCCCTGCGGGTCTTGATCTGCTCGATCAGGGGGGGGATGACCTTGTAGAGGTCGCCGACGATGCCGAGGTCGGCGATGGAGAAGATCGGCGCTTCGGCATCCTTGTTGATCGCGACGATGAGCTGCGAGGTCTGCATGCCGGCGCGGTGCTGGATGGCGCCGGAGATGCCCGAGCCGATGTAGAGCTGGGGTGAGACGGTCTTGCCGGTCTGGCCGATCTGGTACTGGTGCGGGTACCAACCGGCGTCCGTTGCGGCGCGGGAAGCGCCCACCGCCGCGCCGAGCGCATCCGCGAGCTCCTCGATCAGGCGGAAGCCCTCCTCCTCGCCCAGGCCGCGCCCGCCGGCGCAGATGATCGATGCTTCGGCCATCTCGGGCCGGCCGGCGGATTGCTCGACGGTGTCGACGATCTCCACGCGCTTTTCGCGATCGGAGAGGGTGACGTCGAGCGCGATGACCTCGGCGGGGCTCCCACCACTCTCACGGGCAGTGAAGGCGTTGGCCTTCACCCCGACGAACTGCGTACGGTCGCCACGGACCTGGCACTTGGAGGCCATGTCACCTCCGAAGATGGCCTTCGTGGCGACCATCCGGTCGCCGTCCATCTCAAGATCCACCGCGTCGGTGATCACCCCACCACCCCGGCGCACGGCAGTGCGCGCGACCACATCGGTGAGGAAGGGGTCCGACGGGTAGAGCACGATGGACGCACCGGACTGCTCGATCGCGACATCTAACGCCGAGGAGGTGGGCTCGGTCGCGTAGGCCTCCACGTCCTTCGAGTCCCACACATAGGCGGTCTGGGCGCCGAACGCGCCGACCCGCTCGGCGGCCTGGAGTGCACCGGTCCCAAATACGGCCGCGCTGACGGTCCCGTCCCCCACGGTTCGCGCGGCCGTGAGGATCTGGTTCGTCACCTTCCTCGGAATGCCCTTGTCGTGGTCGACGAGCACCAAGATTGACGCCATGCCGCAGCTCCCTATATCAGCTTCTGATCGGTGAGGAAATCCACGAGGGCCCGGGCTCCGACGGCGCCCGACCCGTCATCCTCTACCCTCTTGCCTGCCTCCTTCGGCGGTCGCTTCGCGATGTCGAGCACCTGCGTCCACGACCCGTCGAGGCCGACCTCGCCCTCGCTGATCCCCAGGCCGGCGAGGTCGTGGGTGGCCAACGGTTTCTTCTTCGCCGCCATGATCCCCTTGAACGAGGGGTAACGGGGCTCGTTGATCGCCTCGACGACGCTCACGACCGCGGGCATCTTCGCCCGGACGACCTGGTGGCCCGTCGACATCTCGCGCTGGGCGGTCAACGTGTCGCCTTCGATGTCGAGCTTCTTGCAGTACGTCAAGGCCGGAAGGTCCAAGAACTCGGCCAGCATCGCCGGGACGAGCATCGTGCGGGCGTCCGACGACTGGTTGCCCATGATGATGAGGTCGAACTCCTCGTTCGCGAGCGCGGCGGCCAGTACCCGCGCCGTTGCCGGAGCGTCCGAGCCGTGCAGCGCGGGGTCGATCACCTGGATCGCGGCGTCCAGCCCGTACGACAGCGCCTTGCGGACCGTGGTCTGAGCAGGCTGCGGTCCCATACAGAGGACCACGACCTCGGCGTCGATCCGCTCCTTGATCCGCACCGCCTCTTCGATGGCCCACTCGTCGTTCGCGTTGAGCACCGCTTCCGTGGACTCGCGGTCCACGGTGTGATCGGCGTTGACCTGTTTCTCCGCGGCCGTGTCCGGCACACGTTTCACGGGGCAGATGATCCTCAAGCTCCACCGCTCCTTCGGTCGCCGTTACCGACCGGTCACTCTACTAGCGACGCTGGAACTCGGGCTTGGTCTTGTCAAGGAATGCGCGCATCCCGATGCCCCGGTCCTCGGTCGCGAACGTCGCGGCGAACAGCGTCGTCTCGAGTCGCAGAGCACTGTCGAGATCCATCTCGACGCCCTCGTCGATCGCCTTCTTCACCATCCGCAGCGCGTAGGGACCACCGGCGTAGCCACAAGCGGCCTTTATCGCTTCGTCGTAGACCTCGCCGGGCGGGAACACACGGTCGGCGAGCCCGATCGCGAGGGCGTCCCGGGCGCCGAGAAACTCGCCCGAGTAGACCATCTCCTTGGCCTTCTGCAGGCCGACGATCCGCGGCAACCGCTGGGTGCCACCGGCGCCTGGGATGATCCCGAGCTTGATTTCCGGTTGGCCGAACGTCGCGTCCTCGGCGGCGAAGCGGAAGTCCGCGGTGAGCGAGAGCTCGCAGCCACCACCCAAGGCGTAGCCGTTGACCGCCGCGATCACGACCTTAGGGATGCGGGCGAGCGCCTTCAGCGACTCCTGCAGCTGCTCGCCGTGAGCGAACAGCTCTTGGAACGCAATGCCAGCCATCTCTTTGATGTCCGCTCCCGCGGCGAACACCTTCGGGCCTCCCCACATCACGACCGCGCCGATCCCGTCGTCATGCGTGCAGGTCGCCGCCGCCTCGCCCAGCTCGCTCCACATCTGACGGTTCAGCGCGTTCACCGGTGGCCGGTCCAGCCGGATCGTCGCGACGCCGTGCTCATCGGTGGTGACGGTGACGAACTCGCCCACTGGCGCACCTTTCTGTGCTGTCCATAAGCCGGGCGAGTTTAACCGCCGAGGCTGTGGCTGCCGCGACGCAGTTCCCCGAAC
>JBOGED010000059.1:0-2254 GCA_050743625.1 Egibacteraceae bacterium | reverse complement strand
GCATCGAATGGCTTCCTCCCACGTCTGGCCCGGACGCTTCCGCTGGTCACCGCGTGTCTCGTCATCCTCGGTGGCGTGTTGATCGCGGCCCGGTCGTTCATGGTGGCATAGGCTTCTCGGCGTGACGGAAGCCGTTGCTGCACCGCTCCCCGCCCCTGTCCGGCCTCAGTATGGCGCCGGATGGATCGGTGGGCTGGTTCCGGCGTTGCTGGGCAGGGACACACCGGACTGGCTGCCCGAGCCGGCGGTGATGGCGCGCAACGTCGTGCTGCTGGTACTCGACGGGCTGGGATGGGTGACCGTCGAGGAGCACCGTCCCGCGCTCGCGCACCTTGGCGCGATGCAAGGCGGCCCGATCACCGCCGTCGTCCCGTCGACGACGGCGACGGCGCTCACCTCGATCTCGACTGGGTTGACGCCGGCACAGCATGGCATGGTGGGCTACCGGATGCGTGTCGGAGGCCAGGTCCTCAACGTGTTGCGCTGGCACGTGCCGGGCGGTCGGAGCAACGCCCCTGACCCCACGCAGGTGCAGCCGTCACCGCCTTTCCTGGGGCATAAGGTGCCCGTCGTCACCCGGGCCGAGTTCCGCGACAGTGGCTTTACCAACGCGCACCTACGTGGCGGCGACTTCCTGGGGTGGCAGACCATCGCGGTGCTCGTCGAGCGCGTGCGCCGGTTGGTGACCAGCGGGCAGCGGTTCGTCTACGCCTACTACGACGGGGTCGACAAGGTCGCGCACGCGCACGGGCTGGCGAACGGGTTTCTCGCCGCCGAGCTTGCCGAGACCGACCGGCTCGTCGGGATGCTGCTCGATCGGTTGCCGGGCGACTGCGCGCTCGTGGTCACCGCAGACCACGGCCAGGTCCAGACGGGTAAGCAAGAGTTCATCAGCCTGGGCCCGCTCCACCATCTCGTGATGGCCTACTCCGGCGAGGGACGGTTCCGCTCCCTACACGCCAGGGCTGGCGCAGCCGCCGACCTTCACGCGGCCGCCATCGCGCAGTTTGGTCACGTCGCGTGGATCTTCACGCGAGACGAGCTGTTCGATGACGGCTGGCTCGGCTCCGGCGCCACCACCGAGGTCCGGCACCGACTCGGCGACGTCGTCCTCGCCGCCCGCCACCTGGTCGCGTTCACCGACCCGAAGATGCCCAACGAGGCCAACCTCGTCGCCCAACACGGCAGCCTCACCCCCGACGAGGTCCTCGTCCCATTGTTGGCGGCATACGGTCGCGCGTAGCGTGCGACGAACCGTCAGAGCACGACGCGATGCTCGCCTGCGTAGAGGTTGAGTGACGACCCGCGGATGAAGCCGGCGAGGGTCATGCCCGCCTCGTCGGCGAGCTCCACGGCCAGGCTTGACGGCGCGGAGACGGCGGCGATGATCGGGATGCGAGCGATCAGCGCCTTTTGTGCGATCTCGAACGCGACGCGGCCCGAGACCATCAACACGTGCCCTGACAGGGGCAACGCGCCGTTGGCCGCAGCCCAGCCGATCACCTTGTCGACGGCGTTGTGACGGCCGACGTCCTCACGCAGGCAACGCAGGTCCGCGGTGGGCGTGAACAGACCGGCCGCGTGCAGGCCTCCAGTGCGCTCGAACACGCGCTGCGCCTCGCGCAGCCGCTCGGGAAGCGTCAGCAGGGTCGCGCCCTGAATCTGGACCGCGTCGCCTGCCACCGACTCGGCGCGCTTACGCACCGCCTCGATGCTCGCCGTCCCGCATAGGCCGCAGGACGAGGAGGTGTAGACGTTGCGCCTGAGCTCGGCCGCGACCGGCTCGTGCGAGCGCGTGGCGATGTCGACGACGTTGAACTCGCCGGTATAGGGGCCGGGTTGGTCGGAGCAATAGCGGATGGTGGCGACCTCGTCCGGGCGGGCCAAGATGCCCTCGGTCAGGCAGAACCCCAGCGCGAGGTCGAAGTCGTCGCCTGGCGTGCGCATCGTCACCGACACCGCGTCACCGTTTACCCGGATCTCCAGCGGCTCCTCCGCGGCCAGCTGATCGCTGCGCGGCCGTGCCCGCCCGCCCTCGACGCGCAGGACGGTGCGGCGCGCGACGACACGGCTAGGCACCCGATTCCTTCCGCATCGTGCGCACCACGTCGATCAGCTCGCGCACCCGCGCCGCCCGCGCGCTGGGGCTCCCTACGCCGCCGTCCGCGCCGATCGCGAGGCCGGCGGCGTAGGCGGCGAGGGGCGCGTAGTAGCGCTCGGAGGTGTGCGCGACGACCTTCGTGAGGTCGAGCAC
>JBOGED010000058.1:0-25707 GCA_050743625.1 Egibacteraceae bacterium | reverse complement strand
GGTGGGAAACGGCTGAGTACACACCAGCTCGCCCTTCTCACCGACGACCGGCTTGCCGGCGGCGTCCCACGCCTCGACGGCCATCCCGAGCGACCGCGCCTGCAGCTCCCCGCGCCGCACCGGGAGGGTTGGCACCGCTCCGGCGAAGCAGCCGATCAGGTCCGTGCCCCCGCTGACGGACGCGATCGGGACGTCTCCACTGACGCACGCCTGGATCCAGTCGAACTGCTCCGGACTCAGCGGCGAACCTGTGGACAGCACCGCGCTTAGCCGCGAGAGGTCCGCGACCTCGCAAGGCACGAGCCCGGCCTTGGCGCAGGTGGAGAGAAACCTCGGGCTCGTCCCGAAATGCGTGATCCGCGCCCGCTCCGCCAACCGCCAAAGCGTGTCCAGCCCCGGATAGGCCGGGCTGCCGTCGTACAGGACGATCGTGACCTCACTGGCGAGCGCGGACACGAGCCAGTTCCACATCATCCAGCCGGTCGTCGTAAACCAGAACACCACATCACGCCCACCTTGCAGGTCGACGTGCAGGCGGTGCTCCTTGAGATGGGTGACCAGCGTCCCCGCGACGCCGTGCACGATGCTCTTCGGCGCGCCGGTCGTCCCTGAGCTGTACATGACGTAGAGCGGATGGTCTGGCGGGGTCGCGGCGAACGTCACCTTGCGCTGGCCGTTGTCGAGCAATGCCTCGTAGCCAATGACCGACGGGTGATCGACCCGCGTGCCCGTGCCGGCGAAGCCGACGAGCACGACGTGCTCGACCGTGTCGATGCGCGCCAAGACGGCGTCGATCTTCTCGCCTAAGGAGTGGGTCTTGCCGTTGTACCGGTACCCGTCGGCGACGGCGAGCACCTTCGGGCGGATCTGCCCGAACCGATCCACGACACCTCCGGGACCGAAGTCGGGCGAGCAACTCGACCAGACCGCGCCCAGAGCCGACGTGGCGAGCATGAGCACAACCGCTTCGACGGCGTTGGGCAGGAACCCCGCGACCCTGTCGCCCGGGCCGACGCCGAGATCGGCGAGACCGTGCCGGGCTCGCGCGACCAGCCCGTACAGTTGCGCATAGGTGACGGTCTCGTCGTCCCGCCCCTCCCCGGCCGCGAAGATCGCGAGGCGGTCGCCCCTGTGGCGCAGGAGGTTTTCCGCAAAGTTCAGGCGAGCGCCGACGAACCATTCGGTGCCGGGCATTCGCAGCGCGCCGTGGATCTCGTCGTAGTCACGGCTGGCGATTACGCCACAGTCGTGCCACACCTTCGCCCAAAACGCCGCGAGATCGGAGATCGACCACTGCCACAGGTCTTCGTAAGTGGTGGGCGCCCCCGGCGACGACCGCATGAACCGGTGCAGGAGTGTCGCTTCAACCTGTTGGCCTGTAGGTGTCCATAGCACGTCCACCATCAGGGCTCATCCTATGGAGCGGGGGATCGGGTGGTCGGCGGTTTTTACATCTTCCGTATGCGTAGGTAATGAGCGAGGTCAGGCAGCGAACGAACGGCGATGACCAAGCCAAGGGCGAGACCGACACCCACGACGGCCAGGGCAACGACTCCAACGGTTTCCACTGGTGTTTCTCCCTCCACAATGGGACGGGTGAACAACGCCAATACGGCACTTTGAGCCTACCCCGTTGGCCACCGCACTACCCTGCTGTTTTCACCCCGATGCAGCCTCGGCCACGAGCCGCTCCGCGACCACCAAGATGCGCTCAGCAGCCAGACATAGCTCCTCGGCCTCGTCACGCCCACAATCTGGGAGATTCCCTGGGTACCGCCCGGCGGTGATCCAGGGGTTGAGCAGTGCGAAGTCTCCCCGGTCCAGCTCATCGGTCGGGACGGGAAGGTCGTCTGCCAACGCGAACAGATCATGGATCTTTGGCACGCCGATCCCGTGCGCGACGAGGATGGCCTTCAGCGCCTTCTCGGCTGATTGCTGCGCAAGGAAACCAGCGATCCGGATCACGATCTCCTCGTCCTCTATCGCACGGCGCCCAGCCACCAGATCCTCCTGGGCGAAGCGCAGCCAGACCTGCGCCTGGTCCTTCGCTTGCTTAAGCGGCTCGCTCATGAACCACAACGCCTTCGTGGAGCGCCGGATAGAGCACCGTGCCCGTAAGATGCCCCTCACGAGCAATCTCTCGGGGATCCGTGACGAACGCGTCGACAGGAACAGGCGCTCGGATTGATCGGCGCACCGCGCCCATCATTCGGGCGCGCTCCGCGAACGGCGCATCTGGTAGCACGACGAGCAGGTCGATGTCACTGCTGGGCCCAGTGTCGCCGCGGGCCAGGGACCCGAACAGGATGACCTGCAGTGGGTCGTGCTCGCGGACGATGTCCGCGACGACCTCCGGCAGCCACTCGGCGAGCGTGCGTCCACGCCAGCGTCCCTCTCCGTCCCAGATGTCACCACTCACGACTGCCTCCAACCGATCTGTGCGATGTGACTCCATATGATGCCGCAACTCCCGCCTCGGCTGGCATAGCCTGGCGCGCATGACCGCGGTGCTCAGTCGTTGGCGTGAGGCGTTGCGGACCGGGAACCCGCCTGCGGGGCCGGTCGATGCCGTGACGCGGTTGCTGGTCGTCTCGCGGGCGGCGGTGTTGCCGATGACGTTGACGGCGGGAGCGGTGGCCGGGTTACTGGGCGCGGGCGCGCCAGGGTTCCGGCTGGATCTCTACGCGCTCGCGCTGGTCGGGATCACGCTCGCGCATGTGGCGAACAACCTGATGAACGACCTGTTCGACCTTGAGGTCGGCACGGACACCGAGACCTACCCGCGCGCCTTGTACGCACCGCACCCCGTGCTGTCCGGGATGGTCACGCGGCGCGGGCTGGCCACGCTCGCGCTGGCGGTCAATCTCGCCGACCTGGTGATCTTGCTCGTGCTGTTCGCGGCTCGGGGGTGGCCGGTGCTCGCGTTCGCACTCGCCGGTTTCGCCGTGAGCGCGGCGTACACGGCGCCCCCGTTGCGACTGAAGAAAAGAGGACTCGGCGAGCCGGCGGTGCTGCTCATCTGGGGACCGCTGATGGTGGGCGGCACCTACTACGCCGCGGTGGGCAGCCTCGACTGGCGGGTGCTCCTCGCGTCAATCCCGTACGGGCTACTGTGCACGGCCGTGCTGATGGGCAAGCACGTGGACAAGATCCCTTGGGACTCTCCGACCGGCACCCGCACGATGCCCGTGGTGCTGGGCGAGACTCGAGCCCGGCGGCTCACGCAGTGGCTGATGGCGGGGTTCTACGTGACCCTCGTGGCCGCCGTGCTGATCCAAGCCTTGCCATGGATGGCGTTGCTCGCCCTGGGCGGCATCTCGATGCTCGCGAAGGTATGGCCACGCTTCGGCCAGCCTCGCCCCGACCAACCGCCCGAAGGATTCCCGGTCTGGCCGCTGTGGTTCGCGGCACTCGCGTTCGTCCACACCCGCCGCGCAGGCGCCTTGCTCGTGCTCGGCCTCGCCGTGGCCGCCGCCCTTCGCACCGCCTAAGCGCTCTCGCACCAATCCTGACCAGGCACTTCTCCGAACCCATCTCGAGAGAAGAGAGACGGGGTGACGTGGGATGGGAATCAGGATTTACCTTTGCCGCTGATTCGACGGATTGCCGTGCTTGCCATGATTTGTCTCATGGCTGTAGGAGCATCTCCCGCTGTCGCCGCCGCTCCGGCGCCGCACGCGCCGGTCACGTTCGAGCGCGGCGCGACGGTCGCCATCGGTCGCCTCATCGCTCCAGGGATCGGCCTCGACGTGCCGTTCTCCGAGGGGGTATACGACGAGGTGCTCGAGCGCGGGCCCGGGCACTGGCCCGGCACGCCCCTCCCCGGCGAGCTTGGCAACGCCGTGCTGTCGGGCCACCGCACGACCTTCACGAAGCCGTTCGCGAACCTCGACCTCCTCGCGCCCGGCGATGAGATCACCACCGGGATCGGGCACCTCCCCGGCGTCGAGTTCAAGGTCGTCGAGACAAGGATCGTGCCAGAGGCCGAGTACGCCGCCACCGTTCTGGCGCAGCCGCTGGACCCGCATGTCCGTCGCCTGACCTTGTTCGCCTGCCATCCCAAAGGCCAGCGCACTCACCGGATTGTCGTGATCGCCGAGGCCGGGAGAGGAGGGTAGGGCGGACGGACCCGCCGCTTGGACTCACCCAATCAAGAGAAACGAAGGAGAAGCAACGTGAGACGTCCTACACCCGTACCGGCGCTGTTCGGAGGGCGGCCGGTTATCACCTTCAGTGAGGAGGTCGACCGGCGCCGGTTCCTGCGAGGCGCCGCGATCATCGGCGTGGGAGGCACCCTCGCCGTCACGACCGCGCGCGACCCGGTCGCGCTCGCCCAGACCCCGATGGGCGATCTCGAGATCCTCAACTACGCGCTGACGCTGGAGTACCTGGAGTCAGACTTCTACGCCCAAGGGCTGCAGGGTGGCATCCTTCAGGGTCGGGAGATGGAGCTCATCGAGCCCATCGGCCAACACGAGGCCGCCCACGTCACGGCGCTGACCGACACGATCACCCAGCTCGGCGGCATGCCCGTCGCTCGGCCGACATTCACCTATCCGCCGAACACGTTCACGGACCGGGCGGCCTTTCTCATGACGGCCTCGACGTTCGAGGAGCTTGGGGTGACCGCCTACCACGGTCAGGTCGCCAACATCGACAACATCGACATCCTGGCCGCGGCGGCCGCCATCGCCGGCAGTGAGTCCCGGCACGCCGCCATCCTCGCCGACCTGACCGGGGGGAACCCGTTCCCGGCGCCGGTTGAGGCCATGCGCACGATGGAAGAGGTACTCGGGATCGCGATGCCGTTCATCGCGCAGGGGAGCTGATCCGTATGCAACTCAACCGCAGGAACATCGTGAAGGGCGCGGTGGCGGTCATCCCCGCCAACATCGCGCTGACCATGCTGAGCACGAGGTTCGCGTTCGCCCAAGACGGTGACTTCGCCGACGACGTCGAGATCCTCAACTACGCGCTGACGCTGGAGTACCTCGAGTCCGAGTTCTACCGCCAAGGCAACGCGGCGGGATTGCTCGCCGGTAAGGAGGCGATGTACCTCCAGCAGGTGGGCGCGGACGAGGACGCGCACGTGACGGCGATCACGCAGACGATCATGCAGCTCGGCGCGATGCCAGTGGCGGCTCCAGGCGTCGATTTCGGCCAGGCCTTCGCCAGCCGGGAGTCGTTCCTAGAGACGGCCTACACGTTCGAGAACCTGGGTGTCAGCGCGTATCTGGGCGCCGCCGGGTTCGTTCAAGACAAGGCCATCCTGCAGGCGGCAGCCGGCATCTTCGGTGTCGAATGCCGCCACGCGGCGATCCTCGGCAACCTCAGAGGTCTCCCCGCGGAGGGTGGCGTCTACATGGGCCCGACTGAGACCCCGATGACCAGGGCCGAGGTCCTGGCCGCGGCCCAGCCGTTCCTCACTGGCGCAGGCTCGATGGCCGGGGGCGCCGCGGTGACCAAGTAGAGGGTTCACCGCAGACGCTCGGGAGGGGGGGCGATCAGGGGGACGCCCACCCTCTCATGTACCGTCGGCCGCCTCACACTGCATCTCTGGGTGCGACGGAGCCTTCCCGCTCGTGCTATGAGACACGGATCTCTGCCAGCATCGATGGGTGGATATTGCAGAAGTACGCGTAGGTGCCGGGTTCATCGAACGTGAACGTCACCGACGAGCCCTCCGCTCCCTGGCCGGACAAACGCATGTCGAACAGGCCGGTCGGAGCGGCGGGAGTCCCCGCGGTAACCGTGTGCGGGCCCGCATCCTCGTTGTTCCATGTCACCGTCGTGCCAACGGGCACGCTGAGTGAGTCGGGCATGAACCGGAACACCCGCACTTGGACAGTGCTCGTGACCTGAGGGGTGTCCACCCGCGGGGGAACTTCGGGGGCGGTGGAGGTTTCCTCGACTGCCGGCGCCGGCTGTGGGGCCTGAGTGCCGCCACAGGCGACGACGCCAACGACCAGCGGCAAGAGCAGTACAAGCGCCCTGGGAGTCACGCTCATGTGGCTTCGATCCTTTCACCCGGCTCCACTACCGTCATGCGGGGCCCTCGGATCCCCTCCCCATCCGCGTGGAGGATCTACGCTGGTGGCACCGGCACCTTCACGGTAGGAAGACTCATGGTCAAGTTTCTGCTCTGGCTCATCCTCCTCGTCGTGGCGTGGCCGCTCGCCCTGGCCGCGCTGGTCCTCTACCCCCTCGTCTGGCTGCTAGCGCTGCCCTTCCGCCTGATCGGCGTCACGGCCGAGGGACTGTTCAGCTTGCTCCGAGCGCTGTTGCGCCTACCCGCGCGCGTCCTGGCCGGCCCTCGCGGGGCGCGTTGACCGGCCCGCAGCGCCTCAACGCGTGGTGGCACGGGTGAAACGAGCACCCCATTCGCGGAGGTGATCAACGAGTTCAGGGGGCTTTCGCACCTCGAACTCGGCGGCCACCGCGCCGAGCGCGAGTGCTGGCCAATCCAGCGAGTCTGAGGTCATTCGTAGCCGGCACCGCTGGTCGTCGAGGTCCTCGATCGTTGCCCACTGGCCAAGTACGTCGCGGACCGGCGCCGCGGGGGCGTGTACCACGGCCTCGATACTGTAGGACGTCGGAGCGGGGTAGCTCTCGATCCCGGCGCGGACGAACGCCGCGGCGTCGCTGGCGGGCAGCTGGCGCGGGCGGAATCGCGCTCCGGTGCCGCGCGGGTCGTCGAGGCGGTCGAGCCGGAAGCTGCGCCAGTCGTGGCGGGTCAGGTCATAGGCGACCAGGTACCAGCGACGGCCGAGCGAGACCAGCCGGTGGGGCTCGACGTGGCGGGCAGTCTGCTCGCCACCGTGCGCGGTGTAGGAGAATCGCACCCGTTCCTCGTCCCGGCAGGCCTGGGCAACAGCGGTCAGCACGGCCGCATCGACGGTCGGTCCGGTGCCCCAGACCGCGGGTATGGTCGCGGCGCGGAGCGCCTCGACGCGTCGGCGGAGCCGTGGCGGCATGACCTGCACGACCTTTGTGAGCGCGCGGATCGAGGCTTCTTCGATGCCGGCGACCGCGCCCTGGGCGGCCGCTCGCAGCCCGATGGCGAGCGCGACCGCCTCGTCGTCGTCGAGCACCAGCGGGGGGAGCACGGCGCCCGCGGCGAGTTGGTAGCCCCCGTCGATGCCGCGGTGGGCGTTGACGGGGTAGCCCAGCTCACGGAGGCGGTCGATGTCGCGACGCAGGGTGCGAGTAGAGACCCCGAGCCGGTCGGCTAGCTCGGCGCCTGGCCAGTATCGGTGGTTCTGGAGCAGGGAGAGTAGCCGTAGCGTTCGTGAGCTGGTGTTCGCCATGGCTCCAGTGTGCGGGTATTCAGGTCAGATAGTGGCCGGTATCGAGCGTAGCGTCTCCTTACCGCACCTCGGCTGTGGAGGGAACTCATGACGATTCTTGTGACCGGAGCGACCGGAACCGTCGGTCGCCAGGTGGTTGACCAGCTCCAGCGGGCTGGCCAGCGGGTACGCGCGCTGACGCGTAACCCGGCGAAGGCAAACCTTCCCGATGGGGTAGAGGTGGTCGGTGGCGATCTCGCTGCTCCGGAAACCCTTGGCCACGCGTTGGACGGCGTCACCGGCGTGCACCTGATCACCTTCGGCGGAGACGACTACGCCACGCTGCAGGCCGCGCCCGAGATCCTCGAGCTGGCCACGAAGGCCGGTGTGCGCCGGGTTACGGTCTTGATGGGAGGCGAGCGGGGACCTGTAGAGGAGGCCGTGGAAGCCAGCGACCTCGAATGGACCCTCCTCCAGCCCGTCGAGTTCATGGCCAACACGCTGGAGTGGGCCGAGTCCATCCGCGGCGAAGGCATAGTCCGGGAGGCGTTCGGTGACATGTTGAGTGCCATGGTCCACGAGGCCGATATCGGTGCCGTGGCGGCGACCGTGCTGAGCGAGGACGGTCACGGTGGCAGGACGTACACGCTGACCGGACCCGAGGCGCTGACGGTGCCGCAGAAGGTGCGCACGATCGGCGCGGCAATCGGTCGCGATATCCGGTTCGTCGAGCTGACCGAAGCGCAGGCACGCGCCCGGTGGCGGGAGTCAGGGTACCCCGATGAGGCCATCGACTTCTTCGTCTTCGTGTCCCGCGACACACCTCCCGTAGGGTACACCGTGGTCCCGACCGTCGAGCAGGTCACCGGCCGCGCCCCCCGCAGCTTCGCCCAGTGGGCCGCTGAGCACGCCGACGCCTTCCGCGTCGACCTGTGAACATGCAGCATTTGCGCGCCCACGCGCAAATGCTGCCAGCTACTGGCCGATCCGTGGGGATGCCCGCTGCTGGACCCCTAGAAATTGCGCGTTGGCGCGCATTTCCTGGTGGATTCAGGCTTTAGGCGGTGCGGAGCATCTCCGCGAGCTCGAAGGCGAGCTCCAGGGATTGCTCGTTGTTGAGTCGGGGGTCGCAGGCGCTCTCGTAGCGGTTATGGAGGTCGGCGTCGACCAGCTCACGCGCGCCACCGAGGCATTCGGTCACGTTCTCGCCGGTGAACTCGACGGACACACCGCCGGGGTACGTCCCCTCGGCCTTGTGGATCTCGAAGAAGCTGCGGACCTCGGCCATGATGTCGTTCATCCGCCGCGTCTTATGGCCGGTCGCGGCGGTAAAGGTGTTGCCGTGCATCGGGTCGCACGACCATACGACGCGGTAGCTATGCTGGCGCGCGTGGCGGAGGATCGGCGGCAGCTCGTCGCCGATCACGTGGGCACCCATGCGGACGATGAACGTTAGCCGGCCAGGGACATTACTAGGGTTCAGCCGCGCGACAAGCGCGTCGATCTCGTCGGTCGTGGTGCTCGGCCCAAGCTTGCAACCGACCGGGTTATGCACGCCCGAGAAGAAGTGGACGTGCGCGCCGTCGGGGTCCCGGGTGCGCTCGCCAATCCAGGGGAAATGCGTCGAAACGTCATACCACTCGCCCGTCAGCGAGTCGACTCGGGTCAGCGCCTCCTCGTACCCGAGGAAGAGCGCGTCGTGGGAGGTGTAGAGGTCCACCTGATGCATCTCAGGGGCGGTCATGTCCATGCCACACGCGCGCATGAACGCCAGCGCTCCTTCGATGTCGGCGGCCAGGCGCTCGTAGTCCTGCCCTCGGGGGCTGCCAGCCACAAACTCGCGGTTCCAGATATGGACCTTCTCGAGATCGGCGAAACCGCCGTTGGTAAAGGCACGGAGGAGGTTCAGTGTTGCCGCCGACTGGTGGTAGATCCGGACGAGCCGGGTGGGGTCGCATACCCGAGCCTCGGCCTCGAACTGGAGACCGTTGGCGGCTGGGCCCCGATAGGAGGGCAACGTGACGCCGTCTATGGTCTCGACGGGGGAGGACCGAGGTTTGGCGAACTGCCCGGCGATCCGGCCGACCTTGATGACTGGCACCCGGCCCCCGTAGGTAAGCACGATGGCCATCTGCAGCAGGACCTTGAGCTTGTCGCGGATCCCGTCGGCACTGAACGCCTCGAACGTCTCGACGCAGTCGCCGCCGTGAAGGAGAAACGCCCGACCCTCAGCCACCTCGGCGAGCTTGGCGCGCAGCGCCCGTACCTCACCGGCAAAGACCAGCGGCGGTAACGCCGCGACCTCGAGCAGCGCGGCTTTGAGCGCGGCCTCGTCTGGCCAGTCCGGCTGCTGTTTGGCCAGATAGCCATACCATGACGAAGGGGTCCAGGCTTGCTGGTTTGGGCGAGCCACTGGCATGGCAGCCAAGAGTCATCCTCCGGGTCACGACGTCGCGATGATCCTACCGCGGACCCCGCACTCACTCGCGCTGGTCCATCGGCACGTAGTCGCGGGTGGTCGGGCCTGTATACACCTGGCGAGGGCGGCCGATGCGGGTTTCCGGGTCCATGATCATCTCCTGCCACTGCGCGATCCAGCCGGGCAGGCGGGCGATCGCGAACAGGGCGGTGAAGTAGTGGACCGGGAAACCCATCGCGCGATAGATGAGGCCGGAGTAGAAGTCGACGTTCGGGTAGAGCTTGCGCTCGATGAAGTAGTCGTCGTGGAGGGCGGCCTCTTCGAGCTCACGCGCGATCTCGAAGAGGGGGCTGTCGCCGATGAGCTTCGTGAGGACCTGGTCGGCCGTCTTCTTGATGATCTTGGCGCGCGGGTCATAGTTCTTGTAGACGCGGTGGCCGAACCCCGCGAGCCGGAACGGGTCGTCCTTGTCCTTCGCCCGCCTAATGAACGACTGCGTGTCTCCCTCCGCCTGGTGGATATGCCCGAGCATCTCCACGACCTCTTGGTTTGCCCCTCCGTGGCGCGGCCCCCATAGGGCGCTGATACCGGCGGCGATCGCGGCGAAGACGTTCACGTTGGAAGAGCCGACCAGTCGCACGGTCGATGCCGAGCAGTTCTGCTCATGGTCGGCGTGCAGCACGAACAACAAGTCGAGCGCGGTCGCCATATCGGGGTCGAGCTCGTACGGCTCGGTCGGAACGGCGAACATCATGTTGAGGAAGTTCTCCGTGTACCCCAGCGCGTTGAGTGGGTAGACGTACGGCTGCCCGATCGACCGCTTGTACGCGAAGGCAGCGACCGTCGGAAGCTTTGCGAGCAGCCGATGGATCGACACTTCACGGTCGTAGGTGTCGAATGGGTCATAGTGGTCCTGGTAGAAGCTCGAGAGCGCCGAGGTAGCGGAAATCAGGATTCCCATCGGATGAGCGTCTCGGCGGAAGGCGTCGAACAGGCGGCGCAGGTCTTCGTGCAGCAACGTGTGGTGCGTGATGCTCCCGCGAAATTCCTCCAGCTGCTCCTTGGAGGGAAGCTCCCCGTAGATCAGCAAGTACGACGTCTCGAGGAAGTCGGACTGCTCGGCGAGCTGTTCGATGGGATACCCGCGATAGCGGAGGATGCCGTCCTCACCATCGACAAACGTGATAGCGCTACTCGCCGAGCCAGTGTTCGCATAGCCAGGGTCATAGGTGATGAGCCCGGTCTCCGACCGCAGCCGCGTCACGTCCAGTGCTCGCTCTTGCTCGGTGCCGACGATTACCGGAGCGTCGAACGACCCTCCGTCGAACTCCAGGCGAACGTGGTCACTCATCTCGCCCTCCACCCCTCTGTAGTCCCGAGCCACCCCCCGGGGGCACCAGCGCGAGGGTACCCGACCGGGCGACAGGTTCATGTTCATGCGGATGAAACGGTCCGGCTCCGACTCTATGCTGCGCTGTCGTGGCTGTTTCCGTCTCGACAAAAGTTCCCGTGGCGACCGCGCCAAGCGCTCGCATCCGCCGATCCCTCGACATGCTGTATCCCGTGCCGGTCGCCGCGCGGATGTACCGCCACCTCGAGCTGCTGACGGAGGAGTTCATCGACGGGGGACCGCCGCCTCACCGAGCGGCGCCCTTCGACGAGACCGACGTGATGCTCATTACCTATGCGGACCAGATCCGCGAGCCTGGCCGCACCCCTCTCTCAACGCTCCACGACTTCCTCCGGGGGCACGTCGCGGATGCCATCTCGGGGATTCACCTGCTGCCGTTCCACCCGTATTCGTCGGACGACGGCTTCTCCGTGATGGACTACCGGTTGGTCGACTCCACGCTTGGCCGTTGGCCTGACGTCCGCGGGATCGCCGAGGACTTCCGCCTCATGATGGATGCGGTGTTCAACCACGTCTCGGCACGCGGTCGGTGGTTCAAGGAGTGGCTCGCCGGCCACCCGTCGCGGGCCAACTTCTTCCTGCAGGTCGACCCCAACCTCGACCTGTCGGCGGTGACGCGGCCCCGGACCTCCCCGTTGCTCACGCCCGTCGAGACTCCCGACGGGCCCCTCCATCTGTGGACGACATTCTCCGCTGACCAGATCGACCTCAACTATGCCAACCCCTATGTCCTGCTTGAGAGCACAAGAGCGTTGCTCGACTTCGTGAGATGTGGGGCCGGCATCGTGCGGCTCGACGCGGTGGCCTTCCTGTGGAAGCAGATCGGCACCTCGTGCGTCCACCTCCCGCAGACCCATGCGATCGTCCAGCTTTGGCGCGCGATGCTCGACGCCGCGGCGCCTGGCACGCTGCTGCTGACCGAGACCAACGTGCCGCACGACGAGAACTTGAGCTACTTCGGCGACGGGACGGACGAGGCGCACCTTGTCTACCAGTTCGCGTTGCCGCCGTTGGTCTTGTCAGCCTTTCACCTCGCGGACGCTCGCCCCTTGCGCGAATGGGCGATGGGGTTGCATACCCCCTCGCACCAGACGACCTTCCTGAATTTTCTTGGATCGCACGACGGGATCGGCGTGCGATCGGTCGAGAGCATCCTGACGCCATCCGAGATCAGGCAACTGTGTGAGCTCGCCACCACCCACGGCGGCGGGGTGTCCTATCGCGCGAGACCCGATGGCGGCTTCAGCCCTTACGAGCTGAATGCCGTGTATTTCGACGCGCTCACCGAGACGAGCTCCGAAGAGCCTTTGGATCGGCAGGTGGACCGCTTTGTCTCGGCGCACTCAGTGCTGCTCGCCCTCGCCGGCATCCCCGCAATCTACATCCATTCGCTGCTCGGAAGCCGCAACTGGACCGACGGCATCGCCGCCACCGGCAAGCTGCGATCGGTCAATCGACAGAAGCTGAACCGCGCCGAGTTGGAGGCCGAGCTCGCGGACCCGGCCAGCGTACGCCACCAGGTGTTCACCCGGCTCTTGGAGAAGGTCAAGGCCCGCGTCGCCGAGCCCGCCTTTCATCCCAACGGCACTCAAACGGTCGTCAACGGCCCGTCCACGCTGTTCGTTATCCTACGAGCCTCGCCCGACGGCTCCAGCCGGGTCCTGTGCATCCATAACCTGTCCGGCAAGGAGCAGCGACTCGACACCTGCCCCAACCAGGGCGTCCACCTGTCGGGTGTGCTCGACGACCTGTGCGACCCCGGCCACACGCTCGCGGTCCCTCCCGACGGCCACATCGAGGTCGACGTCCCCCCCTACGGCGTCCGCTGGCTACGCGCACGCTCACCGGCGTTGTCGTAGTCGTTGCGCGCGGCGACTACGTCCTCCATGTGGGTCTCGGCCCAGTCCTTGAGGGCGGTCATCAGCGGTGCGAGGTCGTGTCCCAGTGGGGTGAGCTCGTAGTCGACTCGGACCGGGACGCTGGCGGTGACGCTGCGCTGGACCATTCCGTTGCGCTCGAGCCTACGCAGCGTCTGGGTGAGCATCTTCTGACTGACCCCGGCGATCTCGCGGCCGAGCGCGCTATGCCGCCGTCGCCCCGCAACTAGAGCAGCGAAGATGAGGCAGACCCACTTGTCACTGAGCATGTCGAGCAGCTGGCGGGTCGGGCACGCCGCGAACATCGCATTGTAGACATGCTTTTGCTGCTCACGCTGGGCGGCTGCGGTCATCGTCGTCATGGAACCTCCTCGCCTCTAAGGCACTGATAGGTACCTACTCACCGATAGTGCCATAGTTACCTATCATTACCCACACACAGATGGATGTCGAGACGAGGAGACGCGATGCGCGCGGTCACGCAGCGACAGTTCGGCGGACCGGAGGTACTTGAGGTCATGGAGGTGGACGCTCCGGTACCGTTGCCCTCTGAGGTACTGGTCACAGTACGCGCCGCCGGGCTGAACCCGATCGACGCGGTAATACGCTCCGGAGCGTTCCCGATACTCGGTCAGCCGCCGTTCGTGCTGGGCTGGGACCTGTCTGGCGTGGTCAGCGAGGTCGTGCCGGGCGTGAACAGGTTCAAGGTCGGTGACGAGGTATACGGCATGCCGCTGTTTCCCCGGCCGGCGGGTACGTACGCAGAACTCGCCGCCGGGCCTTCGAGGCAGCTGGCCCGCAAGCCCCGCAGCATCGATCACGCTCACGCCGCCGCTCTGCCGCTGGCCGGGCTCACCGCCTGGCAGTCCCTGGTCGACATCGCCGACGTGCAGCCTGGGCAGCGGGTGCTTGTGCATGCGGCCGGCGGCGGCGTCGGCCACCTCGCGGTACAAATCGCCAAACACCTTGGCGCCTACGTCATCGGCACCGTCAGCGCAAGCAAGCAGGAGTTCGTGCGCGACCTGGGTGCCGACGAGGTGATCGATTACCGTGCCGTGGACTTCACCGAGGCGGTTCATGATGTCGACGTCGTCCTCGAGCTGGTGGGAGGCGACTACGGCACCCGCTCCATTGAAGTGCTGCGCGCGGGAGGGCTATTGGTTACCGTTGTCGAGAGGACGAGCGCCGAACTCGCAACCCGCGCCCACGCGGCGGGTCGACGATTCGCGGGCATCAGCGTCGAGCCTGACGGCGCCGGGCTCGAGCGCCTCGCCGACCTGGTCGACGCCGGTCACCTTCGGGTCCATGTCGAGCACGCCGTCCCCCTCGAAGACGCCGCCAAAGCGCACGCCCTGCTCGAGAGCGGGCTGCGCGGCAAAGCGGTCCTGACGACGTAACCAAAATCGCGGCGTCGTTGCGTTTGTCCGGATGGTTGAACAAAAGCAACGACGTCCGAGGGAGTTCACGTGTAGATCCGTAGCGAACGGATGGCCAGCGCGGTGTTCATGGACGAGATCAGCGCTCCGGCGATCGCTCCGCGGGCGGGAAGCTCACGGCGGATGCCCGCCGCCACCGCGGCGGCGGCGTCCGCCGCGTGGATGCCGACGCCGATGGTGAGCAGCTCCCGGCGTGGCGCCTTCCCGGCGAGGAGCAGCTCAGCGCCCAGGACGACCGTGCGGACGCCGAACAGTCGCAGGATGTGGATCGCCGCCGGGTTGACGTCAGGATTCACCCCGAACCGCCTGGCCATCGCGTGCGGCGTGAAGAGGGCTGCGCCGCCGTTGACTAACCTGATGACGGCGAGGGCGCGCGCGGCGCGTTGGGGGCTGAGCCCTCTTCCTTGTGGCCCTCGTGGCTCTCGTGGTCTGGAGCTGGGCTGCAGTGTGACCCGATTCATCATCCTCATCCCTCCGTGGTGATCGTGGCCCACGGCGCGAAGGCATTGCGAACACCTCTCAGTGCCGGCGCGAGCCTGGGAAAGTGGCGCAGCAGCACCGTGGACATGGTGTTGTCGTCGATCCAGTCGAGCCCCGCCTGGGTGTAGACCTGTGGCGTGTAATCGGTGGTGAAGAAGCGGTCGCTCTTCAGGCGGCGTGGGGCCATCAGGAGGAAGATGCGGAAGGCGGTATCGCTGAATCCGAATCCCTCCGGCGGGCGCTCCGCATACATGCCGATCATGAGGTCAACCTTGTCGATGTCCCCGGCGTATACCTCCTCCAACTTCCGTGCCATCGCCGGGTCGTCCGTGAGCGCCTCGAACGACTCGACACGTGGGAGTCGCATGAGCTCGCGGAACTCGTTGTAGCGCGGCACGCCGCGCTCGCGGACGCGGAGGATGTCGATTGCGGCGAGGTCGATGCGGCTCCCGTCGACCTTCTCGAGCTCCTGAAGCGCGCGGGGGTAGTTGCGCAACGTGATGGCGCCGGGATGCGCCGTCCCGAAGGAGTAGAGCAGGTCGGCCAGGGGCACCTCATCGAGCACTCCTTGCGTGCGGGTGCCGGCGAGATCGTGGAGGGTGCACTCCCTTATGACGGAGCCATCGGTCGCGGACCGCAGCTGGTAGTCGTCGGGGATCAAGGGGTGCATCCGGTAAACCGCCACGAACTCCTCGGTCATGCTGTACGGCACGCGGTAGTGGTCGGTGGCGGTCCCCGGGATCCCGCTGATGAGCTGACTGGAGCTGATCCGGCCGAGCAGGCGGTGCACCTTCTCCGTCGCGTAACCCCACCAGTTGGCGCGCATCCCGATCTGCAGCAGGGGATGCCCAAGGATCGCGGTTGTCCACTCCACCGTGTGGATCTTTGCGATGAGTGCCGCGATGATCAGTCGCGCGTGATCGAACAGGTCGTCGTCGGACCATGTGGGGAACTCGCTCTTCAGGCGGTCGCAGACGGCGTTGTGCTCACGCATGAACAGCGTATGCAGCAGCGCGAGGCCAATCCACCACCCATTGACGCCGCCCGGCACATCGGTCAGCTGGGTAGGGTCGAACGGGAGCATTCCCTCGGCGGTGAGATGGAGCTTGCCGTCCGTACCGGAACGGAGCTTGTGCTGGAACTTCGCGTCGCTCCCATAGATCTGGGACGCGTCCCACCAGTGCGTCTCAACGTTTGTGAACGTGGGCGGCATACGTGAGCCCGCGGGGGCGTCGGTGCGAGGGGTGCGCGGGATGCGCATGGGCCGTTCGGGCCATGGGTCGCCGTTGTCGAGCGGGATCTCCCACGGGTTCTCGACCTCGGAGGGGCCGTGGCTGAACCAGTCCCTCGTCTGAAACTGCAGCCACGGGGCGGCGAGCACGTTGAGCGTGGTGGCGGGCTTGAACTCGTCACGGGTCAGCAGCTCGCGGCTGACCGTCCGGGGGTTCGGGGTCAGCAGGTCCGGAGCCGTTTCCGGGTGCGTTCTGTCGACCGGGATGTTCCGACCAAAGTGTGTTCCGGCCGCGCCCATCTGGGGTTGTGCCAAGTCGTTGTAGGACCCGTCGGGCGTGCGGGCGACGAGCGTGTTCGCGCTTCGCGCCTCGTCAAAGGGCGCCGGTATCGAGGCGGGGTTGTGAAGGTTTTGCTGGCGTAACGCATCCTGGGTGCCGTAGAGCACAAGCGCCCCGAGTGGAGCGGGCAGCCGATCCCATCGCACCCGCTGATCGACCGCTGTGGCGAGATTTACGAAGAGCCGTGACAACATCGACTTGATCACGTCCATCTCCTTTCGTCCAGGAGATGAGCGTCGTGGGGGCTTAATAAATACGCCTGTTCTCGCCTAGTGGCCAGGGTTCTTCACGTATGTGCGTGAGAAACCCTGGCCATAAGGCAAAACCGGCGGTCGGGGGTGCTGGCCCCATGGTGTGTGGCCCGGCTGCGGCATGCTGAGCCGATGGTGCGAAGGGTACGGACCGGTGGCGTGGTGCTCGCGCTGGTCGTCGCGATGGTTGGGGGACTGGCGGGGACCAGCGGCGGGTCGCCTCCCGTCCCCAGCGCCGAGGCCGTTGGCACCCTGATGGACGAGATGGTGCCGCGTCAGCTGGCCGAGCACCGGATTCCCGGGGCGGCCGTGGTCGTCGTCGCGGGCGGCGAGCAGGTGTTCGCGCGGGGCTACGGCCTCGCCCACGTCGACCGCGAGCGGCCGGTCGTCGCGGACCGGACGGCGTTCCCCGTCGACTCGGTGGCCAAGCTGTTCACCGCGACCGCGGTCATGCAGCTCGTCGAGCGGGGGAGGCTGGACCTGCACACCGACGTCAACTCCTACCTGCCGAACTTCCAGATCCCCGACACGTACCCGGGCCAGCCGATCACGCTGGCGCACCTGCTTACCCACTCAGCCGGCTTCGACGAGCGGGCGTTCGGGCTCTTCTCGCCAGCAGGCGACCGCCGTCCGGCCCTCGCCGAATACGTTGTGGACGGCCTCCCCGCCCGGGTGCGGTCACCGGGATCGCTGCCGTCGTACTCCAACTACAGCCTTGCGCTGGCCGGCTACCTCGTCGAGGTCGCGTCCGGGATGCCGTTCGAGCGCTACGTCCAAGAGCGTCTCTTCCGCCCGCTCGGGATGACCCGCTCCACGTTCGACCAGCCGCCGCCCGATGAGATCGCCGTCGAGCTGGCCAACGGGTACCGAGTCGAGGGGCCGCGGCAGGTCGTGGCGCCGCGCCTGTACCTCGCCGCCTCTCCGGCCGGTTCGGCTGTCGCCACGGTGACCGACATGGGGCGGTTCATGGTCGCGCACCTGCGTGGTGACGCTCGGATGATCGGTGAGGGCGCCCTTGCCGAGATGCACCGCCGCCAGTTCGGTCCGGACCCGCGCTTCCCCGGGATGGCCATAGTCTTTCAAGAGCGGGTCAGGGGAGGCCAACGGCTGCTGGAGCACGGCGGCGACGGTCTCGGCACGCACGGCTTGCTCGCGCTGCTGCCCGAGCACGACGCGGGCGTCTACGTCGTCTACAACGGCGACGGCCAGCCCCCCGGCGCGAGTATCGCCCGCGACGAGCTAGTCGACCGCTTCGTCGAGCGGTTCTTTCCCGCGACCGGTCAGAGCCAGCCCGCGCCTGCGTTCCAGGCTGATGCCCGGCGCTTCGCCGGCAGCTATCGCGACACCCGGAGCAGCCACAGCGATCCGTTGGAGCTGCTCGCGGTGATGGTGGGCAGCATCACGGTGACCGCCCACGGCGACGGCACCTTGGAAACGGCCGGCCTGGTGTCGCCGGCCGAGCCGAGCAAGACAGTGCACCGATGGGTCCCCACCAGCCCACGCCTGTTCCAGGAGGAGGGTGGGCGCCGGCGGGTCGCGTTCATCGAGGACGACCACGAGCGGATCACCGGCATGGTGGTCAGCGACTACCCGTTCGGCGCCTACGAGCCGGTCACCTGGTACCAGACGCCTGAGACCCTCGCCGTGGCGGCGGTCGTGAGCATGGTCCTGCTCCTCAGCGGCCTGTTCTGGCGCTCGGGACCACGGCGGCGTGGCGCGCGGGTCGCTCGCCGCGCGATGACGGCCACCGCAGTCTTGGTGCTCGCGTTCGTCGCCGGCCTCGTCCTATTGATCCGCGATCTCCCCTCCCTCCTCGACGCGCTGTTGACAGGGGGATCACCGCTGTTGAACGGCGTGCTCGCGCTGCCGCTGCTCGCGGCGGTCACCACCGCGGCCGGACTCGCCGTGACCGTCCTCGCGTGGCGCGGGCGCTGGTGGAGCCTCGCCTCGCGGCTCCACTACACCACCGCGATCGTGGCCGCGATGGCCTTGCTCTCCCTCGCCGACGCCTACCACATCGCTCGCTGGCCGGCCTAAGTGGTCCCATCCGTAAATCCGTTGGTATTCGGACGGCCATCCCACGCCCGGCGCTCGCGGCGTTGCGCCTCGCTTACGTATGAGCCTTGCGGATATGCGCACTCGGCGCGCCTTGCGAGCAGGGCGCAGTGCCGCCCTCGATACGTAACGATATTTCCGGAAGGGACCACTAAGGAACTGGGCGATCGCTGGGGAAGCGATCGCACAATACGCCGTCAGATCGAGCGGAACGGCGGTCGCTCCACGATGTCGACCCGTCGCTCCTCGAGCGCGAGGCGGCCGTCGTCCCGTCGCAGGAACTGCACGAGCGTGTCGGGGAGCTGCTCATCGACGGCCCGGCCGGCTGCGGTGAGGCGGCGCATCGCGACCTGAGTAACGCCGAACGCCATCCGTGACAGGGCGTCCATGGGCTGGTTGTGGTGAACGCGGGCGCCGAGGTCCACCTGCGCGATCCCGTCGATCCCCACCGCCGCGAGGGTGTCGATCAGGATGCCGATCTCGACGCCGTAGCCGGTGAAGAACGGGATCGACTCCAACAGGTCGCGCCGCCCCGCGTACTCGCCCGACAGGGGTTGCGCAACCTGCGCGAGCTCAGGCCAGAACAGGTTGAGCAACGGCCGCGCGGTCAGCTCGGTGACTCGCCCGCCGCCCGTCGGCTGCAACACGCCGCCGGCCTCCAGCGGCCGCTCGTAGAACCCCTTGACCAGCATGACCTGCGGATCGAGCAGCAGGGGAGCAAGGAGTCCCCACACGAACTGGGGGGTTGGGTTGCGGATATCCGTGTCGACGAAGACCACGAGATCGCCGCTGGTGACGGCAAGGCTGCGCCACAGCGCGTCACCCTTGCCGAGTCCCGGCCCCAACTCGCTGAGCACCTCGCTGTCGTCGTACGTCGCCGCGCCGGCCCGCTCCGCTCGTTTCCGCGTGTCATCGGTCGATCCGCCATCCAGCAAGACGATCTCGTCAACCAGCGTGTCACGCAGCGTCATCACCGAGGCGATGACACCCTCGACGGTCTCGGCCTCGTTCCGCGACGGGAGCACGACGCTGACTCGCTGCTCGGAGGCGGCTTTACGGGCAGCGAGGTCGGCGAGGTCGAGATCGTCGACGTAGAACGTCCGGCGCGTGAACCAGGATCCGGTCATCTCGACCCCCCGCACGAGCTACTCGACGGTGAGGGTGCCTTCCATCCCGCCCTCGCGGTGGGTGGGCACGTTGCAGTAGTAGGTGTACGGGCCGGGGTCCAGGGTGACCGTGCCGACCTCGATGGCGTTGGTCGCCTCGACGATCGGTTGGTCGCCGTTCACCCCTTCGATCGTCACGTTGTGGGGCAGGCCGCTTGAGTTGTTCAGCGCGATCGTGACCTCGCCGGCTGTCGCGGTGGTGGGGGCCTCGGTGAACTCCAGCCCCGTATCTGCCGCGAACAAGAGCGCTCCCTCGGGAATCTCCACGCCGACCGGTGGGGCTGGCACCTCCCCGCCTTCGGCCTCCTCATGCTCAAGGGACCGTATGCCCGCGGAGCTCGAGATCGCTCCGGCCGCGAGCACTCCCGCGAACCCGAGCACCAACCCCACGCCGAGCGCACGGGGAGTGATCCTCGGTCGCGCGGCGACCAGCCCCGCGATGAGCAGGATGTAACCCGCTACCGCGATGGCCGTGATGGTCGAGACGACCTCGGGAACGGCCAGCAACACGCGGCTGAGGGAGAGCGCGAACGCGAGGATCACGCCCACGATGGTGAGCGGGAGGATCAGGGGTGTGAACACCCGGGTACGGAACTCAGGGGTCATCATCCAGTGGGCTCCGGGGTGCGGACGTTGGGCTCGAGGTCGCGCCAGTACAGCAGGTCGGGCCCGCCCGACTCCTCCTCGTGCTGCCAACGGAAGAACAGGACGGCGATCACGGACCAGATGATCAAGCCGCCCCCGATCTTCATGAGCAGCCCGGCGATCTGCTGGTCCTGTACCGGCGTCAGCCACGCGTACAGGCGTGGCGCCTGCAGGTAGGACGTGTAGAGCGGGACGCTGGCGAACGTGAGGAACGACGCCGGCACGGTCGGCACGATCGAGTGGCCGAACAGGTACACCATCCGGCCGGGGTATGACAAATGGGGTAACTCTGGCAGCGGGCTGAGCACGGGCCACCACATCAACACCGACACGCAGACGATCAGCACGTGCGCGCCGAAGTGCAGGAGGCCGTTGTGCACGGTCGCGTTTACCCAGGCCGGGGTATGCGAGATCGCCACGACGACGTTCACGGCCACCAACGCCGGCAACCCTCGGGTGATGAACCGTGCGACCGCGAACACTGGCTTGGGGCGCAGCAGGACGCGCATCAACCAGCCCGGCGTGCCGAGGATCAGCAACGGCGGGGCCAGGAACTGGAACGCCATGTGCTGCGCCATGTGCACGCTGTACAGGTAGCGCTCGGCGATGTCGTGGACCGGCCACTCCGCCGAGACCCATAACACGAGCACGCCCAGGGTGAAGTACAACCGCTGGCGCCGGGTCGCGGGAGGTCCTTGGGCGTAACGCGGGCCCCAGCTCGACAGCGCGTAGGCGTAGGCGCCGAGCAGCGCGACGACCAGCAGCCACACGTCAGGGTGCGGCTGCCAGGCGAGTGACGGCGCTTGAGCGGGCATCAGAAGCCTGGGCTGCCGAGGTAGAACATCGCGCCCACGATCCCGAACACGATCGTCGCGAGCCCCACGCCGAAGAAGAACACCCGGCGGAACATCTTGTGGTCGAACCGGAGGTGCATGAACCACAACACGACGAGCATGAACTTGATCACCGTCAAGATGAGCAGCGCGGGGGTCGTGATGCTCGGGCCGAGCGGCTCCCGATAGATGTACATCGCCACTTCGATGCCGGTCAGCACCGCGAGGATCACGCCGATCTCGACGTACTGGCCGACCCCCGGATGAGAGTGACCTTCCTCTTCAGCCATTGGAGAACACCTCTTTCAGCCGACGGGGATCAGGTAGATGACGGTGAAGATCAGGATCCAGACGATGTCGACGAAGTGCCAATACAGGCCGACGTTCTCGACGACCTCGGAGTTCTGGGGCCCGATCCGTCCACCCATCGATACCGCCCACAGCGCGACGAGCATCAAGATCCCGATCGCGACGTGGAGCCCGTGAAAGCTCGTGAGCATGAAGAACGAGGAGGTGAACGGGCTGGTCTCCACCTTCATGTCTTCGGCGACGAATATCGTGAACTCGTAGAACTGCCCCGACAGGAACGTGCCCCCGAGCAACGCGGTCGCCAGGATCCAGATCCGGAACCGGCGCATGTCGCCGGCTTGCACCGCTGCCAGCGCGAGCACCATCGCGAGCGACGACATCAGCAGGATGAACGTACTGACCGATGTGAAGGGGATGTCGAAGATCGACACGGGCGTCGGCCCGTCCAGCGTCCGTCCGACGTACAGCAGGTAGGTCGAGATCATCGCGCCGAAGAAGAGGCACTCCGACCCGATGAAGACCCACATGCCCAGCTTGGGGTTCGAGATGCCCAGCGCGGTCTCGTGATGGATGACGTCCGCTTCTTTCGCGGTGTATGCGTCGGTTGCCACTGTCGCGTCCTTACTCCGCGGTCGGCTCGAGGACCCAGCCGAAGATGCCGAACAGCATGATCGCCCCGCCGATGGCCAGCAAGATCACCAACCCTGGGCCCTCGTAGAACGTGCCGTACGCGGCGATCGGCATGCCCGCGGCGACGATCAGGGGGAAGTAAGACGGATCTGGCATGTGGATGCCGTGCTCACCGTGCCCTCCATGGTCGCCGTGGTCTTGCGAGGCTCCGGCGGGTACCGGCACCTTCTCGCCGTCGTCGCCCGCGTACTTGCGGTGCCACAGCTCGTCGCGTGAGGTGATGACGGGCACCTCGTCGAAGTTGTGCGGGGGCGGTGGCGAGCTGGTCATCCACTCGACGGTCCGGGCGTCCCACGGGTCGTTCCCGGCCGGCACCTTGCGGCGGCGGCTCATGGCGATGTTCCTCATGAGCACCAGGATCGACGCCGCGATCAAGAAGGCTCCGACCGTGGACACGAGGTTCCACAGGTCCCAGCCCATCCCGGCGTCGTAGCGGTAGATCCGGCGTGGCATGCCTTGGAGACCGAGGATGTGCATCGGCCCGAACGTCAGGTTGAAGCCGACGAGCATCGTCCAGAAGTGGACCTTGCCGAGGCGGTCGTCCAGCATCCACCCGAAGATCTTCGGCCACCAGTAGTACAGCCCGCCGAACAGGCCCATGATCGCGCCACCGAACAACACGTAGTGGAAGTGCGCGACGACGTAGTACGTATCCTGCTGCTGGGTGTCGTGCGGCACGACCGCGTGCGTGACGCCGGACAGCCCGCCGATCGTGAACATCGCGACCAGCCCGATCGCGAACAGCATGGGGGTCTTGAGGCGCAGCTGACCACCCCATAAGGTGCCGATCCAGTTGAAGATCTTCACCCCTGTCGGGACGGCGATGAGCATCGTCGTGAGGGCGAAGGCGGTGTTCGCGACTGGGCCGAGGCCAACGGTGAACATGTGGTGCGCCCACACGCCCCAGCCCATGAAGCCGATGGCGATACCGGAGAACACCATCGCCGCGTAACCGAAGATCGGCTTGCGCGCGAAGGTGGGGAGGATCTCGCTCACGATCCCGAACGCGGGCAAGATGAGGATGTAGACCTCGGGGTGGCCGAACAGCCAGAACATGTGCTGCCACAGCACCGGGTCCCCACCCTGCGTCGCGTCGAAGAACGGGGCGTCCCACCGCACTGCCAGCATTAGCTGCCACAGCGCGATCGCGATCACGGGCATGGCGAACAGCAGCAGGAACGAGGTGACGAACGTCATCCACACGAACACCGGCATCCGCATGAGGGTCATGCCGGGCGCCCGCATGTTGAGGATCGTGACGATGAAGTTCACCGCCGAGGCCAGCGACGCGATCCCCGCGATCTGTAGGCCCATCGAGTAGTAGAGCATCCGCGCCCGGTGGATATCCGGGCCGCCACCGGACAGGGACAGCGGGTCCGCGCCAATGATGTTCAGCGGCGCGTAGTTAAACCACCCGCCGTCCGGCATTCCCTCGAAGAGGATGCTCGAGTAAAGGAACAACCCCGCGGCGAGGAACACCCAGTAGCTAAAGGCGTTGAGCCGGGGAAACGCCACGTCCCGCGCGCCGATCATCAGCGGGAGCAGGTAGTTGAAGAACGCGGCCGACAGCGGCATCACGGCGAAGAAGATCATCGTGATGCCGTGCATCGTGAAGATCTGGTTGTAGAGGTTCTCGTCGAGGATCGTCCCGTTTGGCCGAACGAGCTGGGCGCGGATCAGCAGCGCCTCGAGCCCGCCGACGATGAAGAACGTGAAGGCCGTGACGCCGTAGAGGATCCCGATCCTCTTGTGGTCGACAGTCGTGAACCAGCTCCAGAAACCGGTCGTCGCGGTCGGCCGCGCGAAGATCGGGCGCCGGGCCACCGCCTTGGTCGGGTCTGCAATCGCGGTCATACGCTACTACTCCAGGCTTTGCAGGTACGCGACGAGGGCGTCGAGCTCCTGGTCGTTCAGCGCCACACCGGTTCCGTAGGGCGGCATCTGGGCGCCGAGCTTCAGGGACTGTGGGTTGGTGATCCACTGACGCAGGTTCGCGTCCGTCCGATCGTAGGTGTAGCCGGCGAACTTCTGCCGCTCAGCGAAGTGGGTGAGGGCCGGGCCGGTCCGGGCGTCGGCGTTATCGGGGTGACCGTTAAGGGCGTGACAGGTAAAGCACTGCTGTTGGGAGAACAGCTGCTCACCTCGGCGCAGGAGCTCGGAGGTCGGCCCTGCGGCGGGCGCTCGCTGGGTCGCGAGCCACGCGTCGAAGTCCGCCGGCTCGTGCGCGATCACCGCGAACCGCATGTCCGCGTGGGACAGACCGCAGAACTCGGCGCACTGACCTAGGTAGGTGCCTGGCTCATCGGCCTGGATCCTCATCGTCCGGATATGGCCGGGCACGTAGTCCTGCTTCCCCGCGAGGCGCGGCACCCAGAAGCTGTGGATGACGTCCACGACGTCCTCGGTCTCGCCGGGGCGGCCCTCAAGCTCGATAAAGACCTCACGGTCGATGGGGATGTGCAGCTCGCTCGCGGTGCGGATCGGCTCGCCCGGGCCGGCATTCAGGTACTCGAACTGCCACCAGTACTGTTTGCCGATCACGCGGACCGTCAGCGCGTTGTCCGCGGGCGGGCCGGACAGCTGGAAGATCGTGGCGATCGTGGGCACCGCGATCCCCACCAGGATCAGCGCCGGGATGATCGTCCACATGACCTCAAGCCTGGTGTTCCCCGCGATCTGCCGTGGCGGGCGATCCTCCCCACGGTCGCGGAACTTCACCACGGCGACGATGATCAGGCCCTGTACCAGGATGAACACCACCACCGCAACCGGGAAGACGAGGTCCCACAGGCGGTCTTGGATCCTGGCGATCGGCCCAGCCGGGTCGAGCGCGTTCTGCGGCAACGCGCCGTCACCGGCGCCGACGCACCCAGCGACAAGCAGCAGCGCGAGCCAAACGATCCCCCACCGGGGACGTCCCCTCATCCATTCCTCCATGTCAATGAAGTCCTGCGCGCCCGAAAGCTCCAGCCGACGCGTCGAGACCGCAGCGCTTACCGGGCACCCGGCGGTAAGTCTAGTCACACCGTCCGATGGACGCCCCATGTCCCCGCCACACCGCCGCCTGCCACAATGCGGTGCGTGCCACGAGGTCCAGCCGGTCGGCGAGTCCTGCACTGAGATGAGAATCGGCTGCACGTCGCCCGGTTTGTCGGATTTTTGCCTTAAGAGCGGGCGGCGTCAGCCAGCATTTTCCTGCACTGTGCAGAGTTAGTCCCAATGCCACCAATTTAGGGTCTTGAGTCAAGCGTTGCTTTTGCGCGCGTACGCGCAAAGCC
>JBOGED010000057.1:0-11309 GCA_050743625.1 Egibacteraceae bacterium | reverse complement strand
GTGACGGATCCTCGGGTCCGCCGCAGACTGCGCAGGGTCCGCCGGACGTGGTCGTGGAGGACGGGATGCTCCTTGAGCATCGACGCGAGATGTTGGCCGGGTAGGCGCCGGGCGCGTCGCATCATGCCGAGCGTACGTGATCGTTCCACCCACCCTTGGGCAACCGCCAGCTCGGCGTTTCCTAATGAGTCTTTGTAGCGCATCTCGCCCTTCCCGAGATCGATATGGCGAATACCCTGGGCGGCCGCGGCCTCCGCCATCATGAAGAACATGAGGAGACCGGGCGAGTAGTGCGAATATTCCGTGTCGTACGAAGGGAACCAAGACGTCAGAACCGTGCGGGAACGGAGACCGAAATGCGCGGCAAGGGGTCGGCCTGCCACGGAAAGCACGGACAGCGTTCCCGTGCACTCAGGGGTTCGAGTGGTGAAGAGCTCCTCGACCAACGTGGCCATTGATGCGTTCGCAAAACGGTCGAGCTGGTTGGTGCGCCGCCACTGCGCGGATTTCCAGCTCATCAGGGTATCTAATATATTGGGGTCACGACAGTCATAGTCGAACCGAAGATCGCCGACCTCGCGCTGCAGCTTTCGGCACTTGCGGAACGTGGCTTGGGTGATGTTCTTACGCTCCTGCCGGCGCCCGTGAAGATAGGATTCGTACCCATCTGACAGGTCAATGATGGCCGAGCGCTCGCGCGCCGCGTGATACGGGACGAAAGGCGCCTGGTCGGCCAAGAGATGGTCGAACTCCCATACTCCGAGGCCACACGCGCGCAGCAGCTCCCGCGCATTCCATTCGAGACCCGGCTCGTGAACGAGCGCTTGGCAGTCGGAGAAGCCGGTGCCGATCGCCCTGCCTACCCGCCAGCCGCACAGCTCATAGGGGAAAAAGCCCACTACCCCCTGCGTTTCTTCTACTACCGCAATGCGCGCGGAGCGTCGCATGCGACCCACTGCAAGCGCAAAGTCCACCGAGAGAAACGGGTTCCGCAAGGCAACGTTGCGGGCCTGCATCCCACGCCACGACGTCAACTCTGCCGGCCCCAGCTCAACCGGGCGTAAGATCGAGATCTTCACGAACGACTCCCCGAGCAGACGCCGCTGTTCGTGCCGAATCAGCGGAGTCGAACCTACAAAATACCCGCAACTCGAAGAGTACCGTCCCGGCTTCCTTCCCTCAATCCCGACCCCGACACTCCTCTCTTGAGTGCGCTGTGTCATAATAGTGGAGCGGTGGGAGTTTGCGGGCTGAAAGGGATCTAGGTCTGGATGCACAGATTCGTACGGAGACGTTCCCGGACCAGGGCGTGACTGGAATGACGCGGTTCTTCTTCTACGGCATGCTCCGGGACTCGCTGTCGCCGTCAGCGAAGCTCGGGCTGCGCCGGGTCGCCGACTGGCTGCTCACGCCAGTCGGCTCTATCGGCGGTGTCCGCACCCTGGACCGGACGGTGGCGCTGACCTTCGACGACGGCCCGCACCCCGAGATGACTGCCCGAGTGCTGGACGTCCTCGCACGGCAGCACGTACTCGCCACGTTTTTCCTGCTTGTGGAGTCGGCCGAGGCGCACCCTGAGATCGTGCGGCGCATGGTTACCGAGGGGCACGAGGTGGGGCTCCACGGCATCGACCACACCGCCCTCACGACGCTTCCCATGGGGGAGGTCAGGCGCCGGCTGCGGCAAGGGCGGCGCCGGCTCGAAGCGGTCACCGGGACGACCGTGCGCTGGTTCCGACCGGCATACGGCGCGCAGAGCTTGCGGATCTACCTGGAGGTCCGCCGAGCCGGCATGGATGTCGTCGTATGGAGCGCCAATCCGAAGGATTATGCGTACAGCGATGCCGCGGAGGTAGCGGCTCGGACCACACGACTTGTGAGACCGGGAGGCATCATCCTGCTTCACGACGCGAACGGTGAGGCGGCGGGGAACGGGTTCTCCCCGCCGCGCATCGATTGCGCCGCCACGGTGAACGCCCTCCTTGAGGGGTTGGAGTCGCAGGCATACGACGTCACCACGGTCAGTAAGTTGCTCGAGGTCGCATCTGCCCGGCGGCTCGCCTGGTTCCGTCCTGACAAGTCCCCGGTCCCTCTCGGGGAGCGCGCGGACGACTGTCCCGCACGCTCCACGATGAGGCCCTGGGCATCATCTGACCGCCTTTGACCGGCAGAAAGGTGTCCACGTGTTGCGGGCGGGCGAACCTCACCGTGATGATCTCCTTGCGTCATCGCCGGTGTCCGTGAAGGACGTGACGCTTGCCGTCGTCACCTACAACAGCGCCCTGTTGTTGCCACGATTTCTGTCGGCCTTACCGGCGGCGCTGGAAGGCGTCGGCTCCTACGAGCTGACGGTCGTCGACAACGCATCGACGGACGACACCCTCGAGGTGGCTCGCACCTATGCCTCGGGCGCCACGGTCGTCGCGCTCGATCACAACAGCGGTTACGCGGGGGGAGTGAACGCCGCGTTGGCCACCTCGCAACCCAGCGCAGCCATCTACGTGCTCAATCCTGACACGATCCTCCAGCCGGGGTCGGTGCGCATCCTTCTCGACGCCCTCGAATCGCCGGGCGTCGGCATCGCCGTACCCAGGATGCTCAGCGCGGACGGGAGGCTCGATGCGTCACTGCGTCGAGAACCTACCCTCACACGAGCCCTCGGCACCGCGCTGCTCGGAAAGCGGGCCGGGCGGTGGGCCGCGCTCGGGGAGAACGTCCTCGACCCCGAGTGCTACTGCCGTTCGACGACCGCCGACTGGGCCGTCGGGGCGGCGCTGATGGTATCGCGCGCCTGTGCGACCGCGGTGGGACCGTGGGACGAGACGTTCTTTCTCTACAGCGAAGAGACAGATTTCTGCCTCCGCGCTCGAGATCTCGGCTTCGGCCTGAGACTGGTCCCGGACGCGGTGGTGATCCACATCGGCGGCCGGTACCCGTCTGAATGCCTGTACTCCATGCTCGTATGGAACAAGTACCGCCTGTATCGACGTCGCCATGGTGTGGTCAGGGCCACGGCGTTCCGATGCGCGCTGATTCTCGGTGAGGCGCTGCGAGCGGCCGCCGGCAAGCCGCTGAGCAAGGCCGCGTTGGCGGCACTGCTCATTCCCGCCCGCCGTCCTCCCGAGGTGGGCCGGACGTGGTGAGCGGGCAATCTCCTTTCGGCATGGTGGGGTGAAAAGGATGGATCTTTGGACGCTCCTGGGGATCGTGCTCCGCCAATGGAAGGTCGTGCTCTGCGTGCTGATCGCCGGTGCCGCGATGGGAGGCTTGGCGCTCAGGAAGGTCGCCCCGGTCCACTTGGCGTCGGCGGTGTGGGTCCTCGGGCCTGAGAACCAGGCGGCCGCCGTGGCCGCCCAGGGTGGCAGGGTAGGACCCGACGAGTCCGAGCTGCGCCTTCAGGCGAACCTGATCCGGGGAGTCGTCCAAGGCTCCGAGGTCCGTGGGCGATTGGCGGCGCCCGGCTCAGGCGTCTCGTACCAGGTCGACCTTGCGGACGATGGGCCCTTCCTCGGCGTGACGGCAGTCGCGCCGGATCCGGGCGTTGCCGTGGGCACTGCCCAGGCCGTCATCGACGTCCTCTCGGAAGAGGCCGCGACACGAACGCCCGGAGGCTCGGGAATCCAGGTGAAGATTCTCACCGCGCCGGAGACCGCCGCTCCCGTCGACCCGGCGACGGGTGCCACTGGCTTCGCCGCGGGCGGGACCGTGGTCTTGGAGGGCAAGCCACCGGAGCCAGCGCCAGACGATGCGCTGGGAATGAACCCGCTCCTCCTTTTCAGCAGGGAGACCGCGGTGTCACTGCTGGCTGAGCTTTCCGCGACGCCGTCCTTTGCCGCACGCGTGCGGGACGCCGTCGGAGGCGAGTACGTGCTCAGTGCGGACCAGCTTGCGCCGCTCTTGAGGATCCGCGCGACCGGAGCCGACGAGCAGGCTGCCGCCCAAACGGTCGACGTGGTCTTGGGATCCTTGCAGGAACGACTCGCGCAGCTCCAGCGCGAATCCGGCGCAGACCCGTCGACGTGGTTCAAACTGGCGGTGTTGAGCGGGACGGAGACGCTGACCGAGCCCGGCAAACGGCTCCAGCCCGCGCTCGCCTTGACCGTGCTGACCGCGCTCGTAGGCGTCAGCACCGCGTTGCTGGTCGATGGTCTTCAGCAGCGCAAGAGGCGTTCACGACCGCAGCCGCCGGATGCGCCGGCTCCAGCCTCCGCCGTCAACAGCCAGGAGCCAAGGAGCTGGGTGTAAATGATGTGGTTGCTCGGAGTTGGGGGAAGTCAGTTCTGCGATCCGCGGGACACGATGGCCTTGATCTCGATGAGCTCCCCAGTGTCGGCCCAGACGTTGTCCCGCCACTGGTTGCCATGGCCGTAGGTCCACCCCGCGGCGGGCCCGTAAGAACCGCATTTGGGATAGAGCGCGCGACCGAAATAGTTTCCTAGGACCCGAATATCGGTGGGCACGGGATCCGATGCGGGGTCCGCGGGAACCCCCGGATAGATGCAGTAGGCGCCACCGTTCAAGAGGTTGTCCTTGATCAACACGTTTTTGGCCGGCAGAAATTCCGACCGGGAGTAGAGCACGATTGCGCCGCTGACTCCGCCCTGGTCGTTCACGATTGCGCAATCGAGATTGTTGTGGCGGTAGACGGCGTCTATCGCGCCGTTTCCGCCGATGCACGAATTGTGAGATGATCCGTCGTTGCCTACCCAGCGGCCACCCCTACTCGTGCCGATCAGGTCGTAGACGTACGAGTCCTCGATTGTCACATCGCGGTTGACCTGGAAACCTCGGCCCCAAAGGTGGACCTGACAGCGTCGACAGGTGTACCCGTCACCGGCGACCCCGACCGTGGTGGCCATCTCGCCGAGCTCGTCAGCAGTGTAGTCGATGCCGCTCTTCCACGGCCCGACGATCTCGACATCCTCGATCAGGACGTTGTGTACATACGAACCAGGGCAACCGGTGGCCTCGTTTCCCGAGGCCGTCGAGATCGTACCGCGCACTCTCGTACGTTTGATCGTGACGTGACTGGCCTGTACGCAGATGTGCCCGGCGACGTCCTTGGAGTCGACCACGGTCCCCGGGACCGTGATCGTGAGGTCTCCAGAGGGCTTCAGCGTTACCCCAGTGTGTCTCCATCCAGTACAGCTCGAGTCGGGGAAGGAGGGCAGGGGGGGACACCCACTCGGGGCGGTGTCGAGCGCGGGTACAGACTCGGCCACGACCACGATCACGTACGCCACCAGCGCCACGCCCAAGCCCACGCCTAAGCTTAGCCTACGCGCTCGAGAGCTCCGCATGCGACTCCTCCAAAGCGACAAGATTCGAACACTGGTCACCGAGCGCTGGATGAATCCGGAAAGCGCCAAACAGCTCCGGCAATTCCCAAGAGAAGAAACACCAATGTGGTAAACGTCGGGAAGCTCAGCGCATCGAATGTGGCGAATGTGGCCGCGATACCGACCACGGCCGCGAGGATGCTCTGAGCAAGGTTGCGGGTGACGGGGTCGGTCGTCTTGCGACGGATGGAGGCTGCCAACGATGTGGCGATAACGAACACCATCAACAGGGCGACGAGCCCCACAATCCCTGAGTCGATAAGGGTCACCAAGTATTGGTTGTCTAATATCCGATAGAGCTCTGGGAGAAAGGTGTAGGGACCTCGCCCAAGCCAAGGACGCTCGTTGATGAATGCACCCACTACCGCGTAGTCGCTGGTCCGGCCAGCGGTGCTCGGGTCGATCGCGATGTAGAGGAACAGCGCCTTGATGGTTCCCAACAAGCCCGGGATCGTGACTCGCATGGCGACCAGAAACAGCATCCCGGCGACCATTGCGCGGAGCTTTAGACGGCTGGGCCAGGAGGCAATGACGATGGACAGTGTGATCACGAGGCACAACACACCCGATCGCGAGATCGCCATCGGCACCGCGGCCGCGATGACTGCGAGTTGGAGGTAGCTCCACCATCGGTGGGCGGTGGGCTCGAATACCGCAAGATGCAGCGCGAGCGGCGTCACCGAGGCCAACACGACACTGAACTCAATCGGATGCAACGTAGTGCTCTGAACCCGGCTGAAGATGGAGCGGTCCTCGGTCACAATGACCGCCAGCTCCACCAACCCAGGGACTCGGATCATCCGCGCAATATCGATTCCCGCAATAAATTGCACGATGCCCAGGGCGGCCATGACCGAGACCAGCAGCACAAGGCGGCGGAGCAAGACGATGAGCCGCTCACGACTGTCGATGCCGATTGCGGTAAGGAGCGTGACCCCCGCCAACGAAAGCGCGAGCAGCATATACCGGTTCATGGCCCGGACCTCGACAGGGAGGAGATCACGAGTAAAGCCGGATGCATAGCTGGCCAGGGCCGACCCGAGAAAGAGCAGCACCGCGACCCACACCGCTGGCACATGGCCCGCGGACCTCAGTGGCGAGCCGAGAAACCCCCACGCGACGAGCATGAGCGCGGCCAACCCCACGAGTTGCGCAGGCCGCCCAGCCGACCCCAACGCTTGAACGACGAGCAAGGGCGGCAGCAAGAACTGCAACATGAGAAAGAGGCTCAAGACGCTGGTCGCATCTGCGGGAACGATCCCCCCGGCGACCGCGAACCACGGCCGGACATGGATACCTTCCCGACCCGGTGCCTCGTTCGGGTTCTTCGCGGTCCCGGGAAGCGCTACCCCACCCATGCTGTGCCTTTGCTCAACCGGTCTTGACCGCGACGAGCGACTTCGTGAACGGACCGGCCTTCTCGGCAACGAGATGGGAGCGGGGGAACAAGTAGCCCATCTCGGTCTTGCCGACCAACTCGACATCGAGCGCGTTCTCGAGCGCTGCGGTCGAGGTGGCGGCGCGCGTGTGCTGGAGGGGCCAAACCCGCGACAGCTTCGCTCGGAGAAGCAGAGGCAGGAACTGGAAGCCAGGGAACAGCCAGTGTGGCTCGACCGGGAAGTAGCGGTAGGGAGTCTGCACCCAGTGCCGCGCTGAGAGCCCGTGTACCGTCTCGGCGAACTGCCGTCGTCTCGCATGACCTCCCACGTGTTCGAGCAACGAGTTGGAGAAGACCAGGTCGAACCTCTGTTCGCAGATCTCGGCGGGCGGGTTGCACGCGTCCCCCTGCACGAAGGTCGACCATTCGGGTGGGTTCTCACCGCCCTCCAAGAGGTTGAGCACCACCACGTGGCGTGGGAGGACGGGCGCGCTTCGCCAGGCTTCCACGCGCCCGCCGAGGTCGATCACGGTCATGTCGGCCAGATTGGGGAAGTGGGTGAGCAGCACCTGCCATCGGCGTTGCCGGCTGCGTTCGCCGAGCGAGCCGGGAGCCTCGACCAGACGCCTGCGTAGCCAATGAAACACGGTCATGACCTCACCCGCCGGAAACCATCCGATCTCATAGCGATGCACCCTGCGATGATTGCGCCCGCCGCCTCGATGCCGGCATCGGTCAGAGAAGGGTGACGGCCAGCGACCAGGATCTTGCCCAGGCCCAGGGCCGTCGTCAGCATCAGGGCCGACAGCATTGCCCGCCGTGGGTGAGCGCGAAGCAGGGTCACCGACAGCCACACGAGGATCGCATAGCCGAGCCCGTGGAAGATCGGGCTGGCGATGTCACGAGCTTGGTCGACGGCCGGCGGCTCTCGGAGTCGCTCGGGTACGAACAGCCAGCGGTCCGGCAACTTCAGCGCGGCGGGGGCGAGCAGGTCGACGCGCGTGTCACCGACCCGCACCACCGCGGCGCGAATGGTGCCCGTCCATGCCCGGGTGCCAACCCACTCGTTGCCGAGCGCGAGGCGGTAGGTGGGGTCCCAGCCCGTGAAGGCGGCGTTCCCGACGGGCTCCGCAATGCGTACCGCGCCGTCGACGGCCACCCGCGCGACGCCCTCGCCGATCGTGACCTCGATGTGATGCGTCGCGCCGTCCGAGAACACGTCGAGGAGGGTGAGGTGCGGTATGCCCTCGGCCGTAGAGCCGGGTCGGCGCAACCGGACCAGAAGGTTGTCGTGCTCCTGCTCGACCGCGAGGTTCGCACGCCATTCATCGCCGGCGAGGCTGAAGATGCTGACCGCGGGGTTGGGGTCGCTTGTCGCTGACTCGACGTCCAACTCAACGGTCAGTGCGGAGGTTGTGATCGCCTGGTCGAGCCAGAGGGGCGGCCCTTGCGTCCAAGCGAGCCCGCTTCCGTGAAACACCAGCCCACCGTTCGAGCCACGCGTGGCATCGTTGGCTACCCAGCGAGGTAGGTCGAGGCGGAAGGGGTAGAGCGCGCTGCACACCAGGACCATGACAAGCGCTCCGACGACCAATCGAGAGCTCGCCACGGGCAGAGGCCTCAGCGCTCGGGCGGGGCGTCCTCGAGGCGAGGATACCCGTGCGGGTGCGGGGCGGTCAGGCTCGGTCAGCGCCTGCCCCGACGGTGGGGTGCGCGCCAGTGACGTCATGGGCTCGTCCGCTTGCCCAACCAGCCATGCTCCGAGGCCGTCGCGGCGGCTTCAAGGCGGGAGCGTGCGCCGAGCTTCCGGACGACATTCTGGACATGGGTCCGCGCCGTCCGGGGCGAGATCACCAGGGTGTCGGCGATCCGCGCGTTACCGAAACCTTGCACGAGCAGTCCGAGTACTTGCTTCTCGCGGGTCGTCAGCCGGAGGAAGCGCTCGTACGACTCGTCAGCCTGCCGATGTCTGATGGTCAGCCCGCGCAGCAGCCCGCCCAACATCCCGGAGGGCACGACCACGTCGCCAGAATGGACACGCCGCACGGTGTCGATGATCAGTGAAAGGGGCTGCTCCATCGTCGCGTAACCGTCTACCCCCGCTTGGACGGCGGCGAGCAGCACCGCATGGTCCTGCACGTCGCTGATCAAGAGGACCCTCAGCCCGGGTCGTTCAGCCTTCACCTGTTCGCAGACCGCGAGACCGTCCCTGCTCGACGATCGGTCTCCCACGCAGACCACGTTGCACGCCACCTGCAGGACGGACTCGAGGGCGTCCTCGTGCGCGACCTGGGCGATCACCTCCAAGTCCTCTTCAGCGTCGAACGCCGCGCTGAGGGCCTCGCGGTGAAGGTGGCGACTCTCGGCGATGATCAATCTCACCCGCACCGCTGCTCATCCTTCCTCGACTCCGACATCTTCCAGCGGATGTAACCCATGTCGGAATCCAAGGGTGATGATCTCCAGGCGACTGGATGCCCCGAGCTTGCAAAACACGTTTTGTATATGAGTCCGTACTGTATGTGGAGAGATCGTTAATCGGCGGGCGATCTCTGCGTTGGAAACTCCTATCATAAGCGTTTGCAGGATTTGAATCTCCCGTGGAGTGAGTTGGCTCAGGACTCCTCGGCCGTGCCCCAACCGTGACCGCACTCGCCGCCCGAGCCGGCCAGAATGATCTGTGCCGCGAATCGCGGACAGAAGATCCTCCCGCGACGACCAGGCCGACAATACGACGTCGATGTCGAGCTTCGTCGTCAACTCCTGATGTTTATCCCCGGAGAGCAGGACCACTCGGATCCCCGAGCAATACTGTCGCCCAAACGCAATCCACTCCACGAGCCGCGCATCGCCCAGGCGCCCGTCGAGAAGAAGGACCGTTGGACGGTGTTGACGGAATGACCGCCCCACCTCCTCGCCGGCGATGTGGACGACACGGACGCCCGAGCCGCTCAGGAGACGGGTGAGCGCCTCCGCGAAGGCCCCCGGCGTGCCGACCACAAGCAGCGACGTCGGCGTCCGCTGCTTTTCGAGTCCTGACACCGCAAGAGAAGAGTCATGGCCGATCGTCACAGGCAACTCCTTGATACCCGCATCAGGTCAAGGCGGACCCCACATGTCCGCTTGACGAGTGCCCCGCCACTTGGCAGATACCCTATATGGGATATTTGCATCCCTTGAGGGCCTGCTTGTATTCAGTATGGCACCGCGAAACTCAATCGTGAAGGGGCTAATGATCGCGGCGTGGCCGGCGTGGCCGCTCGTACAGTTCGTTGTAGACCTGAACGTAGCGGCTCGCGTGGTGTTCCCACCCGAGCCGTTCCTCGATCTGCTGGCGGCCGAGCTTACCCATACGGGCTCGTCTCCCGGGATCGCCGAGCAGTGACTCGACGGCGGTGGCGTAGTCACGAGGGTCGCTTGGCGGCACGTAAACGGCGGCCTTTCCCGCGGAGACTCGCGTCTCGGTCAGATCGAATGCCACCACGGGCAGCTCGAACGCCATGTATTCCAACGTCTTATTCATCGTGGAGATGTCGTTGAGTGGGTTCATTGGATCAGGCGACAAACCGATATCCGCAGTCGACAGGTAGGCGGAAATCATTTCCGGGCCGGCTCGTCCCGTGAACGTCACCCATTCGTCGAGATCGAGGTCGTGCGCGAGCGACTCGAGGCTTTTGAGGCAGTCACCAAAGCCGAGGAGCGCGAATGTACACTCATGCTGCCCGCGCTCGTGGACGAGGATCTTGATTGCCCGCAGCAGGATGTCGACCCCGTCTTGCGGGCCCATGATTCCCAAATAGACGGCGAGGAAGCGCCGGTTGCGCTTCAGTTCGAGCTGAGCGGCACCCCGGCGCATCACCTTCGAGTCTGGCCCACTGCGCACGACGGTCACGTCCTCCGCCTGGAGACGGCCACGCTCCAAAGCGACGCGCCGGTATGACTCGTTAGTCGAGATGACGTGATCTGCATAGCGATAGCAAGCGCGCTCGAGCTGCCGCAGCGCGGACAGCAGAAACCCGTTCTCGGCCACGAAACGTGACATGTACACCTCGGGGCACAAGTCGTGCTGATCGTAGACAAATTTTTTGCCCAAGAGCTTCAATGGCAGAGCAAGCGCCCAATACGTATCCGGTGGGTTGCATGCTTGTACCACGTCGAAACCTTCACGGGTCAACGCGCGCAGCGCGAGCAACGCCGTCCGGACCCAGCAGTAGACGAACTCGAGGGCATAGCTCAATGGCCCACTCGTCTTCGGGGGAGGTCGATACTTACGAATCCGCACTGATTCCAATACTTGGAACGAAGGATCGCCGGGACCCTTGGGGCAGATCACCGACACCTGGTAGCCCGCCTGCACGAGCGCACGGCACTCGAGCCACACCCGCCGGTCGAGCGGCACGGGCAGGTTCTGCACGATGACGAGGACCCGCCGCCGGCCCACGGAGGCACCGCGCCGCGCGCCGACTGTCGTGACAAGAGCCGCCCGATCCCGCTGTACTAACATTACCTAGCCTCCGACCCGGCTTGCCCGCCATGGATGCCCGCGTACACCCGTTGAACGAGATTAGTCCGCCACTGACGACGGTGAGTAC
>JBOGED010000056.1:0-2976 GCA_050743625.1 Egibacteraceae bacterium | reverse complement strand
ACTTTGCGGATCCAAGTCCCCTAGCGCGGACCTCGCGGACTCGGTGTGGCCCGACCTTGTCGACGATGACCGCATTCTCGTCGTACCGGTGGGGTCGGTCGAGCAGCATGGTCCGCATCTGCCGCTCGACACGGACACGCGCATTGCGGTCGCCGTGGCGCGCGGCCTGGCCGCCCACCGCGGGGGCGTCGTGGTCGGACCCGCGGTGCCCTACACTGCCAGCGGTGAGCACCAGGACTTCCCCGGGACCCTGTCAGTGGGTCACGAGGCGCTGGAGTGCTACCTTCTCGAGCTTGCGCGGTCGGCCGCCAGGACGTACCGGCGCGTGCTGTTCGTCAATGGCCACGGGGGCAACGTGCCGACGCTTGATCGCCTCGCAGCCCGGCTTTGCGATGAGTGGCGCGACGTCCTGGTCTGGCACGCCCACGTGGCGGGAGGTGACGCGCATGCGGGCTGGGTGGAGACGTCGCTGCTGCTGGCGATCGACCCTCACGTGGTGCGTCTCGACCGGATCGAGCCTGGGACGACCACCCCCCTGGGTGAGCTGTGGCCACAGCTGCGCGACCGGGGTGTCCGTGCCGTGGCGGCGAACGGGGTACTCGGTGACCCTACGGGAGCGTCGGCCCAAGACGGGCGCAGGCTGCTCACCGAGCTGGTCGACGACCTGGCGTATGCGGTGGACGGCTGGGTGAGATGACGAGGGTCGCCGTCGTCACCGGCGCGGCGCGGGGGATCGGCGCGGGTGTCGTCCGACAGCTTGCGGTGGACGGCTGGGCCATCGTTGCGGTAGACGCCGCAGACGGCGCGCTGCTCGCGGGCTACCGCCTCGCGACGAAAGAGCAGTTCGAGGCGTCGGTGGCGGCGGTTCCCGATCCCGACCTGGTGATTCCCGTCGTCGCCGACTGCCGGTCGCTGGCGGCGGTGCGGGATGCGATCGATGTCGCGATCGCGCGGTTCGGCGGGCTCGACGCCGCAGTCGCCACGGCCGGCATCATCGCAGGCGGGGCACCTGGATGGGAGACCGACGACGAGACCTACGAGGCGCTTATGGACGTCAACGTGGGCGCGGTACGGCAACTTGCTCGCGCGGCGGTCCCTGCCCTGCTTGCCCGACCCGCCCCGCGGAACGGCCGGTTCGTGGCAGTCGCGTCCGTCGCGGGCCACCGTGGGCTGCGCTCGCTCGCGGTGTACTGCGCCGCCAAGCACGCCTGCGTAGGGTTCGTCCGCGGCCTCGCCGCGGACCTGCGCGGCACAGGGGTGACCGCGAACGTCGTGAGCCCCGGTTCGACCGATACATCGATGCTCGAGCGGACTGCCGAGCTGTACGACCTCGACGGCACGCACCACTTCGCCGCCCACTCGTTGGTCGACCGGCTGCTCGCTGCGGAGGAGGTCGCCGCGGCCGTCGCGTGGCTTTGCTCGCGGGAAAGCTCAGCGCTCCACGGGAGTGTCATCAGCGCCGATGGCGGGATGACGACCTAAGGCCAGAGAGGTCGGGGAGCAGGGGCGCCACGGTGCGCTCGCGCATGCAGCCTGTCCAGAGGCCGGCGCAGTAGGAGATGTCGTCGAGCAGCCGCAAGGCGGTCCACTGCAGGAGGTCGACGGCGGGGCGCCGCCGGAGCCACTCGAGCAGGTACGGAACCGTCGCCGTTACGACAAGTGCGCGCTGTACACGCCGGGATGGGATCGCTGCCGCCAGGACGAGAGGCAACCACGCACGCATGACCGCGCCCGCGACGTGCCGGCCGGCAGACAGATGGCCCAGCCCGGCCAGCCGTAACCCCTCGCGCAATGGATGAGGCAGCGTGCGGAGTCGGGGCGGCAGCATCCCGGCCGTCACCGCGGCGACGGCGGCACCCGCGCGCGGGTGCCCGAGCCCGGCCAGCAGCCACGCCAGCAGGCTCCACCGGGACACGACCAGTGGCGCGAGCGCGTGGCGGTGGCGGCGCGCGAGTGGGGCGGCCGACGTCCCATAGGTGAACCGCTGGCGCAGCCAGGCGCCAAGGTCCGGGCGCGGTGGGTGGTGGACGATCGCCTCCGGCTCGTAGCGGATGGATCGCCCGATTCGCAGTATGCGCCACACCAGGTCGACGTCCTCCCCGTACCGCATCAGCTCGTCGAACCCGCCGAGCTCGGAGAGCACCGCTCGTCGCACGAGGAGGGCCGCGCTTGGGACATACCCGATGCGGGTCAGCGGTTTCACGCGTCCGGCGAGTAGGCCCAAGTCGAGCGGGGACCGGGCTTGCTCGTACCGGTGCAACGGGGTGCGGGCGTCAGCGCAGGGCACGATCCGCGGCGCAACCGCCGCCACGTTCGGATCGGCGAAGTGCGGCAGCAGGCGCGCCAACCACCCGGCGGCGGGTTCGCAGTCGGAGTCGACGAACGCGACGATCGGGTGGGTGGCACGGTGCCAGCCGGTGTTCCGCGCGGCGGCCGGTCCCAGGCAGTTCGGGTGGCGCGCGGCAGCCCCGGCGAGCGGTTCATGGGACCCGTCGTCGACGGCGAGAACCTCACCGGCGGGACCGAGCAGGCCGAGGAGCTTCGCAACCTGCCGTGGCCGGTCGCGTACCGGAATGACGACGCTGACATCTTGGACCGTGTACGGCGAGCGCCCGGGCCGCGGGTGGGCCATACCGGCGTCGAGGAGGCGGCGGGCGAGCCGTCGCTCCCGCCGTCGGTCGCCAACAGGGCTGCCGGCACTCCAGGCGTCGACCAGCACGGCCGCCTCCGGAGTAATCCGCACAATGGCGAGTGGCGAGCCTCCGACCAGCACGGTCCCAGCGTCGAGGCGGCGGAGCCCGGGATCGAGAACGAGCCCCAGGTCGCCAGGCAGATCGTTGTCCATTCACTCCCCATGGCAGCGTGCCATTGTGCAGAGTTAGTCCGGAATACCGGACTAACTCCAATGCCACCAACTTAGGCGGGGTCCATCGCGTGTGTGGCGTCCGCGGGCCGGTGGGAGCCGGTGAGCTGTCG
>JBOGED010000055.1:0-5299 GCA_050743625.1 Egibacteraceae bacterium | reverse complement strand
GACCTCAGCCGACACCCCAACAACCGGAACCGGTGCGACGGGCGCTGGCATCATGAGCGCATGGCTGACGTGGCGAACGAGCCCTTCCTCGTCCTCTGGGACATCGACCGCACCTTGGTTGACATCGGCCAGGTCAGCCGAGAAATCTACGCCAAGGCATTCCTCGAGGTAACCAAGCAGCCGCTCCAAGAGCTTGCCGACATGGCCGGCCGTACCGAGAAGGCAATCATCTTTGACACGCTGGCGCTGCACGGTATCGCTGATCCTCGATCCAAGTGCGAAGAGCTATACATCGCGCTCGCGGCAGGGGCTGACGAACTGCGCGAGAAGATGTCTCGCGAAGGACACAGACTACCCGGTGCACAGGAAGCAATTGCCGCATTGGCGCGCGACGGTGTGGTGCAGACCGTCGTCACGGGGAATATCAAGCCGATAGCGATTACCAAGCTTGAGGTGTTCGGTCTGACTGAGCACATCGACATCGAGGTCGGTGGTTACGGGTCTGACGGCATTGCACGCGCCACCCTCGTCCGCTTGGCCTGGCAACGAGCCGTGCGGAAGCACAGACGACGCTACCGGCCAGACCGTGTCGTGGTGATCGGCGACACGTCATACGATGTGCAAGCGGCTCACGACGTCGGTGTCTACGCGGTCGGCGTCGCAACGGGCAGCAGCACGGTCGAGGAACTGGCTGCCACGCACGCCGACGCTGTCCTCACTGACTTAACTGACACGCAGGTATTTTTGGCCGCAGTCTTCGACCGCGCACTTCACGAGTAAGACGGTCGTTGGCGCAAGGCCATGACGGTCGCGAAGAGCTCACGAAAATCTCGTGCTGCCTCGTTGTCGCCGAACGGCTCCAACGCGTCATAGAATTCCGTGAGCCGTTCGGCAACGCGTGCGGATCCAATGGCGTCGTCCAATGCCAACGCCTCAGATGCGGTCTCGCAAGCTCGCTCGACTTCTCGGTCCAGCAGGTAACACTTGGCAAGACGCGTGAGGTAATGTATCTGATCCCGGACTCGGTGGGGCGCGCATGCCTCGAGGAGATCAAGGGCACGGGTCAGGGCGGCGGCAGCCTCTGCGGTCATTCCAAGGTCCAAGTAGCACGCGCCCTCTTGGGCCGCAATCTCAACCTCATCGACATAGGCGACCCACAGCGGCTCTTCTCGCTGGCCATGTTGGGCGAAAACTACTCGTACCTGATCGAGCGTACGCAGGCAGTCGGTGCTCTGGCGCAGGCCCGCATGGGCTCGGGCGAGGCGCGTTCCAAGCACCGTCTTTGTGAGCGGCGTCATCCTGCCGTTGCCAACTCCCAAAGGCTGTCTGTGCCAGGGAACGTGCTGAAGTGGGGCGAGCGCGGTATGTCTCCTGCAAGCTCATGTAGGCAAGCGAATTGGCCGCTAAGGCCGGGTCGTCTACTTCGTGGGCGACATAAATGGTTGTGGTGAGGTAGCGCCTCGCTGCCGCCTGATGGTTCGCGTCGAGCGCCAGCCAACCAGCCATCTGAGCGAGCTGGCCGAATGCGGCGAGATCGTCACGCGCCCCTTCCTTGACGTTGACCGCCAACCGATCGACGTACCGCGACAGCGGCGGATATAGCACATCGCCACCTAGCTCGTCGTCTAATTGGAGAAAAAGCTTCAGTAATAACTCAGCTCGCTTCGGCAATGACATGCCGTCCAGCGCCACAACACCGATACGCGCACCCTCCAGGCTCGTGTCGAGCAACGGGATCCGATCGGTGACCAAGTCGCTCAGTAAGGAGGCGAGTTCTGGGCTTCCGAAATTTTGCTTTCCGAGCGGGGCATGAAGCGTGTCCGCGGTGAACTCTCGATTCTGGCAACGTGCGGACATGCTTGCTCGCTGCTCCGGCAACTTGAACCACAAGCACTCACGGGGAATACGCAGAATCTGCGCCCAGCGGATCAGCCGGTCGAGATCTTTGATTGGTCGACCATGCTCGATTCGGCTGAGTTGCGATTGTGTCATACCAAGCCAGCCGGCCACCAGCTCTTGGGCTAAGGGGCTCGGTCCGTGGAAGGGATGGTGGCGATAAGCGCGGATGACACCGCCGATATGCCAAGTAGCCAACGCTTCTTTTAGTTGGTCGGTCTCCCAGAAGTCGGGCGGAACGGTCGGTGGATGCCGAATGGCATCTCGAGCGTTGTTGCGGCACAGCGCACAAAGCGTGTCGGTGTTGTCATGGGCAAGACGGGATCCGCATGAGGGGCAATAGCGTCTTGCAGGGAAACTGCTCGTCATCGTGCCCATCCTGGTCCCCCGAATGTCTATGTCCGTGGTGGTCGTGACGATACGCGCCGAGTGTAATCCTCCCACGCCTGCCTGATGCGCCTGCGTCATGCAGGCCGCGCATGCCCGGATTTATACCTGAGCTGTATGACCGTTGGGGCGGGCAGGCCAGGCGTAGCTCCAGGTACACGCTCCGATGAGGAAACGGACACTGCGGTCGCTCATCGGGGCGTAGCATCCGGGTTGTGGAGCGTGAGGGGCGAGGTCGTCGAGGGGATCGGGAGCGGTTCGACCGCCCCGGCGGGGACTTTCTTGACCAGGTACGCGAGGTCTGCGAGCTGCGGCTGGCGCAAGACCCCGACATGGCGGACGCGGAGATCGTCGAGCGTGTGGCCGGCGAGACGCCTCCCCTCGGCTACCTGCTCGTCCGCTACGGCGGCCAGTTCGTGGAGGAATACCCGGTCGGGGCGTACGAGGGGCGGCTGACCGCCGAGGTCGTCGACCAGTTCATGGCCTTGGTCTGCGAGCGGCACGGGCGGGACCGCACCCCGCAGCTCGTCTACCGTGGCGAGCCCGTCCCCGAGGCGCTGGTCCGGCACGCGAGCGAGCACCGCGTCCGGTTACACGCGTTCGCGGATTATCAGCAGCAGGTGTGGGACCACACCACGTACGTGCGGGAGCAGCAGCGCGGGCTGCGCGGCGACGCCGATTACCCTCTGGACCTCTACGTCGACAAGATCTGGGCGCCGCTGGGCCAGCCGGCGGAGGGGGGCGATGCCGCGGCGACCAGGGTCCTTGACCTGCTCGACACCGATCAACCCCGGTTCGTGCTCGTGCTCGGCGACTTCGGCACGGGCAAGACGTTCCTGCTGCACAAGGTCGCGGTCGAGCTGCAACGGCGCCGGCCGGACCTCGTCCCCGTGCTCGTGACGATGCGGGACCTGGAGAAGGGCCGGTCACTCGACGAGCTGCTCGCCCAACACATGGCCGCCAGGCGGGAGGCCTTCTACCACCGGTCGTTCGACTACCTGCTGCGGCAAGGCAGGATCGTCCTGCTGTTCGACGGGTTCGACGAGCTGGCCCTGCGCACGAGCTACGAGCGTGTACCTCACCACTTTCGCACCCTACGCCAGGCGGCGGGCGGGGCGGCGAAGATCGTCGTGACCAGCCGCCTCCAGTACTTCGCGACCGATCAGGCGATCCGCACGGCGCTCGGCGCCGAGGTCGGCCAACTCGCGGGCTCGCGGATCATGAAGCTGTTCCCGCTCGACGAGGGCCAGCGGCGCGCGTTGGTCGTCGCCGCGTTCAAGCAGGACGAGGCACGCGCGGCCTCGTTCCTGGATCTGCTGAGTGACCTTCCCGACCTGCTGGACCTCGCGAGCAACCCCCGGATGCTCACGTTTATGATCGGCTGGCTCGACGAGGGCGTCATCACTGAGGACGACCTGCGGAAGATCGCCACCCGATCGGGCGCGGCGACGGCGGGGGCGCTGTACCGGCTCTTGATCGAAAAGTGGCTCGAGCACGAGGAGAAACGGCACACGCAGGAGGGTGGCCTCCCCCCGATGACGGGCACCCAGCGGCTGGCGGCGGTGACCGGCATCGCGCGGTCGCTGTGGCAGACCGGGAGTCGCGGCGTGACGCTCGACGAGCTGGAGCCGCTGGCCGCCGAGGGCCTCGACCTGGCGGGTTTGGAGATGCGCCGCGCCGAAGCCGCCCAGGCCGTCGGGTCCGGTACCTTGCTCGTCCGGCGGGGCGAAGGTGAGTTCGGCTTCATCCACCAATCGGTCATGGAGTGGCTCGTCGCGAACGACGCGGTTTGCCGGCTCTCCGAGCACGGGCCGGCCGCGCTCGACGACGCGCTCGCCGACGCGGAGCTCACCCCGCTGATGGCCGACTTCCTCCGCGATCTTGCTGGCGAGGCGGTAATAGAGTGGGCTCGGGCTACCGCCACGGCTGCGGGCGCGCCCGGGCCAGCGGCCAAGGCGAACGCGGCGTTGATCCTCCAGCGCGGGGGGGTGACGGTAGATGCGGCGAACTACGCGGGCCAGGACCTGCGCGGGCGCGACTTCGCCGGCCAAGATCTGACCGGCGCCAGCTTCGAGGGCGCCGACCTCGAGGGCTCGGTGTTCGAAGACGCCGTGCTCCGTGATGCCAACCTCCGGGATGTGACCCTCGTCGCCGCCCGGCTCGATCGCGCCGACCTCACCGGCGCCGACCTCACCGGCGCCGACCTCACGCAGGCGCGGCTGCTCGGCGCGGACATCAGGGGCGCGACGATGAACGGCAGCTGCCTCGACCGGGCAGCGCTCGTCGGAGCCAGCCTGGACCCCGATGACCTGGCATCGGCGCACAGCAACTTCGGCGCGGCGCGCCCGGGATTGCCAGCCGCTCCACAGATCAGCAGCCGCTCGCGCGTCAACGCCGTGGCCGTGGCAAGCGACCTGATCGTCACCGGTCACGGCGACGGCGGCGTGCGGATCTGGGATAGCGCGACGGGCCAACCCTTACGGGTCTTGGAGGGCCACACCGGCGGGGTGCGCGCGGTGGCGGTGACCGCGGACGGGCGCGTCGTCTCCGGCGGCTACGGCGGTACGGTGCGGATCTGGGACCTGGACAGCGGCCGGCCCCCACAGGTCCTGAAGGGCCACACCGGCGGGGTGCGCGCGGTGGCGGTGACCGCGGACGGACGCGTCGTCACCGGCGGCGACGGCGGCGTGCGGATCTGGGACCTGGACAGCGGCCGGCCCCCGCAGGTCTTGGAGGGCCACACCGGCTGGGTGGAGGCGGTGGCGGTGGCTGCGGACGGGCGCATCGCCTCCGGCGGCGGCTACGACGACACGGTGCGGATCTGGGACCTGGACAGCGGCCGGCCCCCGCAGGTCTTGGAGGGCCACACCGGCGGGGTGCGCGCGGTGGCGGTGACCGCAGACGGGCGCATCGTCACCGGCGGCGGCTACGACGACACGGTGCGGATCTGGGACCTGGACAGCGGCCGGCCCCCGCAGGTCTTGGAGGGCCACACCGGCTGGGTGGAGGCGGTGGC
>JBOGED010000054.1:0-1518 GCA_050743625.1 Egibacteraceae bacterium | reverse complement strand
ACCAACACACAAGGAACCCGGAAGTAGCCGCGGTGGCCGACCCGGCGTTTCCCACGCGCCAGTACCCCTACCGGCACCCCGACCCGACCGCGGGGCCCGACCCGCTGGAGACGGCCCCGCTGGCCGCTGGCGTCCTGCACCGCTTCGTGCTCGGCGTGGACCCGGCGCCGCGGCCGCTCGCCGCGGAGGAGATGGAGGCGCTACAGGACCCGTTCGCGGCGCTGCTCCGCCACGGCCGCTTCCCGCTCACGCTGCGGGCGCTGCTCGCCACCCTCGACGAGCCACCGCCCATCGGTGGGGCGCTGCCCGTGCAGGACCGCTACATGGTGGGCGACGGTGGCCAGCTGCCGTGGACTGCGGAGACGGCTGGCGTCAGCCGCCAGCTGCGAGTGGTCGTCACCCGGAGCCGCTCAGCAGGCGCCGAGGCCGACCTGCTCGTGTCGACGAGCACCGAGTTCGACTCGGAGACGGCGTTCCTGCAGGTCATCGGCTGGGACGGACCCGCGGGGAGGTTCCGCTACTACGAGCGGCGCCTCGGCACGTGGATCGTGGCGGGCGACTCTTTCGACGCCCTCGCGGCGCCAAGCCGGGGGCGTGGGCCGTTCGACAGCCACGTGAACGGCAGCTTGGTCATGAAAGAGCTGAAGCTGCCGTGGTCGCACTGGCATAGCCAGAACGCCACGATCCGTCCCGACGTGCTCGCCCCTGGCGACCCGTTCCGTGACGAGGAGATCTGGACCAGCCGTCGCGGCGGTGAGAGCTTCGAGGTCGAGGTCATCCGGCCTGGGCTCTTCCGGTGGACCACCTCGCGCATGAGCCAGGTCATCGACCGCTCCGGCACCGTGGCGCGGTTGCCCGAGCTGATGCGGCAGGTACTCGTCACCACCACGGTGAACCTGGTGAGCACCGGAACGGAGAGCCACCTGGTCGAGCAAAGACCGGCACTTGCGCTCCCGACCACGTTCTTCCTCGACCTCGACGCGTTCCTCGGCCCCCTGGGGCTGCTCTTCGACCCGCCGATCTTGCGGGTAGGTGGGCCGGCCTATGCCGCCGCTCGCTCGGCGCTCGGGATCAGGCTCGACGACGGTGCCGGCTTCACCCAGGAAGGCGAGACCTTCTTCGCCTTCCTGGTCCCCGAACGGGCGCTAGAGGACCAGGTCGTCGTCGAGGCGCTCGTCCAGCGCCAGGTGCTGTCGAGCCGGCTCGCAACGTGCCTGCTCATGGTGGACTTCCCCAACCCCGTCTACTCGCGGCGGCGGGCGAGCCTGGAGGTCTACGTGCCCGAGACCATCCGCGCGGGCGATGGCGGCGCGGCGCTGGACCGGGTCCTCCCGGCGGCGATCGAGGCAGGCGCGACCGCCGAGGACGGGCCCGAGGCCGAGTTTCTCAGCTGGTGGCAGGGCAGCGACGAGCCTGACTTCCCCGTGCGGGTGGGCCAGCGTCTGGTCGAGTTCCTGGCCGCCTGCCAGCGCCGCCTCGACGGCCCCGAGGGCGCCGCCGACCTGTTGAGGCTCGCCC
>JBOGED010000053.1:0-25631 GCA_050743625.1 Egibacteraceae bacterium | reverse complement strand
CGGCGCTCACGCTCACGTCGATCGACGCCGAAGTTCGCGAGCGGCTCAGCGACGCAGGCGATGACGCGCTGGCCTGGGTCGAGCGGTTCGCCGCCCAGCTGGAACACGAGCTGCGCTCGCCGCCTGAGCTGGCGCCGCTCGGGGGTCGTCAGCATCCACGGGTCGGCACCATCGAGAATCACGTGGCCGGTGGTCGGTCTGAGCAGGAACGCGGCGAGCCGCAGGAGGGTGGTCTTGCCGCTTCCGCTCTCACCAAGGACGCCCAAAGGCCTCGCCAGGGGCGATCGCCAGGGTCACGCCGCAGACGGCCTCCACCGACCGGCGCCGCCACCACCGCCCACGTGCCGAACCCGGCGGGGTACCCGCCGCCGATATCCCGCACCTCCCGCCGTCTTTCGGATCACGGCTGGGCCGTCACGTGCGCATACGCAGGCACCTGCACATCCATTGGAGCACTTCGCCGTACTGTGCAGGAAAATGCTGGCTGGCCGCCGCCGCTCTTAAGGCAAAATCCGACAAACCGGGCGACGTGCAGCCGATTCGCATCTCAGTGCAGGACGAGGCTGGCGCGCGCGGCCCCGGGTGAGAACCGGCTCGATCAGGCGACGGCGGCGCGGACCCTGGCGGCGTCGGCGGCGAGCCGCGCCTCGTCGTGAACCGCCCGGCCAGTCGCACCGTCCCAGGCCAACGGCAGGTCGAGCCAGGACTTGCAGCCGCCGTACGAGTCCAGTCGCGCCAAGCGCACCGCCGAAGGGAGGCCTAAGGCGCGGACGACCAGGACCTGCAGTGGGTGCTTGGGACGGAATCGCAAGCGGTCCTCCCGTACCGACTCCGCGGTCCAGATGTGTAGGTCGGCGATGTCGCCGAGCCGCTCTGGCCGCGCCACCGGCACCGCTTCAACCAGGGTCACGCCGCAGCGGACGACGAAGGTGCCGCCGGCCTCGTCGACGTCTTGCGTCCCGGCGGCGAGCATGTCGAGGTGCTCGGGGCGGACACGCTCATGGTGGCTGTGCGCGATGGTCGGGAATAGGACGAACCGGGCACCACCGACGACAAAGGCCTTCTCGTGGATCCCACCTTTGCGGAGGAGTACGGTTTGGCGGCCGTCGAGGAGGGCGGCGGCGACGGCGGCCCACTCCTTCAGGGCCAGCGTGGTGGCGAGTGCGGTGTCGGAGCTCATACACCGCCTAGTCTATGGAGCGAGCCACGGATTGTGAGGGAGAGGGATGAGCAACGACACCGCGTCTACGTCGGCGAGCCTCGTCGAGGCGGTTTACCAAAGGTTCTCGAAGGCAGTCGAGACCGGGCGCCGGCGGCTGGGCCGGCCTCTCACCCTGGCCGAGAAGATCCTGTTCACGCATCTTCACGACGTCGAGGCGCAGGGACTGGGACGGGGGAGAGACTACGGGGACTTCCATCCCGACCGGGTGGCGATGCAGGACGCGACGGCCCAGATGGCGCTCTTGCAGTTTATGACCGCGGGGCTGCCCACGGTCGCCGTGCCTTCGACGGTCCACTGCGACCACTTGATCCAGGCCGAGATCGGCGCCGCTCAGGATCTCGCGACAGCCACCAAGGCGAACCGCGAGGTCTACGAGTTCCTGCGCGCCGTGTCCGCGAAGTACGGGATCGGGTTCTGGAAGCCGGGCAGCGGGATCATCCACCAGGTCGTGCTCGAGCACTACGCCTTTCCCGGCGGGATGATGATCGGCACCGACAGCCACACCCCGAACGCCGGTGGGCTCGGCATGGTGGCGATCGGCGTCGGTGGCGCCGACGCGGTCGACGTGATGGCAGGGATGCCATTCAACCTGCGGATGCCGCTGCACATCGGCGTGCACCTCACCGGCTCGCTCGAGGGTTGGACATCGCCGAAGGACGTCATTCTCGCGGTCGCCGGCATCCTCACCGTGAAGGGTGGCACGGGTGCCATCGTCGAGTACTTCGGCCCGGGCGCCGAGTCGATCAGCGCGACCGGCAAGGGCACGATCTGCAACATGGGCGCCGAGATCGGCGCGACGACGTCGCTGTTCGGCTACGACGACGCGATGGCCCGCTACCTGAAGGTGACGGGGCGTGAGGAGATCGCCGACCTCGCGAACGCGCACCGCGAGCACCTGCGGTCGGACCCAGAGGTGCTCCAGGCCCCGCAAGCCTTCTACGACCGCGTGGTCGAGGTCGACCTCGACGAGCTGAAGCCACAGATCGTCGGGCCGCACACGCCCGACCTGGTGCGCCCGGTCTCCCAGATGAGCGCTGACGCTCAGGAGAACGACTACCCCGTAGAGATCACCAACGCGCTGGTCGGCTCGTGCACCAACTCCTCCTACGAGGACATCGGCCGGGCCGCGCACGTCGCCCGGCAAGCTCGCGCCGCCGGCCTGAAGGTCCGGACGCCACTGCTCATCACACCCGGCTCAGAGCAGGTCCGCGCCACGATCGCCCGCGACGGGCTGCTCGCCGACCTCGAGGCGATCGGCGCGACGGTGCTCGCGAACGCGTGCGGGCCCTGCATCGGCCAGTGGAAACGGACGGACAACCTGGGTGGCACGCGCAACTCGATCATCAGCTCGTTCAACCGCAACTTCCCGCGCCGCAACGACGGCTACGCCGAGACGCTCGCGTTCATCGCCTCCCCCGAGATCGTCGTGGCGGCGGCCCTGGCCGGGCGCCTGGACTTCAACCCGCCGGCCGACGAGCTGCCCGGCGGCCTCCGCCTGACTCCTCCGAGCGGCGACGAGCTGCCGTCCAGCGGCTTCGACCCGGGAGAGTCCGGGTTCGTGGCCCCCGCCGGAGACGGCGCCAGAGTCGAGGTCCGCGTCGCGCCGGATAGCGACCGCTTGCAACTCCTGGAGCCGTTCCCGGCCTGGCCGGGCGGCGACTACGAGGGCCTCCCCGTCCTCCTCAAGGCGGTCGGCAAGTGCACGACCGACCACATCTCGGCCGCCGGGCCGTGGCTGCGGTTCCGTGGGCACCTCGACAACATCTCCAACAACCTGTTCCTCGGCGCGAACAACGCGTTCGCCGCTGCTCCTGGCGAGGGCGTCGACCAGCTCGACGGCAAGGTCCGCAAGCTTCCTGACATCGCCCGCCGCTATAAGGCCGAGGGGATCGGCTGGGTCGCCGTCGGCGACGAGAACTACGGCGAGGGATCGTCCCGTGAGCACGCGGCCATGGAACCCCGCCACCTCGGCGGCCTGGTCGTGCTGGTGCGCAGCTTCGCGCGGATCCACGAGGCCAACCTGAAGAAGCAGGGGATGCTCCCGCTGGCGTTCGCAGACCCCGCCGACTACGACAAGGTTCGCGCCGACGACCGGATGGACGTGCTCGGCCTCGCCGATCTGGCTCCCGACCGTCCCGTCACCGTGCGGCTGCGTCACGCCGACGGCACGGTCGATCAGCTCGCGGCCATCCACACGTACAGCCAGGAGCAGATCGCCTGGTTCCACGCCGGCTCCGCCCTCAACGCCATGGGCTAGGCACGGTAAAGGTGCCTGTGTCAAAGACCTTTTCGCTCGAAGCGGATGGCGGAGATGGAACTGCAGGTCGAAGATCTCCTCACACAAGCGGGTGGTGATCGGTGCGTCGAGACCGGCCTGGCGCAACCCGCCGGCGATCGTCCACGACAGCGGCGCGCTGGTCACGGTCGAGCGAGGATCGGTCGGATTCCGGCTGCGCGACTCCTTCCCCGCCTCGGCGCTCCCCGACGTCGGGCTGCGCCATCCATGGTCCAGGACCGCGACGCGGGCCGGACGAGTGCACCTGCCGCGGGTGCAGGATGGCCGGTGCTCGGGATCGTCCTCGCAAAGGTGGCGGGGCAGGTATGTGTCAGCCGTTGCAGCCGACGGCTTTGGCCAGAGCCTCGCAGACCGCGTCCATGACAGTTGGGTCGACGTTGCCGAGCTTGCGGACGAGCCGCGCACGTCCGAGCAAGAAGGTGTTGTCGCAGTTGACGACTGACTCGTGTGCCAGCCCGGCTGCTACGCCGACCGCTACCTCCGTCGTAAGGCCACGGATCGTCGAGGTGACGGGGGCACAAATGACCGACCGGAGGTAACGCCCCATGGGGTCGCGGGTGAGCACCAGGACCGGCCGGCGTTTGTCGCCCGGCACGTCAGCGAACCAGAGGTCGCCACGGCGGGGGACCGGGTCGCTCACGCCTCCCCGCCGTATAGGGCTTCGTAGTCGACATCATCGTCGTCCAGGTCGAAGACCACGGGCAACTCGGCCAGCGCCAGGTCGGCGTCGTCTGGCGGTACAGCTGTGTAGGCCTCGATGTCCTTGCGCAGCTGTTCGGTCCGGATCAGCCGACCCAACGCCAAGCTCACCACCTCGGACGTGGAGACCGCGCCGGTCAGCTCGCGCGCCAAGCTGACTTGGGACCGTTCGACCATGATAGTCGTCTTCTCGCGTGCCATAACTGAAACCCTATACATTGTAAGGCGCGTCCGCCACTGTCTTGACCTTCCTCAGAACGGGGTCATCCGCCGGTAGACGCGCCGCACTCGCCCAAGCGCACCAGCGCGCGGGCGCCGCGACCGTACACTGTCGCGAGCCCTCACCTTGACCCAATGCCACCAACTCATTCGCGACTTGGTCGGGGAGAACTCGGAGCCCAGCCACGGTGGGCAGTACGCCCGAGCTGACCCACCCAGGTGGGCTGGTGGCCGCACACGCCCGACCTGGTGCGCCCGGATCTCCCAGATGGGCGCTGACGCGCGACGGTGCTCGCGAACGCGTGCGGGTCCCCGAGTATGACGGGAGGGGAGGCGTGTCCTACCCCTCGCGCCGTTATCCGCCCTTCCCATGACGGGCGCGACAACGCCTCCTCGTCCCGCCATCGCGTCCCGCCATCGCGGAACCGCGGCGGTCAGTCCTGCTGCTCGCCGGCCAGCAGAAGCGCGATCGCGCGCGAGATGGGGTGGCCGGCGCGGATCTCGACGAAGAGGAACTGGCCTCCCGGGTTGAGGTCGAGGAAGACCAGCTCTCCCTCTGGAGTGAGGCGGAAGTCGGCCGAGCAGTAGCTCAGCCCCAGATCGCTCATCAAGGCCAGCATCGATTTCTGCACGTCGTGGCCGATGTCGAAGGGCTCGATGTCCGCGAGGGGGTCCAGGCGGTAGTCCACCATCTCGCGGCGCGGGGTCAGCCGGGCCGCGAAGATCTGCCGGTCGACGACGGTCACACGCACGTCCGACGCCCCTGCCAGGTACTCCTGGAAGATTGCCGGGGTGAGGTGGAGGAACTCCAGGTTGGCAAGGTCCTCCTGGCGCAGGACCCTCGTCTCCACCAGATGCTTCTCGGGGCTGCGGAAGACCTTGACGACCACTCCGTCCGAGTGCTTCTCGTAGAAGTCTCGAACCTTTTCGGCCTCGTTCGTGATCAGGGTCTGCGGCACCGGTAACCCGCAGTGCAGCGCGGTGGCGAGCTGGATCGCTTTCCGGCCGGCTCGGGTCTCTGCCCAGGGATCGTTGACCAAGCGGCAAGGGGCCTGGTCGAGCGCTCCCTCCAGGCTCTGGCGCCACTCGTACGCGGCGAAGCGGCGGTCGGAGGGTTGCAGCATGTCGAGCTGTACCGAGGGGATCCGCCGCAGCCAGACCCCCGCCAGCTCTTCCCCGGCGGCGTGTACCTCGTCCTGCCGAAAGGCCACGCGGTTCTGGCCATTGCCGAAGCGCAACGTGAGCCCGCCCTGGGTAGCCAGCGTCTGCGGGTCGAGGAGAACAGGCTGCGCGAGACGCTCGCGCTCGAGGACCGCGGCGACGGACTCCGCGTGGAAATCCCCCGCTTGCGCGAGGATCAATACCTTTTTTCTCATCTGAACGCCGTCGAAGGCGAACGCTCAGGCGGGGATGGGGTCATTGGGGCTTTCGTCCACGGCGCAGTCCAGCTGGTTGTCCGTGTTCGGCTCGATCCCGGTCACGGTCTGGATGCACGTTTGGGTACCTGCGACCACCTCGACGAGCCGCGACATGTCGATCCCCGCGCTACGGGCCCACTCTAGCTCGGTGTCCCGTAGCGCCTTCATGTCCTCCCCGTCAAGGTCTACGGCGACCTGGTCGCCGCTCTTCATAAGGCTGAATGGCCTCAAGACCCCCAAGTCCGGCTTGCTCACGTCGATCGTTGACAGCTCCACCTCTGTGCCCTCTCTCCGAGAAACGAAACGACCAGCTCAGGCGGGGACCGGCGGACCAGGGTCATCGTTGTCGTTCACGCAGTCCAGCTGGCTGTCCGACCCCGCGGGGATCCCTGTCGCGGTGTTGATGCAATATTGGGTCACGCTGTTTGTGATCACGTCGGCGAACCGTGACACGTCGATGCCTGCTCCACGGGCCCACTCGAGCTCGACGTCCCGTAGCGCCTTCATGTCCTGCTCTAGATCGAGATCTATGGTGAGTTGGTCATCCGTCCTTATCAGGCTGAATGGCCTCAAGGTTTCGCTTGTGCGGTCAATCGTCGCGTGCTTCACCCTTACCCCCTTTATGGCTATGGCAACTTCGGATGGCTCAGGCCGGCATGGGCGGGCCGGGATCGTCATCGTTGGCAGTCGCGCAATCCAGCTGGCTGTCCGATCCCGGGGGGAACCCTGTCAAGGTGTTGATGCAACTTTGGGTGGTGGTTGCGGCGACGACGTCGCCGAGCCGCGACGTGTCGATGCCTACCCCGCAGGCCCACTCGAACTCGACATCTTGTAGCGCCGTCAGGTCTTCCAGAGGGAAGTCTGTGATGAGCAGGTCACCCGTCCCAATGAGGCTGAATGGCCTCAAAACCTCCCCGGCGTGGTCGATCGTTGCTTGCTCCACCATGTACCCCCTTATGGCCACCCCAAGCCCTTCTACAACCTCCCATATTTTGGAAGGTTCGTCTAGGCCTGTCTCATGATCAGAGTAGTTGGAGCTGGTCGCCGGTCGGCTGCGTGGGTCGTGGGCGGGGTCGCGCCTCGAAGGCGATCGGCTCGAGCAGCGTGGGGTCGATGTCGCGGAGATAGGGCGACGGTGTGGTCAAGGTGACGGCGCCGTGGCGGAGGCGGCGGCGTGCCGAGCACAGGAGAAGGCGTGAGCGGGCGCGAGTCATGCCGACGAAGAACAGCCGGCGCTCCTCGGCGGTGTCCTCAGTCTGGTCCGTGTGCGACCAGCGCAACGGCAACAGCCCGTCCTCGCAGCCGATCAGGAACACGACGGGGAACTCCAGCCCCTTGGCCGCGTGGAGGGTCAGCAGGGACACGCGGTCCGCGCGCGGGTCCAACGTGTCGACCTCGGCGCCCAGCGCCAGCTCTGCGAGGAGCCGGTCGAGGTCCGACCCGCACCGCTCGGCGAGCGGCGACAGCAGGTCGAGCGTGCCGTCGATCTCGTGGTGCGCCATCAGCTCGTGATCCTCGCCAGCGGCCTTGGCGAGCGCGACCCCCGCCTGGCGTAGCAGGACCGTGACCGGCGTGACGTCGCCTGGGGGGCGCTCGTCCCACTCCTGGAGCAGCTGGGCCACCATCGCCTGGACCTCGGGACGGTCCGCGAGGCGGTCGTGGGAGCGGCTTTGGAACGGCATCCCCGCCTGGTCCAGCCCCTCGGCGACCGTGGCGAGCTGACCTCGAGTCCGGGCCAAGACCGCGAAGTCGGCGAAGCAGAGCCCGTCGCTGGCGTCCCCGTCCGCGCGGCCGCTGTCGATCGAGCGGTGCGACGTGCCGCCAAGCAGCCGATCGATGGTGCGGACGACGAACTCGGCCTCACCGCGGTCGGTCGGCGCCTCGGCGACGACGATCCGCGCCTGAGCTTGATCGGGCGCGCAGGCCTGCATCCGCCGGCCGGGCACCAGGCTCTCGGGGGCGATCGCCTGGGCCGCGGCGGCGACGATGGCCGGGCTCGACCGGTAGTTCCGTGTCAGCGAGATGGTCCGAGCCGCGGAGAAGTCTTCGCGGAAGCGCAGGAAGAACCGGACGTCGCCGCCGCGGAAACCGTAGATCGCCTGGTCTGGGTCGCCGATCGCGCACAGGTCGCCGTCCGGCGGCGCGAGCAGGCGGAGCAGCCGGTACTGCAGCTCGTCGACGTCCTGGTACTCGTCGACCGCGATGTGCCGCCAGCGCTCGCGGTAGGCGGCCGTCAACGTGGGCGCATCTTCAAGGAGCCGCACAGGGAGCGCGACCAGGTCGTCGAAGTCGACCAGACCTCGGGTTCGCAGCGCCTCGTCGTAACCGCGCAGCGTCTCCTCTATCTGCGCGTCTCCCGGCTGGCCGGTCCGCTTGCGGGCTGAGATATCGCCGAGCAGGGATCTCGACCCTGCTGCCGAGCCGCCGAGCAGCTGCAGGCGTTGCGCCTCGTCCACCACGCCGACGTCCTCGCCGAGCCCCAACGCCTCGTGCTGCTCGCGGACGATCTGCAAGCCCAGCCCGTGGAAGGTCGCGACCGTGATGCGCTCGGCCTCCGCGGGGGCCAGCGCCTCGAGCCGCTCCGCCAGCTCTTGGCACGCCCGGCGGGTGAAGGTGATGGCGAGGCAGCGCTCGGGCGGCACGCCTCGCTCGCCGACGAGGTGGGCGAGCCGGTGGGTCAGCGTCCGCGTCTTCCCGGCGCCCGGCCCCGCGACGACAAGCAAAGGCCCCGGCGCCGCCGCGGCCGCCGCCTGCTCGGGGTCGAGGCCGTGGTGTTGTGTGCTGGATACGCGACGTATACGTCGCGTATCCAACACACAAGGAGCGGCTGGCGTCGGCTCTGGGTCCGGGCCGAAGAGCGCGGCGGTCGGGGGGCCGTGCAGCTCGCTCGGCGTGAACAGGTGGATGCGCCCGTACTCGCCGTCGTAGCCGGCCTCGCGGATGACGTCGCCGTCGCGCATGCGCCGGATCGCCTCGGTGACCAGCGGCGCCGCGACCGCCCCGATCTCCTCAAGCGGCGCGTGCTCCAGGATGTGCAGCTCCGGCCCCAAGCGGGTGACCAGGCCGGCGACCGCTGCCTCCACGCGCTTGCTCTTCGGTCCGACGCCCAGGACCTCGCCGACGATCTCGGGCAGCGGGACGAGGTTGCGGAACCCGGCCACGACCCCCGGCGGGCGATACCCGTCCTCACGGTCCGCGAGCGCCTCCACCCGGCTCATAACCCCGACGGTGAGCGGCTTGCCGCACCCGCTGCAGATGCCCCGCGCCTCACGGGTCTCGGGCGGGGTCAATCTCACCTCGCACTTGCGGTGCCCGTCCAGGTGGTACTTGCCCTCCTCGGGGAAGAACTCGACGGTGCCACCGAAGCCCTCACCCGTCCGCAACGCGTCCCGGATCGCGTAGTAGTCCAGGTCGGTCGCAAAGACGGTCGCCTCACGGCCGAGCGCGGGCGGGGAGTGCGCGTCGGAGTTGCTGACCAGCCGGTAACGGTCGAGGCTCGAGACCCGCCAGTTCATCGCCGGGTCCGAGGACAGGCCCGTCTCGATCGCGAAGACGTGGCCCGCCACGTCGCCGTAACAGGCGTCGATCGCGTCGAACCCGGACATCGACCCGAGCGCCGCGAACCACGGTGTCCAGACGTGCGCGGGCACCAGATATGCGCCATCACCGCTGGTCAGCGTAATGTCGAGGAGGTCGCGCGAGTCCAGGCCGAGGATCGGCCGCCCGTCCGAGCGCAGGTTGCCGATGCGCCCGAGGCATCGGTTGATCTCCCGCACGGTCTCAAGGTCCGGGGCGTAGAGGAGGTGGTGCACCTTCCTCGTCCGCTCCGCCCGCTTGTAGATCGTGGAGATCTCCACCGACAACATGAACCGCACCGCGTTCCGGCAGGACGGCGGGAGCCGGTCGGCGACCGCCCGCTCCAGGTCGTCACGCAGCCGGAACAGCCCCGGCTCCGCCGGCACGAGATTGGTCCGCAGCTCCTCAAGCCACGCGGGGTGCGTAAAGTCCCCCGTACCAACCACCCCTACGCCCTTCCGCGCCGCCCACCACGCCAAGTGCTCCAGGTCGCAGTCCCGGCTCGTCGCCCGCGAGTACTTCGAGTGCACATGCAGGTCCGCATAGAACGACACAGCCAGGCTCTCCTAAGGGTTTCGCGCCGATGACGGCCCGTCACCCTATCCCATACGCCCCGAACGGCCCATTCGGCCCTGGCCGGTCTCCACTGCCTTCCAGATCCATGGCAGCTGTGCGGTACCATCACGGCATGGGTACGGTATCCTTTAGGGTATACGGATCGATTCCTTGGCGGAGAATGATGCCAACTAAAGTCGACGCCTCAGGGCGCATCGTGATCCCCGCGGACATCCGGCGGCATCTCGGGCTTCCGGACGAGGGCGGCGAGGTTGATCTCATCGACACGCCGGATGGCGTGCTGATCCGTCCTGTGCGAGCGCCTATGCCACGCCGAGATGAGCGCGGCCTGTTGGTCGTAGACCTCCAGCGGCCGGTCACTACGCGAGAAGTGATCGAGGCCGTCAGGGTCGACCGGGAGCGGAGTCGTGGCTGAACGCTCCGCGGTCGACACGAACGTGCTGGTAGCTGCCCATATCGCTGATCACGAGCATCATGAGGTCGCCGCCGACGCCGCGGCGGCGGCTTCCGACGTCCTTGGCCAGGTGACGGTCGAGACGTGGAGCGTCCTGCGGCGCCATTTCCGCCTCAGCGCCGACGCCGTCTCCGCCATGCTTCTCGCGTATGTCGAAGACCGCCAACTCGTCCCACCTCCCGTCGACGCATATCGTCAGGTCCTCCGCACGGGTCGTTCGCTGGCCTTGGCCGGCAACGTGCACGATGCCGTGATCGTCCACACGGCGAAGGACGCTGGCCTCAGGCTCGCGACCCTAGACGCCGGCCTGCACCGACTTGCCGATGGCATGGTTCCCTGTGATCTGCTGCCAGCGGCCGACGAGAGCTGATCCCTTCGCCCAGCACAACTGCAAGACCCCGCCCGTGGCTAGTCGAGGGCGCTGGTCGCCGGCGCGCAACGATGAACGTGCACTTGAGGAACCCGGCGAGGGTTGTGGAGGTGCGGGGTCCGGCGCCTGTGTTCAGGGTGCTGGAGCAGCTTGGCGTGAACCCGGAGGCTGGTCACGAAGGACGTGGTGATACCGGACGACGGGGAGCTGTAGGTCCGGCCGGTGATCTCGGGTGGCGCGAAGCCCCCCGCAGTGGGGAATTGGGGGTCCGCAGGAGAGCTGCGGATCCGGGAGTAGGTAGGAGACTCTGGACCCCGCGGTGCTTACCGAAACAGCGTCTTGAAGAGGGAGAGGAGGGATGGACCTGACAGAGTATACGTCACTGTCGGAAATTGTTTCAGCGATGTTCTAATAGGGACCGTTACCCCACATGACCGGCTGTCGCTGCTTCATTCTACATTCCTCGAAACGTTATACGGACTCCTTGCCATCTCTGGTGGTTCGCGAGAGTGATCACAGAGTCGATGGACGCTGCTTTGGTCTTTGGTGTGGAGCTCGGTTCGCCGTGGTCAGTCCTCGAGGTTAGGGTCGAGGCTGAGGGTGACCCGGCCGATGTAGGAGTAGGCCTCCAGCGGTGAGTAGGGCTGCATGAACGGTCCGGACCGCACGTCGCGGTAGTAGCGCGAGATTGGGTTGGAGCGCAGGTAGCCGGCACCGCCGGAGGCGGTCATCGCGGCGTCTACCGCGGCGAGCGGCCTGCTTGACCACCAGGTTGGTGCATTGGAAATCGCACATCAGGACGTGCAGCTCGGCGAGGGTGATCTCCGCGGTCGCCCGGCCGGCGAAGCTGGAGTCGATGGCCAGCGCGGTGCGGGCCAGCGTGGCCCGGGCGGTGGCCAGCGCGACCTCGATCTCGGCGATCAGTCGTTGCACGGCGTCGCGCTCGGCGAGCAGCCGGCCGCTGGGTGCCTTGCGCCGGGTGGTGACCATCGCGACCACCGTGTCCCTGGCGGCCTCGGCGATGCCCAGGAACGCACCGAGCAGCGGTATCGAGAATGGGAGGGTCAACGCGAGGAACGGGGCGTCCCAGCGTCCCCACGGTCCGGCCGGCATGGTCATCGCGGTCGGCACGAAGCAGCCGTCGAGCAGCAGCTCGCCGCTGGCCGAGGCGCGCATGCCCATCGCGTCCCAGCTGTCGCGGACCTGCAGCCCCTCGCTGTCCCGACGAATGAAGGCGACCAGCGGTTGCTGGTCTGGGGTCCGGGTCGTGACCAGGAACAGGTCCGCGGCCGGAGCGTTGGCGGTGAAGATCTTGTGGCCGTTGACCCGCACCCCGCCGTCGACCGCGACGGCCTCGGTCAACGGGGGCAGGATCGTGGTGCCGGCCTCGGTGGCGGCGGCCGAGAAGATCATCTGCCCGGAGCCGAACTCGCGGAGCAGCCCCTCCAGGCCACTGGCCGCCTCGGGCTGTCCGGCGGCCAGCGCCGAGTGCCACTCGCGAGCCAGCCCCAGGGGGGCTGACCTGCATGCACGCGTCGATCGCGGTGGAGCCGTCCCCGCGGCCCAGCCGGCTGATCCCCACGGTGAGGTCGTGCAGCGAGGTGACGCCCAGCCCGCCCAGCTCGACGGGCACACCGGCCGCCAGCACGCCGCTGGCTTGCAGAGCGGTGAAGTTCTCCGCCGGGAAGCTGCCCGCGACGTCGTGCTCGGTGGCGCGGGTGGCGAAGTCGGCGGCGTGGTGCTCGGCCAGCTTCACCAGCCTCGCGCCGGCCTCGGTGACCGGGGCCAGCGCGCCTCGCGGGCCAGTGGTGGCCTGTGCCATCTGCTGCCTCCGTGGTTTCGGTTCTTTGTTCGCATTTGGCTACATGCGTGTCATCGGCACCGGTGTGATACAACTTCGCAGGCTGGACGGAACAACTCGCTCGGAGGGACCGCTGGGTTCAGGGCCGGGCTTCCAGCACGATGTTGAACGGGGTTTCCGCGGCCTGCCGTACCCGGGTGAACCCGGCGGCTCGGATCACTTCCTCCAAGCGGGCGGGCCCGGCTTGGGCGCCCAGCGCCATCCGACCGTCTTGGGCCAGGGATGCCGGCGTGCAGATCATCGTGGAGACGGCGTAGTAGAGACGGCCGACCGGGTTGAGGTTGTCCTCGACGTGGTCGCCGGCGCATGGCTCCACGATCATCCAGGAGCCTTCGGGGGCCAGTGAGGCCAGCACGTGGCAGGCCGCGGCGACCGGGTCGCCCATGTCGTGCAGAGCGTCGAAGCACGTCACGAGGTCGTAGCTGCCCGGGTAGCCGGCCGCCGTGGCGACCTCGAAACGCACCCGATCCGACACCGCGGCTTCGGCTGCCCGGTGCCGGGCGGCGTCGATGGATGCCCGGTGGTAGTCGTAGCCGACGAATGTCGACGCCGGATAGGCCTGGGCCATCAGGATGGTCGAGGAACCGTGCCCGCAGCCGATATCGGCGACCCGCACCCCGGCGTGCAGCTTGGCCTCGACCCCCTCCAGGGCCGGGATCCACGCGGGGACGATGTTGGCACGGTAACCGGAGCGGAAGAACCGCTCGGTGCCCTCGAACAGCCCGGCCCCGTGCTCGTGCCAGCCCACGCCGGCGCCGGTGCGGAAGCCCTCGGTGATCTGCGGGGCCATCGCGAACACCGCGGCTGCCGCCTGGAAAAGCCCAGGCAGGTAGACCGGGCTGGTGTCGTCGGCGAGGACGGCCGCCTGCTCCGGCGGCAGCTCGTAGCTCTGCGATCTGGGGTCATAGCGCAGGAAGCCGCTGGCGGCTTGAGCGGCCAGCCACTCCCGGACGTACCGTTCCGCGGTGCCGGTGTGCGCGGCCAGCTCCTTCGACGTCAGCGCGCCGTTGGCGGCGAGGGCGCCGTAGAGCCCGAGCTCGTCGCCGATCGCGACCAGCACGGTGTTGTAGGCGGCACCGACCTCTTCGACCACGCGGCCCACGAACGCTTCCAGGCGCGCCTCATCCATCCGTCTTCCTCCTTGCATGAGATATGGGAACATCGCATCGCACCGATGGTGATGGCTGCGCCGTGGAAGGAGAAGTACAGTGTTTGAACCCGAAGCCGGCGCGTGCGGACCTGGTGGCCCTCAGGCGGGGGCGGTCGCGGTCGCCGGAGCGGGCTGTTGCTGGGCCGGCTCGACGCGGCGGTTCCAGGTGGCAATCCCCCGCGCCAGCTCCTTCGATCCCGTCACCTCGATCGCCCCCGAGCGCAGGGCGTCACCCCACTCGAGCTCACCGAGATCCCAGCGGGCGAACGCCACGGGATCGTTGACCACGACGACCAGATCCTCTTCGCCGCCGGGGTGCTTCCCGCAGATCTCGGCGTCGCCGCGCTCGATCAGCAACCAGCCACGGTTGCCAGGTCCCGACAGCGTGGGGTAGTCGAAGCGGACCACCACTCGGCGCCGGGGGAGGCGGCCGCGGTCGAGGTGGCAGGTCACCCACCCCCACAGCACCACACCCGGATGCGCCCGTTCGGGCGTCAGCTCCGCCCACTGAGATCCCCAGTGCTGCAGGGCCAACATGACCTCCGACAGCGCTCGGCCCGCCTGGGTGGGCTCGTAGGTCGAGCCCCGACCATCTGGCTTGGGGCGGATCTCGACCACCCCGGCGCGCTGCAGCTCCCGCAACCGCTTCGAGAGCAGGCCGCGAGATAGGCCCGGCGCACCGTCGGCGATCTCGTTGAAGGTCCGGCAGCCGATGAGAACGATGTTGCGGAGGATGATGATGGACCAGCGCTCGGCCAAGAGCTCCGACGCCCGCGCGATCGGGCAGTACTGCCCGTAGGTCCTCACACCCCCAGCCTGCCACCCGCGGCAGACCGGCGCAGGTTCAGTTCTTGCACTTGTTGCGGTCACGGAAACCAGCACAGTGGGAGCAGGGGATCCCTAAAGGGACTAACGAGAGGAAATGCCATGAGCTCATCGACGAGCGTCGTAGCTGAAGCGCCGGCCGCGACGCGGCGCACGGACTGGGTGGCCATGGCGCGCGACGTCGGACCAGCGTTCGCGGCGCGGGCAGCTGACCTTGACGATAGAGACGCATTCGTCGCCGAGAACTACGCCGAGCTGCAAGCACACCGGTTCTTCTCCGCCGGTGTTCCGGTGGAGCTGGGTGGCGGCGGTGCCTCACACCCGGAGCTGTGCGCCATGCTGCGCGAGCTGGCCCGGCACTGCGGCTCTACCGCGCTCGCGCTGTCCATGCACACTGCCCTCCTCGCCTTTGCCGTGTGGCGGTGGCGCGACGGCCAGCAGGTGGAGCCGCTGCTGAGGCGCGTCGCCCAGGAACAGATCGTGTTGGTCAGCACCGGGGCTTCGGACTGGCTCGATTCCTCCGGCACGGCTGACAAGGTAGAGGGCGGCTACCGCGTCACCGGGCGCAAGATCTTTGGCAGCGGCTCTCCGGCCGGCACGCTGCTCGCCACCAGCGCGGTGTACGACGATCCCGCCGACGGGCCGACCGTGCTGCACTTCTCAGTGCCCCTCGCCGCCGAAGGCGTGACCGTACTGGACAACTGGCGGGCGCTGGGGATGCGCGCCACCGGCTCCCACGACGTGTTGCTCGAGAACGTCTTCGTGCCGGAGGGCGCGGTCTCGCTGCGCCGGCCAAAGGGTCAGTGGCACACCATCTTCAACGTCCTCCTCCCCATCGCCCTGCCGCTGATTATGTCGGTGTACGCCGGCGTCGCGGAGGCCGCCTCGGACCTGGCGCTCGGCCTCGCGCGCAAGAAGAGCGAGAGAGGGCTCGATCCCAATCTGCCCTACCTGCTTGGCGAGATGGGCACCACGCTGGTGACGGCGCAGCTCGCGGTGCAGGGCATGGTGGACCTGTGCGACGACTACGCGTTTGAGCCGACCGTCCAGAGCGCCAACGCCGTGCTGATCCGCAAGACCGTCGCCGCCAACGCCTGCGTCCAGGCCGTGGAGAAGGCGTTCGAGGTGGTAGGTGGAGGCGCCTTCTTCCGCGGCGTCGGCCTGGAGCGCCTGCTGCGCGACGTGCACGGCGGCCCGTTCCACCTCCTCCAAGAGAAGCGCCAGCACCTCTTCACCGGCCGCATCGCGCTGGGGTTGGACCCCATCGGCTAGCACTCATCGGGCAACCACGTCTGCGACGTTGTTCCCAACTGCAGTTTTCCTCCGGATGCGGAGGAAAACTGCAGGTTAGGCGAGCGCTGTCGAGCTTGAACCGCAACTTTCCTTCGGATACGGAGGAAAACCGCATCCTGGTCATCACTCTCCCCCAAGCCTCTACCCAGCGCTCTGGGACGTGATAGCCACGCCTCCAGCGCCACTGAAGTCAAGGGAGGTACGGACGGCTGGTAGCCTCCTGTTCAGCCATGAAGGTCCAGTTGAGGAACCCGGTGAGGGTGGTGGAGGTGCGGGGTCCGGCGCCGGTCTTCAGGGTGCTGGAGCAGCTGGGCGTGAACCCGGAGACGGTGCTGACGATCTGCGACGGCGAGCTGGTCACCAAGGACGTGGTGATACCGGACGACGGGGAGCTGGAGGTCCGGCCCGTGATCTCGGGCGGGGCGGGGCCGGCGAAGTGCCATGCGTGCCCAAAGACCGCGGTCATCGAGGTGGCCCGGAACGGCGCGGCGTATTGTACGGAGCATTTCGTCGACCACGTGCGGGGGCAGGTGCGGGCGGCGATCGACCGGTACGGGATGCTGTCGTACGACGACCGGGTGCTGGTCGCGGTCAGCGGGGGCAAGGACTCACTCGCGCTGTGGAACGTGCTGCTGGACATGGGGTACCGGGCGGATGGCCTGTACGTGGGGTTGGGTATCGGCGAGTACTCGGATCGATCGGGACAAATCATCGAAACCTTCGCGAGGCAACGACGCGGTGCCACCCTCCACACCGTCGACCTCGCCAGCGAGTACGGCTACGACATCCCGCGGGCGGCCTCGGCGAAGACGCGCTCCTCTTGTGGGGTATGCGGCTTGTCGAAGCGGTACGTGTTCAATCGCTTCGCGATCCGGCATGGCTATGACGTGATGGCCACGGGGCACAACCTTGACGACGAGGCCGCGGCCCTGCTCGGGAACGTGCTGCGCTGGCAGGCGCCGTTCCTGGCACGGCAGTCGCCCTGCCTGCCCGGTCGCGAAGGCGAGATGACCCGGAAGGTCAAGCCGTTGTACCGGCTGGGGGAGCGCGAGATGGCCGCCTACTGCGTGATCAAGGGGTTGGACTACGTGGTCGAGGAGTGCCCGCTGGTCGGCGGCAACACGATGCTGCGCTACAAGGACGCGCTGAACGAGCTGGAGCGCGCGTCACCGGGCACGAAGGCCGCGTTCCTGTTCGGGTTCCTCGACCGCGCCCAGGGAGCGTATTTCAAAGAGGCGGACGTCCCGGCCTCCACGCTTGTCCAGTGTGGCGAGTGCGGCATGCCGACGGCGGTAAGGCACCCTGAGGCGCAACCCACCTGCGCGTTCTGCCGGGCACGGGCTCGGCTGCTGCGGCTGGGAGAGCCAAGATGAGCACCGTCCGCCACCCTGGCCACCCCGACCCGCTGTCAGCGGGGGAGAAGGTCCTGCTGCTCGACCGCAAGCAGCGCCGGTACCTCGTGACGCTTGAGCCAGGCGGGGAGTTCCACTTCCACGGTGGCGCGGTGGCGCACGACGACCTGCTGGGCAGGCCGGAGGGGTCGTGGGTGCGCAGCGCGAGGGGTTCGCTGTTGCTGGCGGTCCGGCCGACGGCGGCAGACTGGACGCTGAAGGCGCCTCGGGGAGCGCAGGTCGTCTATCCAAAGGACCAGGCGATGATCGTCGCGCTCGGCGATATCGCGCCGGGCGCGACGGTGGTCGAGGCCGGCGCCGGGAGCGGGGCGCTGACGTGCGCGCTCCTCCGCGCCGTGGGCCCGGCCGGGCGTGTCTACAGCTTCGAGCTGCGCCCCGATCATGCGGTGATCGCGGAGCGCAACGTGCTCCAGCGGTTCGGCGGCCAGCCGGCGAACTGGGAGCTGCGAATCGCGGACGTCGTTGAGGAGCTCGCAGGACAACGGTGCGACCGGGTCGTGCTCGACCTCGTCGACCCGTGGTCGGTCCTGAAGCCGGCCAGCGAGGCGCTGCGCCCCGGCGGCATCCTCGTCGCCTACACCCCGACCGTCCCGCAGGTCATGCGCCTGCGTGAGGCGCTCGACGCCGACCCACGGTGGGGGCTCGCCCGTACAACCGAGACGCTCGTGCGGGACTGGCACGTGGACGGGCTCGCCGTAAGGCCCGACCACCGGATGGTCGCCCATACCGCATTCATCACGACCGCCCGGCGCCTGGCGGACCAGCGGTGACCGGCACCGTCCTGGAGCACGTCACCGTGATCGACGGCACGGGGGCGCCGCCGAGGGTGGACATGAGCGTCGTGCTTCGCGGCGAGCGCATCGCTGGCCTCCACAAGACGGGGACGGCGCCCGCCGACCTCCACGCGACCGTCATCGACGCGTCCGGCAAATTCCTCATCCCCGGCTTGTGGGACATGCACACCCACACGATGGGCGCCTCGGACATGCTGCCCCTCTACATCGCGAACGGAGTCACCGGTATCCGCGAGATGTGGGGGCTTCCCCACCATCACGACTGGCGGGGGCAGATCGCCAGTGGCTCCGTGGTGGGTCCTCGGATGGTGATCGCAAGCAGGATCGTGGACGGGCCTGGGTCCATCTTCGCCCAGTTTTCTGACGAGTACATCGAGGCTGCGGACGAGGCCGACGGCCGCGATTCCGTGCGCCGGGCCGTCGACGACGACGCGGACTTCGTCAAGGTCTACTCGCTCCTGCCCCGATCCGCGTACTTCGCGATCGCCGAAGAGGCCCGAGACCGGGGGATCCCGTTCGCCGGGCACGTCCCGGACCTCGTCTCGCTGACCGAGGCATCAGACGCCGGCCAGCACACCTGCGAGCACCTGATGGGCGTGCTGACCGCCACGTCGAGGCGAGAGCAGGAGATCCGCGAGGAGCAGCGGTCCATCGCGGCCGGCCGAACCGGCGGCGAGGATCCCTGGCGAGCGATCCAGCGTTCGCTCGCGCTCGATAGGAAGGCCGCCGACGCGTACGACGATTCAAGAGCCGCCATGGTGTTCGATGTCTTGGCGCGGAACGGCACATGGCAGGTGCCGACCCTGAGCGTGCTGAGAATTGGCGCGCTGGACGAGCGCGCCCATCACGATGAGCGCCTGAGGTATCTTCCCGCCGGCACGCTCCAGCGCTGGCAACAGTCGCTGGCGTGGTTCGAGCCCGCCCCCGGCCAGAAGGCCCAGGCAAGGGAGTTCTTCGAGCGAAGGGTCGAGCTGGTCGGTGCGATGAAGCGCGCGGGGGTCGGGGATCCTGGCGGGGACCGACTGCGGCAACCCGTTCTGTTTCCCGGGCTTCAGCCTGCACGACGAGCTTGAGCTTCTGGTCCAGGGTGGCCTGACGCCGATGGAGGCGTTGCGGGCCGCGACGCGCGACGCGGCGGAATGCCTCGGGCAGCTCGACGCCCTGGGCACCGTGAGCGTGGGCAAGTTCGCCGACTTGGTGCTCCTCGAGGCGAACCCACTCGACGACATCCGCAACACGCAACGCATCGACTCGGTCGTGGTCGGGGGCAGACTGATCGCGCGGGCGGAGCTGCAGGAGCTGCTCACCGGCGTGGAGGCCGCCGCCAGGCGCTACTGACCCCGTGATCCACCGGGACGTTCGGGGTACCGTGACGCTTGAGGATGTGCACGAGCGCGTCCGGTGGCTTTCGAGGTGCGATGCCCGGGCCTCCATATACTCGGAGTCCTGGCCCCCCGCACCTCGGGTGTCCGCCGGGGCAGGAAGGAACCTCGTGATGCAGGATCCCCAGGCCGAGTTGAATGAGCTCCGTATCCAGATCCGGTTCTTGGAGGAGGAGGCCGTCCTCCTGCGTCGCCGGTTGGAGGACTCGCCGTCGAGAGTGCGCGCGCTCGAAGAGCGCCTGATGGAGACCAAGACGCAGCTGACCGCGGCGATGGCGCAGAACGCCAAGCTGGCGGACACGCTGCGTGAGGCGCGCGAGCAGATCATCGCGTTGAAGCAGCAGGTCGAGAAGCTGTCGGCGCCGCCGTCCGGGTTCGGGGTGTTCGCCCGTGCACGGGACGACGACACCGCCGAGATCTTCGCGCAAGGCCGCAAGCTGCGCGTCAACGTGAGCCCCGACGTCGACGTGGACTCGCTGCGACGCGGGCAAGAGGTCATGCTCAACGAGGCGCTGAACATCATCGAGGCGTCGAGCTACGAGATCATCGGCGAGGTGATGACGCTCAAGGAGCGGCTGTCCGACGACCGGTTGTTGGTCATCGGGCATACCGACGACGAGCAGGTGGTGCGGCTCGCCGAGCCGCTCACCGGCACGCAGCTCCGTGCCGGTGACTCGTTGTTGGTCGACAGCCGTAGCGGGTACGCGCTCGAGCGCCTGCCACGGCCGGAAGTGGAGGAGCTCGTGCTCGAAGAGGTGCCCGACATCTCGTACGAGGACATCGGAGGGCTTGCCCGGCAGATCGAGCAGATCCAAGACGCGGTCGAGCTCCCGTTCCTGCACGCGGACCTGTTCATCGAGCATGAGCTGCGCCCGCCCAAGGGCATCCTGCTGTACGGGCCTCCCGGGTGCGGGAAGACGATGATCGCGAAAGCGGTCGCGAACAGCCTGGCCAAGCGTGTCGCCGAGAAGGAGGGCCGCGCGGACGCGCGCAGCTACTTCTTGAACATCAAGGGCCCCGAGCTGCTGAACAAGTATGTCGGCGAGACCGAGCGCCAGATCCGCCTGATCTTCCAGCGCGCGCGGGAGAAGGTCGCCGAGGGCTTCCCGGTCATCGTGTTCTTCGACGAGATGGACTCGATCTTCCGGACCCGGGGATCGGGGGTGTCCAGCGACGTCGAGAACACCATCGTCCCCCAGCTGCTCAGCGAGATCGACGGGGTCGAGACGCTGAAAGACGTCATCGTCATCGGCGCCTCGAACCGCGAGGACATGATCGACCCGGCGATCCTTCGACCCGGCCGGCTGGACGTGAAGATCAAGATCGAGCGGCCCGACGAGACGGCCGCGCGTGAGATCTTCCGCGTCTACCTGCACGCGCGGCTGCCATTGCATCCTGATCTTGTGAAGGCGCACGGCAGCGAGGAGTCCGCGGTCGACTCGTTGATCACCGAGACCTGTTCCCGGATGTACGCCGAGGAGACCGTCAACCGGTTCCTGGAGGTCACGTACGCCAACGGCGACAAGGAGGTGCTGTACTTCAAAGACTTCAACTCGGGCGCGATGATCGAGAACGTCGTCGCCAGGGCGAAGAAGATGGCGATCAAGCGCTTCTTGAGCATCGGCCAGAAGGGCATCGTCGCCGACGACCTCTACCAAGCGATCCGCGACGAGTTCAAGGAGAACGAGGACCTCCCGAACACGACAAACCCAGACGACTGGGCGAGAATCTCCGGAAAGAAGGGCGAGCGGATCGTCTATGTCCGTACCCTCCTTGGCGACGGCGAGGAGCCGGGCAAGGCGATCGAGAACGTCAACACCGGCCAGTACCTCTAAGACCTGATTGGGCAGCGAGTGGCGATCACGAAGTACCTCGGGACCGAGACGGAGTACGGGATCTCCGTCATCGGGCGTCCGGACTTCAATCCCGTCCTCGCCTCGTCGCTGGTGGTGAACGCGTACTCAGCCGACGGCCGGCATCGGGCGCGCTGGGACTACGAGGAGGAGAACCCGCTGCGGGACGCGCGCGGGTTCACGCAGCCCGGCGGCCACGAGGCGCCGCCGGAGGACGACATCGGGTTGGCGAACTCGATCCTGCCGAACGGTGCCCGCTTCTACGTCGACCACGCCCATCCCGAGTACTCGTCGCCTGAGACGTCCAACCCGATCGACGCGGTGATCTGGGACAAGGCGGGGGAGCGGATCTTGGAGGCCGCCGCCCACAAGGCGGCCACGCTGTTGCCGCATCACAGTCCGGTGGCGCCGGCGCGGATCTTGATCACGAAGAACAACACCGACGGCAAGGGCGCCGCGTACGGGATGCACGAGAACTACATCGTGGACCGTAGCGTGCCGTTTGGTGACATCGTTCGCCAGATCACGCCGTTCTTCGTCAGCCGCCAGATCATGGTCGGGGCGGGGCGGATCGGGAACGAGTTCAACCTCAACGACGTGCCGTACCAGATCACGCAGCGGGCGGACTTCTTCGAGGTCGAGGTCGGTTTGGAGACCACGCTGAAGCGGCCGATCGTGAACACGCGCGACGAGCCTCACGCGGACCCGGACCGGTTTCGCCGGCTCCATGTGATCATCGGCGACGCGAACATGAGCGAGGTGTGCACCTATCTGAAGTTGGGCTCGTGCGCGCTGGTGTTGTCGATGATCGAGGACCGCTTCTTGCCTGACGCGCCCTCGGTCGCACAGCCGGTGCGGGCGTTGCATGAGGTGTCGCACGACTTGACGTGCCGGCGGGTGGTGGAGCTGAAGGATGGCCGGCGGGTCACTCCCGTCGAGCTGCAGTGGCACTATCTGGAGCAGGCGCAGAAGTATGTCGAGACGCGTGAGGCGCCGGGTTGGGCGCCGGACGTGATCGCGTTGTGGGACGGCATCTTGGCGACGTTGGAGGACGACCCGATGAAGCTGGAGGGGGTCGTGGACTGGGTGACGAAGCTGCGCATCCTGCAGCGCTATGTGGAGCGCGACGGGTTGAGTTGGGACGCGGACAAGCTCAAGCTGATCGACGTGCAGTACCACGACGTGCGCCAAGATCGTGGGTTGTACAACCGGTTGGCGTCCAAGGGGAAGGTCGAGCGGTTGGTCGAGGAGGCCAACGTGCGCCGGGCGATGACGTGTCCTCCGGAGGACACCCGCGCGTACTTCCGTGGCCGTTGCCTGGAGAAGTATCGGGATCAGGTCGCCGCCGCCGGTTGGGACTCGATCATCTTCGACGTCGGCCGCGAGACCCTGCAGCGCGTCCCGATGATGGACCCCGCCCGCGGTGGCCGCGCGATGACCAAGGACCTGATCGACAGTTGCGCCACCGCCGCCGACCTCCTCGACGCCCTCCAACGCTGAGGTGGGCCGCCCGGAGTGGGCGTCATTGTAGGCTAATGGCATGAAAGCAACCATTGACAAGGCAGGGCGCTTGGTGATTCCCAGGGCTCTCCGGGACCGGGTCGGACTCGTGCCGGGGGAGGTCGAGGTTGTGGTCGACGGCATAGGACTTCGCGTTGAGCCGTTGGCCGAGGAAGGGCTGGCCGAGCGGGACGGGCGCTTGGTGGTCCCGGCCACTGGCGCCACGATCGATGACGAGGTCGTTCGAGCGCTCCGCGATGCCGACCAGCGCGAGAAGCGCGCTTAGCCTTGTCGACACGAGCGCGGCGGTGGCCTTCCTGGTCGCGGACCACGAGTATCACGACGTCGTCTTCGGGTTGTTGGCCAGTCGTCAGCTCGGGCTCGCCCGGCACGCTGCCTTCGAGACCTTCTCTGTTCTCACACGACTTCCGCCACCAGCGCGGCGAACGCCGGCCGCGGTGAGCCGGTTGCTCGTCTCCAACTTTCCCCAGAGTCGGTTTCTCAGCGCCGAGCGAGCGGCCAGGCCACTGTCGGAATTGGCGGATCATGGCATCGCCGGAGGGACCGTCTACGACGCGCTTGTCGGTGCGACGGCCGTCGAGCACGATCTCAGCTTGGTCAGCAGGGATCGTCGAGCGCTCGAGGTCTACCGTGAGCTCGGCGCCGACGTCGAGATGATCCGCTGACCCGCCGGCCGGCTAAACCGGCGGTTGTGGGTCGTACTGGATGGCGCGGCGGACCTGCACGGCCCGCTCGGGGGAGTGGAGCCGGGCGACGAGGTGCAGCGCCATGTCGATGCCGGCGGACACGCCGGCTGCGGTGATGATCTCGCCAGTGTCGACGAAGCGCTCGTCGCCACGCACCTCGACGTCGCCGAGCCGGGCGAGCTCGGTGAGGTAGGCCCAGTGGGTCGTGGCCGGCCTCCCGTCGAGCAGCCCTGCGTCGGCGAGCACGAGCGAACCGGTGCATACGCTGGTCATCAAGGTCCCCGAGGCGAGGAGGCCGCGTAGCCACCCGTGCACCTCGGTGTCGCCGAGATGTTGCCGGGTCCCGATCCCGCCGGGGTAGACCAGCACGTCGAGCTTGCCGATATCCGCCCAGGTGTGGTCGGCGAGCACTCGAAGGCCCTTCGCGCAGCGGACCTCGTGGCGCTCACGCGCGAACGTGACCACCTGGACACCATCGTCAGGGAAATGCTGAGCCCAGGCCGCCAGCACTTCCCACGGGCCCGCCCAGTCGAGCTCCTCCGCCTCGTCGAACAGGTAGACGCCGATGCGCATGAGCACACGTTACCGGAGTGCGAGGAGCACGCGCGTGGTGAGGTCTTGCCAGACGACCCCGACCTCCTCGAAGCCGGCCTCCAGAAGAGCGGCCTCGTGGAAGGCCAGCTTCGGTGAGGGGTCACGTGGGCCGGGTGGGAAGATGCGGTCGCGCTCGGCGAACGCGTCGCGCAGCGACGGCTCGGCTCGCAGGGCCTCCCACCAGGTGTCCCATACCTCGGCGCCGCGCTCCACCGCTCGGGCCTGGCGCCGCTCCGAGACGGCCTCGACGGCCGCGCGGATCCGTGGCTGGTGGTTGGGGAGGTAGAGGCCGTCACCGTTGAGCAGGACCCCGCCGGGCCGCAAAAGCTGCGCGACCTGGCGATAGACGGCCGCTAACTCGGGCGGTCTCAGCCAATGGGTGGCGGTCGTGGACATCACCACATCGAAGCTGTCCTGGCCGAGTGCTGAAGGCCATCCAGGCTCCCGGAGGTCGGCTTTGACCCATCTCAGACGTCCACCCAGGTCACCCAGGGTGCCTTCGCCCAGCCGCAGCATCACCGGGTCGACCTCGACGGCGACGCTTGTGGCCTTCGGCAAGCGGCGGAGGATGCGTCGGCTGATCGCCCCGCAGCCGGCGGCCAGGTCGAGCACGGTGAGATCGTCGGGCAGTAGCGCCTCCACGAACGAGAACATCACGTCGTAGCAACGCTCGCGCGCCTCGATGTACACCTCCTGCTGAGCGTCCCACCGTCGCACCCAATGCTCCCAGGGGACGGCGAGAGTTTGCGTCTGGCCTGTCACGGGCTCCTCCTCCTCGTGGAATCCATGATGCGCGGCGGGTCCGGCAGGTCCCTTTGACCAGCCTAAAGATCGTTGCGATTCCTTGGCAACAGGAATGGTCTCGCCGTGTCGCCGGCACCTACTCGACGTGGGAAGCGGGTGACAGCAGGTGGGGATACGGGCGCCACGGCGTGACCTCGAGCAGTTGCGCGAACAGCTCGTCGACGCCGCGCACCCAGCAAGGGATCTCGTCCACCCAGGCGCCCTCGGTCAGCGCCTGAGAAGCCGGGGTCGGACCCGACCTCGCCGCCACCAAGCAAGGATGCCTGCCAGCGAGCGAGCGGTTCGAAGCCACGGCGAAAATATTAGGCGCTCGCAGCCGGATGGTCTTCGGCATAGGATGAGCGGGTAGACACGAGCGATGCTGAGCAGGCGGTCGATGGGCTCTACCGCCTGGACCCCCGTGAGTTCGTCGCCGCGCGGGACGAGCTGGTCCGGCGCTTGCGCTCCGACGGCCAGCGGGACCTCGCCGTCGAGGTCCGCAAGGCGCGGCGGCCGACGCTGGCCGCCTGGGCGGTGAACCAGCTTCCCGCTGAGGGGGTGCGGGCGTTGCTCGCCGCGGGAGCGGCCTTGCGGAAGGCGCAGCAGCGGGCGCTGTCGGGTGTGCGTGTGGCGGAGCTGCGTGGCGC
>JBOGED010000052.1:0-4448 GCA_050743625.1 Egibacteraceae bacterium | reverse complement strand
TCGGTAGGTCGAGGGCGTGGGAAACGTCCGCGTAGCTTGGTGAGTCGACGCTCATGAGGGCCCCAAGCAGCCGTTGGCAACGAGGGGAAAGCTCCCCTATCGCCCGGTGCAGCAGCGCCTCGCGCTCGGAAGCGATCACGGCCACCTCAGGTATCGAATCGAGCTGTGGTAGCGGCTCTGGCTCGGGGGGATCGGCGACCGGATGCACCCGCTCGGCGCCGCGGATCACTCGGAGGCATTCCCTGCGCGTGGTCGTCGCCAGCCACGCACCCAAGCGCTCGGGGTCCCGGATGCTGCCACAGTGCTGGAGCAATCGCAGCCACGTCACCTGCACGACGTCCGCGGCATCCGCGTGATCCAGCCGGTGTGCGCGAGTGATCGCCCATAGCAGCCCGCCGAACCGATCGACGAGCTGCTCCCACGCGGCCTCGTCTCCTTTGGCCGCGGCGTGTAGTAGGTCGGAAAGATGCTGGCCAGTGCGCTCCATCGGACTGCGTCCTCGTTCGACCATGACCCGCTTGAGCTGCGGGTATTAGGTCGAAAGCGTGCGCCGCCTAGGCCACCCCGTCATGAGTAAACGGTCACCTCATATCGGCCGACGACGGTACTCAGAGCGATTTGCCTACCCAGACAGTTGCGCATCCGGCACCATTACAGACGATGCCTACGCCATGGCCCCTGGTAGGGCGCGAGAATCAGCTGCGGACGCTCTCCGCGGCGATCGGGCGACGCGATATCGCGGGGATCGTCGTCGCGGGCGCGCCAGGACTGGGAAAGACCCGGCTTGCGAGCGAGGCCCTCAGCCGCGCGACCGCCCGAGGCTTCGCGACCGCCTGGGCAGTCGCGACCCAGGCCGCCGCGAGCATCCCGTTCGGTCCCCTCGCCCATCTGCTGTCCGACACGGGCGGGAAAGACGCCGGATCCTTGCTGGAGCTGCTGCGCGAGGCCGAGCGGGCCATTAGCCGGCGAGCGGCTGGCAAGCCGATGGTTCTCGGGGTTGACGACGCGCATTTGCTCGACGATGCATCGGCCGCGCTCGTGCACCACCTTGCGACAACCTCGACGGCGTTCGTGGTCGCCACCGTCCGCACCGGGGCTCCGACGCCCGATGCGGTGAGGGCGCTGTGGAAGGACGCCGACACGGAGTGGCTGGAGCTGGCGCCACTGACCGAGCCTCAGTCGGCGCAGCTCGTGGAGGCGGCGCTGGGTGGTCAGGTGGACGGTGCCACGCTTCACGAGCTGTGGCGCCTGTCGCTGGGAAACACGCTGTTCCTGCGCGAGCTAATCGGCGGCGGACTGGAGACCGGGTCGCTCAGACAGGTGGACGGGGTGTGGCGCGCCACCGGGACGATGGCCTCCAGCACCCGCTTGGTCGAGGTGGTCGAGGCGCGGCTCGGCCGCTTGGAACCCGCGGTACGCGAGGTCGCGGAGCTGGTCGCGGTAGGCGAGCCGCTCTCTTTGTCGCTCTTGGAGGCGACGATCCCCGCCGAGCACCTCGACGCGATCGACCGGGCTGGCCTGCTCGAGCTTATGCCGGACCCGCGCCGCGCGTGGGTCCGGCTCACCCACCCGATCTACGGCGAGCTGCTCCGGGCCACCACGCCACCGTTGCGGGCGCGGGCGATCCGCCGACGGCTCGCCTCCGCCCTGTCCGCCACGGGCGCCCGCCGCCGCGACGATCTCCTGAGGCTCGCGGTGTGGCAGACCGAGGCGGGGGTGAGGCCGGAGCCACAGCTGCTCGTGAAGGCCGCCCGCCAGGCAAGGACGAGATTCTTCGACGACGTGCTCGCCGAACGGCTGGCCACCGTCGCCTACGAGGCCGGTGGCGGGCTGCCCGCGGGGCTGATCTGCGCGGAGGCGCGGCACGCGCAAGGCCGGCCCGCCGAGGCGGAGCGGCTGCTGGTCGAGCTGGAGCCACAGGCGAAGGCCGAGGACGAGCGCGCCCGCATCGCGCTGCTGCGCGCGAACAACCTGCTGCGCGGCTTCGGTCAGCTCGACGAGGCCCTGAAGGTCATCGCCGATGCCGAGGCGGTCGTTGCCGAACCCCGCTGGCACGAAGAGTTCGCGATCTTCCGCGGGACCGTCGCGGTGGTCGGCGGCCGGGTCAACGATACGCTCGACGCCACCGCGAGTGTCCTCGCGCGCCCCGACGCTCATCAACGCCTGGCGCTCCGCGCGCTCTGGGCGCGAGCGTTCGCCTTGGCGTACATGGGCCACACCAGCGAGGCGGTCGCGGCGATCGATCAGATGCTCGCGAGGGTCGGCGCCGCCGAGGCCGACCCGTCCATCGACGGCCTCTTGGTGGCGAGGTCGGTCGCGCAGCGGTTCGAGGGCCGCCTCGAGGAGGCGAGGGAGTTCGCGCTCGCGCGCTACCAGCTCCTGGTCGAGCGGCGCGCCGACGACCTGCGGGCGGTGTGCGCGCTCGCGCTCGGGAACATCGCCCTGGCGCAAGGCGCGGTCCAGACGGCGGCCCGTTGGCTGCGTGAGAGCCTCCCGCTCTCGCGACGGCACATCCGCGTGTTCGGCGTCCATGGGTTGGCGTGGTGCCTGGGAATGCTCGCCCAGGCGATGGCGCACAGCGGAGACCGTGTGGCGGCAGAGGAGACGATCGACGAGCTGGACCGCGTCACTCCCGCCAACTTCTACGTGCCCACGGCCGATCTCGCCCGCGCGTGGGTGGCGGTCCTCGACGGGAGCGTCGCGCGTGGGCAGGAGCTCGCGCTGGAGGCCGCTCGCCATGCCGCCGACCGCGACTGCTACGCGCTCGAGGCGGTCGCCTTGCACGACGCGGCGCGGCTGGGTGGCGGCAGCGTCGTCGCCGCCCGGCTCGAGCAGCTCGCCAAGGGTGCCGAAGGCGATCTCGTCCCGGCATACGCGGCGCACGCCGCCGGCCTGATCGCGAAGGATCCGGTGAAGCTGGAGCAGGTCGCCGAGCGGTTCGCGGCGACTGGCGCGCTGCTGCTCGCCGCCGAGAGCGCCGCTGAGGCGGCCGATCGGTACCGGGCCTCGGGAGCGAGTGGCCGGGCACTCGCCGCCACCGCCCGCTCCCGGGCACTCGCGCAGCACTGTGAAGGCGCGTGGACTCCCGCCCTCGCGCTCGCCGGCGAAGGGCCAGGGCTTACCCAGCGTGAGCGAGAGGTGGCCACCCTCGCCGCTCAGGGCTTGAAGAACCCGCTGATCGCCGAGCGCCTCGTGCTCTCGATCCGCACCGTCGAGAACCATCTCCAACGCGCCTACGCGAAGCTGGGAGTCACCAGCCGGGAACGGTTGAAGGACGTCCTATAGTCACGCGCCTTCAAAGGGCCCATACCCCACCTCCTGTGTGTTCTCCAGTCCGCCTTTCGTATACAGAGGCGTCACGCCGTATGGAGATACAGCAAATAGGGGAAGATGGGGACCTCCACCTCGGTTTATCGTTCCACGGATCCCTGATCCTGCGGGGATTGTGGCACTCCTTAAGGGATACACCGATAGCGGAGACGTGAGCGATATGCCAGTAGAAGCCCCAGAGCACACGCCTACCACGACGTCCGTGACGCCACGCGCTCACCGGGTGGCGTGGCTGTACGGCGGCGTCGTGCTGGTCATGGTCGCCGCGGCGATCGGCCAGTTCGTCACGCGAGGCACGGGAAGTGGGAGCGCCACGGCGGTCCAGCTTGACGCGGTGGCGTTCACGCCCGCGGCCGTGACCATCGCTCGTGGCTCGGTCTTGGAGCTGCGGGACGCCGATGACGGGGAGCCGCACTTCCTGGCGAACGGGCAGTGGATCGATGGAGGCATCACCCCGGCCGCCGATGGGGCCGGAGCGCCGGTGTTGGACGGCCTCGAGGTGGACGGCGGCACGGCCACCGTCGGCTCGTTCAGCCGGGAAGGCGTCTTCCCGATCTACTGCGAGATCCACCCGGGGATGAACTTGGTCGTAACCGTCACACCCGTGAGATGAGAGTGCTGGTGGCTGATCCGCTGGCCGAAGCCGGGGTGGCGGCGCTGAGGCTGGAGTTCGAGGTGGATGTGTGTACGGGGTTGGATAAGGCGGGGTTGTTGGCGGTGATTGGGGGGTATGACGCGATTGTGGTGCGTTCGGCGACGCGGGTGGATGCCGACGTGATCGCGGCGGGGTCGCGGTTGAAGGTGATCGCGCGGGCGGGGATTGGGTTGGATAACGTCGATGTGCGGGCGGCGACGGCGCGTGGGGTGATGGTGTGTAACGCGCCGCAGTCGAATGTGATCTCGGCGGCGGAGCATACGGTGGCGTTGTTGTTGGCGTGTGTGCGGCGGGTGCCGCAGGCGGATCGGAGTGTGCGGGCGGGGTTGTGGCGGCGGTCGGAGTTGGAGGGGGTGGAGTTGCATGGCAAGACGTTGGGGGTGTTGGGGTTGGGTCGGGTGGGGGCGTTGGTGGCGCAGCGTTGTCATGCGTTCGGGATGCGCCTGATCGCCTACGACCCCTA
>JBOGED010000051.1:0-1762 GCA_050743625.1 Egibacteraceae bacterium | reverse complement strand
TCTTCCGCTAGCGTGCGCTTAACTTGCAACTTTCCTCCGGACCCGGAGGAAAGTTGCAGTGTGACCCGTTACTTAGAACGTGTTCGTGCGCTGGTGGCGAGACACCTATCCGCGCGAGTTCTAAGTCGGAGTTCGGGGAAGCGTTTAGTAGCCCAGCTCGGGCTTGACCTGGCCGAGGAGGTCGTCGCCGCGGGCGTAGCGGCGGATGTTCTCGATGATGCGCTGGCGGAGCAGGGGGATGGCCATGGCCTCGGTGTTCGCGGTATGAGGTGTGATGAGGCAGTTGGGGAGGGCCCACAGCGGGTGGCCCTCGGGCAGCGGCTCGGGGTCGGTGACGTCGAGCGCCGCCCCGCCGATCGCGTCCTCGCGCAGGGCGATGAGGAGGTCTTCGGTCAGCACATGCCCGCCCCGAGCGACGTTCACGAGCCAGGCGTGAGGCTCCATCAGCTCGAACTCGACCTCGCCGATCAGCCCACGCGTCTCCGGGAGCAGGGGCAGCGCGATGAACACCACGTCCGCGCCCTTCAGCGCTTGATACCGCTCGCCGAACGTGATCACCGTCTCGACGCCGTCAATGGGATCGGGGTGCCGCCGGACCACCGTGATCGCACACTCGAACGGTCTTAGCAACCTGATGAGCTCGCGCGCGATACCGCCGGCCCCGAAGATCGTCACGCGGCCACCCAGCAGGCTGATCCCGTCCTGGTCCTGCCAGCTGCGAGCGAGCGAGAACCGCTTCAAGCCTCGCAGGCCCGCAAGGGCGAGCCCCAGCGCGTGCTCGGCGACCGGCCGCGAGTACAGCCCTTTCCCCGAGGTCCAGATGTGGTCGCTGTCGAGCACGCCGGCCTCGACGTAGCACTCGATACCGGCCCACGGCAACTGAACCCAAGTGATTCCACGGTTCGCGTCAAGCAGCTCGCGAAGGCCATGCGGATCGCTCACGTGCGTGAACACGGCGGCTTCGGCCTCGTGCGCCTCGACGAGCTCGGCGCCGGCCTCCTCGACAGCCTCGCGAATCCAATCTCGATGCCCTTGCGGAGCGACGTGAATCTTTGCGGCGGTCATGGCCCTACAGCCTACGGGACAAGGTCGATGGCGCGCGCGTCGTTCGCGCCGATCAGTGCGGTGATCTCACGCACGATCTCTGGAGGGACGCGCGAGTCGACCGACATCGCGATGAGCGCCTCACCGCCCGCGGCTCGGCGACCGACCTGCATGGTGGCGATGTTCACACCGGTCGCACCCAGCTTCGTGCCGATCAGCCCGACGATGCCAGGGCGGTCGACGTAGCGGAAGAACAGCATGTGGTCCGCGGTCTCCATGTCGACATCGAAGCCCCAGACGTTGACCAGGCGCTCACGGTTGCTCGGCCCTGTCAGCGTCCCCGCGACGCCTATCTCCCCGGCACGCAAGCACAGCAGCGAGACGTAATCCTGCGTGGACCGCGAGGCCAGCGTAGAGACTCTTATTCCTTTCTCGTCGGCGAGGAGCGGAGCGTTGACGTAGGTGACCGGCTCGTGCACCACGTCGGTCAGCAAGCCCTTCAACGCCGATAACGTCACCGCCTGCGTATCCTCCTGCGCCACCTTGCCCAGATACTCCACTGTCAGATGGCTGACCACGCCCTGCTGGAGGGCGGTGAACAGCCGGCCCAGCTTCTCGGCCAGCGGCATAAACGGCCGCACCGCCTCAGCCACCGACGCCACCGCCACATTCACCGCCGAGGGCACGAACTCACCCGCCAACGCCGCCGCCACCGCCT
>JBOGED010000050.1:0-2890 GCA_050743625.1 Egibacteraceae bacterium | reverse complement strand
CGAAGGCGGCGATCCGGCCCGGCCGGGTTGGCAGGGTCACCGAGACGCCGCGGTCGTCGGTGAAGCTCCACGCCCTGTCGGCGGCCTGGTCCGTGCCGGTGGCGGTGGGGCCGCACGCGCCCAGCAGTGTCGCGGCCGTCAGGGAGGTGAGGAACCCGCGCCTGGTGAGCTCATCGACCAGCGGCATCGGGCGAGTGGTGGTGGTCGTCATGTGCACGCTCCGAGACTCAGAGACCGGTTGTGGTGGTGGGGTCGCCGTCGATGGCGGCGGCGAGCAGCGGGACGAGGCCGTCGAGGAGGAAGGGCAGGCTGAGGACTGTCTGGAAGGAGGTTGCGGCGCTGAGGGTGTCGGTCTCGTAGTTGAGGAAGACGTCCCGGCCTTCGGTGGCGACGTCGAGGCGGGCGTAGACCGGGTTGGCGCGGATCTGTTCGCGTTGGGCGTCGTTGTCGACCAGCCAGACCAGCACGTCGGTGTCGAACAGGTCGAGCTGCTCGCCGCTGATCTCGACAAAGGGCTGGCCGCCCGCCAGCTCGGCGATCTCGGTGGGCACCGACAACCCCAGGTCGGTCAACAGCCGGCCGCCCAGGTCCGGCGGCGGGTAGGCCTGGTAGGTGCCGTCCCCGGCGGAGTAGACGTTGAGCGCGGTGGACCCGGCGAACTCGGGATGGTCCTGGCGGGCTTGGGCGAACCGGGCCTCGACGCCGGCGACGAGCCGCTTGGCCTGGTCGGTGCGGCCCAGCGCCACCCCGACGGTGCGGGTCAGCTCCTGCCACGAGATGCCGAGGTCGGGATACTCGCCGGGCTGGGCGATCGTCGGCGCGATCCGCGACAGCGTGTCGTAGTCCCGGGCGGTGATGTCCGAGTACAGGGCGAGGATGAGGTCCGGGCGCAGCGCGGCGATCCGCTCGAACGGGAGACCGCCAGCGGAATACGAGGGTTGCAGCACCTCCGGCGCGGAGGCGTCGCCGAGCGCGTCCTGGGCCCAGGGGAAGATCGCGCCGGGATACTCGCCGAACCACTCGGTCGCGGCGACCGGGACGACGCCGAGGGCCAGCACGGCGTCCTGCTCGATCCGGCCGACCGTGATCACCCGCTCGGGCTCCTCGGGGACCTCGGTGCTGCCGTACTTATGCTCGATCGTGACCGGGAACGCGCCCTGACCGGCGCCCTGACCGGCGGCGGGCGGGCTGGCACCCGTACCGCACGCCACCGCCGCCAAACAGAGCAGCACAAGCCACACCCGCAGCCGCGCCATAGAAGGCTCCTGTCCCGCATTCCCGTCACCGCGCCGTTGAGCGTACCCCATTTTTCGATAGGTTCGCCATACTTAAAAGATGCGACCGTAACGACGCTGAGATGAGAATCAGCTACACGTCGCCCGGTTTACCGGATTTTTGCCTTCGGAGCGGCGGCGCCGGCCGACCGGTTCCCGTGTCTCAGCGGGGGTCGGCGAAGGTGGCCAGGGAGATCGCCGGACGTTCGGAGCGCGGGCCGGGCAGGCGGACGAGCAGCTGGGCGGGCCACCCCCACAGGCCGCGGCCTGGGGGCAGGCGCAGGTCGGTAAGCGTGGCGATCATGGGCTGCCGTCGCGGGAGCTGGGCGAGCTGAGGCACCGAGATGCCGAACGGCATCGGCGGCGCGGTGTAGCTCGAGGACAGCCGCCACCCGCGCAAGGTGCGCCGGCTCAGCCACGGCGGAATCGTGTCGAAGATCATCTGGGCGCCTGGGAAGCGGCGCGCGCAGTCGGTGAGCAGCTCGAACACGTCGTTGGGCTGGAGATACATCAGCAGGCCCTGGGCGCTGATCAGCACGTCTGCGCTCGGCTTCACCGCGTCCATCCAGGACCGGTCGAGGGCGGACAGCGCGAGATTGCGGATCTGGGGTTCCGATGGCAGCAGCCGCTCCCGTAGCGCGATGACCTCGGGCAGGTCCACCGAGACCCAGCGCACCTGGGGATCGGCGATGCGCCAGAATCCCGTCTCCAGACCCTCCCCGAGACAGATCACGGTCCCCCCGGGGTGCGTGGCGAGGAACTCGCGCATCACCCGGTCGAAGCAGAGCGCGCGCAGCGGATGGACCGGGGAGGGTTTACCGAAGGCCTGCCGGTAGGGGTAGCGGATACGGTCGCGCAACACGACGGCCCACGGGTCGCGGATCACGCCGTCCGGTCGGGCCGCCTCGCTCGCCCGGTTGTTCAACGTCCACAGCGCGGTCTCCGAGACGTTGCGCAGTTGCGTGCCATCCACGCGCTCGTCCATGAGGAATCTCCGTCCCCTGGCGGGAGATATGGGCCGCGCGGTCCCTCAACCTCCCGCCGCTCACCCGATAAGGAAAGATCTCCTTACGCTCACGCCCATGGTAGTGGTCCGTCGGCGAAGTCCTTTGATGGCCGCGGCGCCGTTTGTGCTGGATATCGGCGGTCCGTACTCCGCCGGGTCCAGCACAAAGAACTTCGGCAACGGGCCACAGGGGAACTTGGATCCGCAAAGTCGTTGCGCGTGAGTCAAGTGTGCGAGTCGTGTTGCAGGTGTTGCACGAGTTGCGAGCCGGCTAGCGATGACCCGCCGATCCAATCCCTGTTCAGGGAACGCTGTCATGCCTCACACGCTCGTCGGGCCGGGCGAAGCCCCACTAGGTTGCTGGGCGCAGCGGGCGAGGATGTGATCACCTTCCTGCACGACAGCGGCGACGGGTCGTTCAGGGTGGATGGGGGCCGTACTGTGCAGGATAGGGCGCTGACAGCTTTCGAGCGTTATGGGTGGGCGATGTGGATGCGGCCGTCGATGGACTGGATGTCGAAGACGGGCACCGCCACCGAGGGGTCCTCCAGGCACACGCCGGTACGGAGGTCGAAGCTTTGCTTGTAGATCGGCGAGGCGACCTTGAGCC
>JBOGED010000049.1:0-1651 GCA_050743625.1 Egibacteraceae bacterium | reverse complement strand
AGGCAACCCTGGCAAGCCACGCTGGCCTCGGCTTGCACACCGCCCGGTTCGGGCATGGCCCCGGCCACGCAGACGCGGTGCGGGCGTGGCGCCAGCGCGTCGCCGCCCTCGGCGGCACCGTCGTGCTGCGGCGCCACGCCGAGGACCTCGCGACGCCCGCCGACGTGTGGGGCCCCGAGCCCTCGGGGATCAACGTGATGCGCCGGGTCAAGGCGCAGCTCGACCCAGACCGCCGGTGCGCCCCCGGCCGCTTCGTGGGAGGGATCTGAATGGCCGCGGACCAGCACCCCGCAGACCCCCGCTCGGTTATCACCGAGACCGAGCCGGCCAGCGGGTACGGCGTGTTCGACCTGCGACGCCCGCCGTCGGCAGAGCGGATCGACGACTGCGTGCACTGCGGGTTCTGCCTGCCGACCTGCCCGACCTACGCCTTGTGGGGCGAGGAGATGGACAGCCCCCGGGGGCGGGTCTACCTCATGAAGTTGGGGCTACAGGGCGAGGTGCCGATGGACAAGACCTTTGTCCAGCACTTCGACGCCTGCCTCGGCTGCATGGCCTGCGTGACGGCCTGCCCCTCCGGAGTCCGGTACGACGAGCTGATCGAGGCCACGCGCGCACAGATCGAGCGCAACTGGGAGCGCAGCTCCTCCGAGCAGCGCTTCAGGCGCCTGGTCTTCGCGCTGTTCCCGCACCGGTCCAGGCTCAGGGTCGCCGCGCTTCTCGGCTGGGCGTACCAACACGCCGGAGGCGGCGAGCTGCTGCGCCGGTCAGGTGCCTTCGACCGGCTGTCGCCCAGGCTCCAGGCGCTGGAAGGGCTGATGCCGAAGGTTGCCCTGCGTGACCTGCGGCGGCGGGTGCCGCGGGTGACCCCGGCCATCGGCTCGACGCGCCTCCGGGTCGGATTGCTCACCGGGTGCGTCCAGTCGGTGTTCTTCGCCGGCTGCAACGAGGCGACGGCGCGCGTGCTCGCGGCGGAGGGCTGTGAGGTGGTGGCGCCGCCGTGGCAGGGGTGCTGCGGGGCGCTCGCGCTGCACGCCGGGGAAGAGCCGCTCGCGCTCGCGAAGGCCAAGGCGACGATTGACCTCTTCTGGAGGCTTGGGGTCGACACCGTCGTCGTGAATGCCGCCGGGTGCGGGTCGAGCATGAAGGAGTATGGGCGCCTGCTCCGTGACGACCCTGGCTACGCCGAGCGGGCGAGCGCGTTCTCGGCGAGCGTACGTGACGTCACCGAGCTGATCGCCGAGCTGGAGCCCCGCGCGGTCCGGCATCCGGTCCGCACGCGTGTGGCCTACCACGACGCGTGCCACCTAGGGCACGCCCAGGGGGTGACCGCGCAGCCGCGGGAGATGCTGCGGGCGATTCCCGGCATCGAGCTGCTCCCGATCGCCGAGCCAGAGATCTGCTGCGGGTCGGCGGGCATCTACAACCTGCTGCAGCCCCAGCCGGCCGCCGAGCTAGGCCAGCGGAAGGCGTCGCAGGTCCTCGCCACCGGCCCCGACCTGGTGGCGACGGCGAACCCTGGCTGCCTGCTGCAGCTCCGCCGGTACTTGCCGCCGAGCCTACCGCTTGCCCATCCGGTCGAGATCCTCGACTGGTCCCTCCAGGGAGGTTGTGTGCTGGATACGCGACGTATGCGACGCGTATCCAGCAC
>JBOGED010000048.1:0-2218 GCA_050743625.1 Egibacteraceae bacterium | reverse complement strand
GGGGTGTGCTGGTAGCCGGAGACTGCGACCTCGCAAGCCCCAACCCACTCCTGCACCTAGCCCACAAAGCCGGCTGGCCGGTGCTCGCCGAGCCGACGAGCAACCTGCGGTCCGGCCCCAACGCGATCTCGGCGGCGCATCACCTGCTCGCTACCCCCTCATTCGCCGACCGGCGTCTCCCCGATCTCGTCGTCGTCGCCGGCAAGGTCGGGCTGTCACGCTCGGTGCTCGCGCTCCTCGGCCGCGGCGCGCCGCAGGTACTGCTCGACCCGCATGGGGCGTGGCTCGACCCGGCGCGAGCGACGCCGCGCGTCATCATCGGCGACCCCGCGATGACCGCCGAGGCGGTCGCGCACCGCATCCAGGCCCGCCAGGGCCACAGCTGGCTCGACTCCTGGCGCGACGCCGACGCGAAGGCACGGGTCGCGATCGATAGCGTCCTCGACTCGAGTGACGAACCCTCCGAGCCTGGGACCGCCCGGGACCTCGCCGCGGCGATGCCGGACGGCGGGCTGCTGATCGCGGGATCGAGCATGCCGATCCGCGACCTGAACCTCGCGATGGCGCCGAGGAGCGGCCTCCGGATCGCCGGGAACCGGGGCGCGAGCGGCATCGACGGCTTCGTCTCGACCGCGGTCGGCGCCGCCCTCGCGCATGACGGTCCGACCGTCGCGCTGACGGGCGACCTTGGCCTCCTCCACGACCAGAACGGGCTGATCCTCGGCCCAGAGGAGCCACGCCCCGACCTGGTCATCGTCGTGGTGAACAACGACGGTGGCGGCATCTTCTCGCTGTTGCCGTACGCCGGGTTACCGCACGGCTTCGAGCGGCTGTTCGGCACCCCGCACCGCGTCGACCTCGCGCACGTCGCCAGGGCAACGCAGTGGAGCCACCAGCTCCTCACACGCGCGAGCGAGCTCCCCGCCGCCCTCGGCGGCGCCGGCCTCCGGCTCGTCGAGGTCCGCACTGACCGCGCCGCCAACGCGGCGCTCCACGAGCGCCTGCAGGACGCGGTGTCGGCCGCGATAGGGTGAGGTCATGGCTGAACATGACTTCGACTGGCGGCGGTTCGTCCTGGAGCAACCACGCACCGGGAAGCTCGCGACCACCAGGGCGGACGGCCGCCCTCACGTGGCCCCGGTGTGGGTCGACCTCGACGGCGACGAGGTCGTGTTCATGACCGGCGAGACCAGCGTGAAGGGCCGGTCGCTGCGCCGCGATCCTCGTGTCGCGATCTGCTTCGACGACGAGACCCCACCGTTCGCGTTCGTGCTCATAGAGGGCACGGCGCAGGTCAGCAACGACCTCGGTGAGCTGCGGCACTGGGCGACGCGCATCGGCGGGCGGTACATGGGGTCCGACCGTGCGGAAGAGTTTGGCGCCCGGAACGGCGTTCCTGGAGAGCTGCTCGTCCGGGTTACTTCGGACAAGATTCTCGCGCGGAGCGACATCGGCGGGTGAAATGTGTTCCTATATGCGGGGGGAGCTCAACGTGACCGGGGGGACGATCACATGGCCACAAATGGAACGGCGACGCGGGTGGTCGACCGAGACGCGTTTCGCCAGGCGATGACACGATTCGCCGCTGGGGTGACGATCGTCACCACCATCGACGGATCCCGCCGAGCATGGGGTTTTACCGCGAGCGCCTTTACGTCTCTTTCTTTGGACCCACCGCTGGTTCTCGTATGCCTGAACTCGGGCGCGCACTGCCACCCCTCTTTCGCGGTGGCTGACGGCTTCGCGGTCAATGTGCTTCGACCGGAGCACGAGGAGCTCGCGCTGCGATTCGCGTCGAAAGGCGCCGATAAGTTCGGCTCTGGCGAGTTCCAACCAAGCATCTCCGGCTTCCCGGTCCTCCCCGACGCGCTCGCCGTGATCGAATGCAGCACGGAGCAGCGCATCCCCGGTGGGGACCATACGATCCTGATCGGCCGGGTCCGGGATTGCCATGCCGGCGACGGCGCCCCGATGGTCTATTTCAACCGCGACTTCCGGACACTCATGGACTCCTAGGTGGGTGGTGTCTTTTGGGGTGAGTGCGGGCGTTTCGATGGTTTCTGGGCGAGAATGAGGGGGATCAGGTTCTGGGTTGGGAGTGGCTGATCGCCAGGGCGGTCTGTTCGATGACGTGAACCCGTTCTGCGAGCGGGTGCTGGGCCAGCGTTCGGTGTATGCGGTGTTGCACCGGGAGCGTGACCGGCTGTTTCCCGACGCG
>JBOGED010000047.1:0-3489 GCA_050743625.1 Egibacteraceae bacterium | reverse complement strand
CGGCGCTCAGCTAGATCTCGACCCGCACAGAGCGGAGAGTAGTCCTGAGGCACGCTAGGCCAAGGTTTCTTCTTCCGTGTTGCCGAGCGCTCATGGGGGACGTGGCCGCAAACGGTCCAGGGCCCGGAACCCGCTCGTCACCGAGGTCTTACGCGGACGAAACGTTGAGTGAAGGGCGGTGGCGGACAATCCGGGTATGGCCCTGGAGTTTCGGGCGGGCCAGCGATGAAGCAGGAGACATGACATGAGCCGTTTTGACCCGGCCGCAGACACCGGCATTCCGACCGAACCGTGTGGATCTCTCCCCCGGCCGCAGAGGCTTCAGGAGGCCTTCGCGGCGATGCCGGCGAGATCTCCAAGGAGGCGCTGGAAATTGAGCAGGACGCGGCCGTCGAGGACACCATCGTGCGCTTCGAGGCCACAGGCTCGCCGATCGTCAGCGATGGTGAGCAACGCTGGTCGAGTTTCGCCACTTACCCGTTCATGACCACGATGGCGGGAACGGGCCTCAACCCCAGCCTCGCGCCCGGTGGTCAAACCTTCGCCTTGTTCCCGGACGGGCACTACAAGGCCATGCCCTGTCTGGTGCGCGGCCCGTTCAAGTACAACGAGTACGCGGCCGACGCGCTGGTGAAGGCCCTTCCGTATGCGACCAAACCAATGAAGCAGGCCGTGATCGCCCCCTCGATGCTCTCGCTGTTGCTGCCCCTGCACATCGAGGTGCCGGATTATCCTCGCGAGCAGTTCGAGTCGGACCTGGTCGATGAGTGCGAGAAGGACATCCGTAAGGCGTTCGCCGCCGGGGCGGCCCGCGTCACGATCGACTTCACGGAGGGTCGGCTGGCGCTGAAGGCCGACCCACGCAACCCGTGGACCGACGCCGGCCTGCTCCCGCACTTCATCGAGCTCATCGGCCGGGTGGTCGACCGGTTCACGCCCGAGGAGCGCGTGGACATCGGCGTCCACACGTGTGCGGGAAGCGACGCCGACTCCAACCACAGCGCTGAGGTTTCCTACAGCAGCCTGCTCCCGGCCCTGTTCTCGATCAACGCGGGCTACTTCACGATTCAGGCCGCCTGCGAAGTGGACAAGGACGCGACCTACAAGATGATCGGCCAGCATAGCCGGGACGACGCCAACGGAGTTCCGCAGATGTGCTACGTCGGTGTGATCTGGTGCCAGAACCCCCAGCCGGAGACACCCCAACAGGTCTGCGAGGCCTTGGTCCGGGCCGCCGACTTCATCCCGAAGGACCGCCTCGGCTCAACGGATGACTGCGGGTTCCAGCCGTTCGCGATCGACAAGAAGCCGGCCTACGGCTCGCCCGACTTCGCGCGCGACATCGCGTTCCAGAAGATCCAGGCCCGCGTCGAGGGCACCAGGCTGGCCGCCGAGAAGCTCGGCGTCGGCTGACCAGCCGACGCCGATCGCGGCGGTCGGGTTGTAGACGGCGGCCTGCCGTGAGCGCAGGTGCGCGCGGTCCGGCACGCGGTAGTCGTCGGGTCGCCCAATGTTCAGTGGGCAGCTGGGGTGCAGTCTCGCCGCCTTGGCGCGGGGCCGTAGTGCCCAAGCGACCTGTCATCGACCAGACCGTGCGGCGCCGGTCCCACGTGATAGTCGCCCTCCCACACCTCGTCGAACAGGTCCTGACCGAGCGCCCGCCGACGCTCCAGCCACGACTCGATCTCAGGCGGACGCTTCCCGGCGATGACGGTACGCACGAAGTCGAGGATACCCGACAAGCGTGACCACGGTGGCGTCGACGGTGGTGACCTGCGTGAACTCGCCGAGCAACGCGCGCTCGTGTCCCGCGGCAGTACCGCACGTAAGCCGGCGCAGCGCCTCCTCTTGCGGCACACACCCTCGAGACGGCTCGGGAGCCTGGTGCGCTCGATCGCCGCATCGAGCCTGGCGCGGATACGCGACCCGAACTTTTCGAAGGGCAGCTCGGCGAGCGCTGCTCGGCACAGCGCCTCGTCGTCGCGCAACAGTCCGTCGCTGGAGATCCAGCGAATCAGGTCGTCGAGTCCTTGGTCGCGGTACAACGTGATCGAGTCGTGCTTGGATAGGTTGGGGCGAGGCAGCGCGCGCCGCGCGCGGGCGTCTCCTAACATCTGCGGCTCGGGGAACAGTTCGGTCAGTCGGACCGCCTGACCGGCGAGCAGCCGAGTCCTTGCCGCGGCGTCAGCGTTGGCGAGGTCGAGCGTCGTCGTCTTCGTGTCGCGGAGATGGACGAGCGGATTGAACGCGCTCGTGTCGACGAGCAGATCGACCCAGCGCGATACCACCTCGGCGACGGCGGACGAAGGACCATCGAGGATCGGGTCGGTCACGAGTTTCTCCCGCCCAGTCGAGCATCCACCTTGACAAGCCGACCCAGGGCCGACGCTCATCCGTCCGGCAAGTCCGCACATTCTGTACCTACGCCGAGCCGGTGTACACCGCGAGTCAGGGAGGTTTTCGGACGCGTTGAAAGCGAGTCGTGCCGTCGCGTGGTGGAGTTGCCGGCGGCCAGCCGGAACGATGATTGTCTCCTCGGACTTCTACGGCTGGCGCTCGCAACGGCCGGCCGGCGGCATGGGTTCCATCGAGTGCGATACCGTATGTGCTATGACCGCCGCATGCGTGAGGGAGGCTGGGACATCCGTTCGAGCCCTGAGGTCAGCGAGTGGCTTCGGAAGCTCGGTATCCAGGACCCCGTCAAGCGGCGGCCATGATTGACATGCTTGCCGCGAACGGCAATCTGCTGCGGATGCCGCATAGCCGCAGCCTCGGCCAGGGGTTATGCGAGCTTCGTTTTCGCTGTGGTGGAGTGGCGAGACGTATCACGTATTGCTTCTTGCCGGGCCAGCGTATTGTGCTGCTCACGGTCTTCCGCAAGCAGCGGCAGAGCGAGCAGCGAGAGATCAACCGCGCGCGGGATGCGATGACACAGGTTGCCCGGGCTGAGGAGTAAGGCAGATGAGCGAGGAATACGCCACGTGGTCCGCGCTTCGGGGGGAGTTCGCGGCGGAGGATGCTGACTTCGAGCCCGAGGTCACGCAGGCTCGGCTGCGCCTGGCGTACGGCCGTTTCGTCTACGATCTGCGTGCTGCCGCGGGTCTGACGCAACGGGAGCTTGCTGCCCGCATGGGTACGACGCAGTCCGCGATCGCGCGGATGGAAGGTGGCGCGGTCAACCCGACCGTAAGTTTGTTGAGCCGCCTCGCCCAGGCGCTTGATCTGCGCATGACCCTGACGGTAGAGGGCCAAAACGCGAACAACGAGAGCCGCAGAGAATTCCAGATCGCCGGATAGCGCCGTTCGGCCCGCTTAAACCCCAAGCGTTCCGGACGCGCGGCGGATGTTTACTCGTCGAGGTTTGGACGTGTTGGTAGGCGAAGCGGCCTTTGATGCAGAGGTGGCCGTGGGTGACGGTGTGGTCGAGGGGGGAGGTGACCTTGACGATGGTGTTGTCTTGGACGTGGAGGTCGAGGTTGCAGCCGACCC
>JBOGED010000046.1:0-5772 GCA_050743625.1 Egibacteraceae bacterium | reverse complement strand
ACCCGCCGGCCGCCCTGAGTCCCAAGTCCGCTGGCGCCGCGGCCCGGCCGCCATGGAGCTGCAGACCTTGTCCGGCCACACCGGCTGGGTGGAGGCGGTGGCGTTCGGCACCATCGACGGCGACCCGGTCCTCGCCACCGGCGGCGGGGACGCCACGGTGCGGCTATGGGACCCCCGCACCGGCCGGCCCCGCGGCCAACCCTTGACCGGCCACACCGGCTCGGTGGAGGCGGTGGCGTTCGGGGTCATCGACGGCGACCCGGTCCTGGCCAGCGCCGGCTGGGACCGCACGGTGCGGCTGTGGGACCCCCGCACCGGCCGGCCCCGCGGCCAACCCCTGACCGGCCACACCGACCGGGTGGAGGCGGTGGCGTTCGGCACCATCGACGGCGACCCCGCCCTCGCCACCGGTAGTCGGGACGCCACGGTGCGGCTGTGGGACGCCCGCACCGGCCTACCCCGCGGCCAACCCCTGACCGGCCACACCGACCGGGTGGAGGCGGTTGCGTTCGGCTCGGTCGATGGCAACCCGGTCCTTGCCGCCGCCAGCTACTACCGCATGGTGTGGCTGTGGGACGCCCGCACCGGCCAACCGCGCGGCCAACCCCTGACCGGCCACACCGGCCAGGTGGCGGCGGTGGCCTTCGGCGCCATCGACGGCCACCCGGTCCTCGCCACCGGCAGCACGGACGCCACGGTGCGGCTGTGGGACACCCGCACCGGGGAGCTGATCACGGTGATCCCCGCGCTCGTCGAGGTCCATGCCGTCGCGGTCGTCCCCGGCGGCGTCGCGATCGCCGCCGGCTCGTCCGTCCTCGTCGTCGACGTCCCCGGCCTCCACCCCCAACCGCCCCCGCCTCACCCACCCCCGCCTCGTATTCGCGGGGGACGCTGCTGGCCGCGCTGGCTCCGCAGGTTCACCCTACGTGCCTCAGGCTTGCCTTCGTAGTCATATGCTGGAGGCCCCGCTCGCTCACGCAACGGGTTGAGTAAGGTCATCCCTTTGAACTCTGTTCCGCCGACGACGGGATCCGAATTTCCTCATCGCCGCGCGCCAGACGGCCGAGCTGGCTGATCGCATGGCCGAGCTGGAAGGACTGCTCGCCACCACGCTGCACGTCCGTACGCACATCCCCTTCGCACAGCTCAGGGGCACGGTGGACGCCCCGGCTTTCGACCCAGGCGAGCTCGCCGTTCCCGTTCCCGAGCCGAGCAGGACCGCCAGCGCCGCCTTTCGGAGCTGTACGTCAACACAATGCCGAGGTCGACGACCTCGAAACGGGGTTTCATGCGGGCAGCCCGGACCACGTCGAGAAGTACATCGCGCTCGCGCTGTCGGCCTCCAAGTACCCCGAGGTTGGAACCTTCGGTTCCGGGTCGCGTGCCGCCCCGAGCCAAAAGAGCTGATCATCGAACAAGAGCTACCACCGCAAAGTGGCGTTCCGAGGATCGCGGTTTACCGATATGTCCAGACACGAGACGCGATCGATGCGCTCCCGCGTCCCCTGCGGGAGGTCAAGGAATGCTACGCCTCAGTTGTCCCCCAGGTCTCGCTCCGCACGTTGCGTGAGGCGTTCGATGTCGAGGCTGAGGGCATCGTCGACACCGTGGCCTTCAATGGGCACCTGACGGCGATCGATTCGGCGACCGGCCAGCCGATACGCCCCTGCCTTGTCAGCGTGAGCGCGACTCGGGAGCAGTTCGGTCATCTCGTGCTCGCCAACGTCGCGCCCGTCGCGTGCCTCAAGTACCTCAATGCGCTCATGCCGCCTCACCGTTACGACCTCGAGGCCGTTCGGCCGGTGATGGACTTTGACCTCTCGAAGTACCGGCTGGTCGACGGGATGGACGCTCTCGCCGGGCTCGACAGCCGGCCCGACCTGCTGGAGATGACCCCGACCGAGTTCGAGCATCTCGTACGGCAACTGTTCGAGGCCATTGGCATGAACGCGTGGGTCACGTAAGCATCACCGCCTATAATCGGGTCGAGGTTCACAGGTGGGGAAAACCATGACGTCCCCCTGGGGAATAACCTGATCGTCCACAGGTCTCACAAGCCCTCAGCGACGCTTGTAGGTCTTGGGGCTGCGGCTCTTCAGTCAGGCCGCTGGTTCGCGTAGTACGACTGCCGGGTCGTCTTCGCCATAGGGGAAGCTGATACGCAAACCCCGGCCGAGCGCCGCAGCCAGACGCACGAGGGTATCGAGTTTGGGCGCGCCGCCTCCACCTTCCTCTAGTCGGGAGATCGCGGACTGCGTCGTGCCCATGCGCTCGGCAAGTTCCGCCTGCGTCAGTCCCGCCTCGGTGCGCAGGTCATAGATGAGCTGCCCGAGCTCGCGGTCTCGACGAGCCTCGGCGTATGCCGCGTCATAGCGCTCGCGCTCCTCCTGGCTCATCTCGGCAAGTCGCCGCGTCTTGAGATCGGCCCATCGGCTATGCCCTGGCATCGGCACTCCCTGCTACTTGTGTTTCAATCCCCTTACAGTTCGGGGTGTAATACTTCATGGCTTCGCTTCCTGTTTGTATCACTTGGCCTTGTGGCCCTCTGAGGTACAGCGGCGCATCTCGACTCGGGCGCGGGCGATTTCGCCCTGCTCGTTCTGGCGCTGCTTCGAGAATGTAGTGAGTAGCACTATGCGCTGATCAGGTGCGAACCAGTAGGTGATTCGGCGTTGCTCGTCACGCAGACGGATTCGAAGTTCGAACAGCCCTGCCCGTAACGGTCGACTATTCGGCATTCGCAGTTCCGGGCCCTGTTCGAGCATCGCGTCGATCACCTCGGCCACGCGGGCCGTAGTCAGATTCGTCGAGGCTGTCGAGCCATCGCTCAACCTCTGCGTGGATCTCGACCTCGTTCATCCCTGGCACCGCCTGATCATAGCAGGCACGCGATGAACGTCTTTGTGGGACACAACCTCTATGTCCCCTCCTATCGGTGGATGCTCGTGGGCGTCCAGTATGGGTGGCGGAAACGCTGCGCTTGGCGGGCGAGATCCGTCGTCGGAGGCATTTCCGCTGGTCAACGCCTCGATTCGGTGAGAGCCGCACGTGTGAGCACGCATCACCGCACTTGGGAGGCTTGTGCGTCATCCAGGCGAAGCGCTACCGCGTCGGCGTCGAGAGCGTACGGGCGCTTGCGGGCGTGATGGACGACAAACGGGCGGCGAAAGGCGTACTCGTGACCACCTCGTGGTTCGGCCAGGCAAGCAAACAATTCGTCGCACGGCACGAGCGCATCCAACTGATGGAGGGGCCACACCTCAAGCAGATGCTTCAGGAGCACCTCGACCTCGATGTCCTCATCAGCCCGAAGCCCCTGCCAAAACGTTCCTGAGGTGGCGCATCAGAGTCAGCGGGACGCCGACAGGTTCGGCAGAAGCGTGCGTCGAGCCTTCGCCGTTTCGATGCGGGTTCGTGGAAGACTCCGTGGTGCAACCCATGAGGAAGGCGGAGTGATGGGGTCGCCGGAAGCGCCAGATCGGTTCACGGTGCCGCTGTACACGTTGAGCGAGGCCGCACGCTGCCTCGGAGTGCCGAGGTCGACGTTCACGTCTTGGGCGCGAGGGTACGAACGCCGCTCCGCTGGCCGGCCAGCGGTGAAAGGGGCACCGATCGTCACGGCGCTGCCGGTGCCGTCGAGTGGGACCACTCCCGTCGTGCCGTTCGTCGGTCTGGCGGAGGGGATGGTGCTGGCCGCGATCCGTCGTCACGGGGTGCCGCTTCAGCGGATCCGGCCGGCGCTGCAGGTCATCAAGGAACGGCTCGGCATCGCGCACGCGCTGGCCAGCCGCTCGCTTTATACCGATGGCGCCGAGGTGCTCTACGACTACGCCGAGGCGCACGGTGAGACACCTGAGGCAGCCAGCGCGCGCCAGCTCGTCGTGGTGCGCCACGGCCAGCGGGTGTTTACCGAGGTGGTCCAGCAGTATCTCCACCGGATCGAGTACGCCGCTGACGGCTACGCGCGCCTCATCCGTCTCCCTCAGTACGAGCGCGCCCAAGTGGTCGCCGATCCTTCCCGCTCCTTCGGTCAACCCATCTTCGAGCGCGGCGGCGCTCGGCTCTCCGACGTTCTGCAGCGCTTCTGGGCAGGAGAGGACCTCGACGTCGTCGCCGAGGACTTCGGCGTTCCACAAGCCCAGCTCGAGGATGTCCTTCGTGTCGCATCCCGACGAGCTGCCTAACCTGTTCCTCGACAGAAGCCTCGGCCGGGTGCAAGTCGCACGAGGCCTCCGTGCCGCCGGGTTGCGCCTGATCACACTTGCCGAGCACTACGGCATGCCAGCAGACGAGTGCATCGCCGACACCGTCTGGCTCGCTGACGCCGGGACCCACGGCTGGGTCGTCTTGATGAAGGACGAACGCATCCGCCGGAACCAGGCCGAACGAGGTGCCCTGACGAAACACCACGTCCGCTGCTTCTGCCTCACACGCCAGGACCTCACCGCCGCGGACATGACAAGGCGATTCCTCGACAACCTCCCCGCCATCACGGCCGCATGCTCGCAACCGGGACCGTTCCTCTACGCCGTCCACACGAACCGGATCGTCCGCCTCCAACTGTCACCCCGGCCGTAACACCTGGCGCGTGCGATCGGAGTACTGGACGACACGGCCAGAAGATCAAGTCGGGTATGGGCTCCCTATACTCGGGTCTGTGGACGACCGGAGCTCTGTGCTGATCGCCGCCGTGGCGAAGGACTTCGGCGCGCTGTTCGACGGCTCGTCACACGCGACGGTCCACGCCGCGCGAGTCCCGGGTTCCGCACATAGGGTTCGTTCGGCGGGTGGCAGTAAGTGGTGGACCATTCAGTTTTGCGCGCGTACGCGCAAAACGGGCAGCCAACGGCCTGCCGAGAAAGCCACAACGTCCTTCGGCCCCCGCTTTTGCGCGTAGGCGCGCAAAGACTCCAGGCGCGCTCCACGCCGCCTTTCTTGTCTGGGAAGGCGGAAACACCTACAGCCCACCATGTGCGGAACGCCCGGCTAGTCGGCGGGCCGAGCGGGGCCCAGATCCTGCGCTCGCCGCGGGGTTGGGGTGCGGCGTCTACGGGTTGCTGTTGTGGACCGGGCATTGCGAGCTGGGCGAGGGCGAGCCTCGGCGGGTGCTTCCCCAACCGGCTCTATGTGGAGACGGTGGTCTGGCGGGGTGGCGATCGCCGCAGGCTCGTCCGTTCTCGCCGTCGCCGTTCTGACATCTCCACAGAAGGAGGACCCGAATGGGGACGCGGTTCGCTGACGGTCCGAGCGTTGAGGTAGAGGTGTATGTGGACGCGTCGCCGGGGTGTGTGTGGCGGCTCGTGACGGATATCTCCTTACCGGCTCGGTTCTCCCATGAGTACCAGGGCGGCGAGTGGGTGGAGGGCTCGGACGGTCCGGCGCGCGGCGCGCGCTTCACGGGCCGCAACCGCCACCCCGCGATCGGCGAGTGGGAGACCACCTGCACGGTCGTCGAGTGCGCTCCCGAGCGGGTGTTCGCCTGGGCGGTGAACGACCTTGAGCATCCAGCGGCGTCGTGGCGGTTCGAGCTGGAGCCACAGGCGAGCGGCACGCGGTTGCGGCAGTCGGCGCGGCTGGGCCCTGGCCCTTCGGGGCTCACATGGGCGATCAAGCGCGCGCCTGATCAGGAGGAGCGCATCGTCGCAGACCGCCTCGACGAGCTGCGGGACAACATGCTCGCCACGCTGGAGGGCATCAAAGCCATCGCCGAGGAGCAAAGCCCTTGACGTGCGTGCACGAGGCGTCCTGAACAGGGATTTAGGGGCGCATGTG
>JBOGED010000045.1:0-2037 GCA_050743625.1 Egibacteraceae bacterium | reverse complement strand
GTCCCGGCGGGGTCGGCAAGACGCGCGTTGCGCTGGAGGTAGCCCGCCAGGCCGAGGCGGCGACGGTGCTGCTGCTGGCGCCGGTCACCGATCCCGCCGCCATCCCGCACGCGCTGGCCGGGGCACTGGACCTGCAGGTCGTCCAGGGCGACGTGCTGTCGGCCTGCGTCGCCGTCCTGGGCGGGGTCTCGCCATGGAGCGCCCCTGGCGGCTGGCGCCGCTTCCCGTTCCCAGCCTTGGTCCGGATGGCGGGGGCCCGCTGGACCGGGTCCCGTCCGTGGCGGTCTTCCTCGACCGCGCCGCCCGCGCCCGGCCTGCCTTCTCCCCCGACCCGGGTGACCTGCGCATGGTCGCCGGCATCGTCCGGCGCCTCGATGGCATGCCGCTGGCCATCGAGTTGGCCGCCGGGCGGCTGTCCACGTTCTCCCTCACCGACCTGCACGACCGGCTCGATCGCTCGCTCGATCTGCTCGGCGGTGGCCGGCCCAGCGCTGATGCTCGCCATCGGACGCTGCGCAGCACCATCGAGTGGTCCTACCAGCTCCTGACCGCCGACGAGCGCCGGCTGTTTGCGCACCTGTCGGTCTTCGTCGACGGCGTCGACCTCGCCACGGCCGAGCGCGTCGCCGCCGACGACCTGGGCCTGGCGGGTGATCCCGGGAGCGTGCTGGCCCGCCTGGTCGACGCCTCGATGATCGAGGCGACGTTCGACGGCCGTGCCCGGTACCGGATGCTGGAGACGCTGCGGATGTTCGGGCTCGACCGGCTGGCGGCGGCCGGCGAGGACGATGCCGCCGCAGGGCGGATGCTGCGGTGGGCGGTCGAGCTGATGATCGGGGCCGACGCCGCCATGACGACCGAGCGCGAGCCGGAGGCCGACGCCGTCCTGCGCCGCGAGCTGCCAAACCTGCGGGCCGCCTGGCGGCTTGCGCGCCGGCGGGGAGCCCTCGACGAGGCCGTTTCGATGGTCATCGCACTGTTCGACACGGTGGTGTACCGCGATCTCATCGAGATGCGGGGCTGGGTCGAGGAGCTGGCCAGGGACCCGACGCTGGCCACCCATCCCCGGGCGGCCAGCGTGCTGGGCGTGGCGGCGGAGGTCGCCTACCACCGAGGCGACTACCCGCGGGCGGATCGGCTCGCCCGGGCCGGACTCGAGCGGGCCACCGACGCCGACAAGTGGTACTGCCTGACGGCGCTGTCGGTGGCCGCCCTGGCCCGCGGGGCATACGCCGAGGTCATCGAGCACTCCATCGCCGCAGAAACCGTTGCGAGCAAGCCGCGCGAGAACCTCGGGATCGCCGCACTCGCGGCGGCCTACGCCGGTGATCTCGATCAGGCACGAGAATTGAACGACCGGATGCTCGCCGCCGCAGTGTCGCCGACCATTCTCGCGTTCGGCTACTACGTCGTCGGAGAGATCGACAGTGCCGCTGGCCGCGGGGAGCTGGCCGAGGATCACTACGTCCGGGCTATCGACCTCGCGCGCACCTCGGGCGCCACCTTCATTATCGGCGTCGCCACCGTGGGGCTGCTGGCGGTGCGCGCTGGCACCGGCCGCGTCCACGACGTGCTGCGCGGCTACCACGACGTCATCGACTACTTCGCCCGAACCGGCAACTGGACCCATCAGTGGGTCACCCTGCGCAATCTCGCCGACCTGTTGCACCGCCTCGGTGATCACGATCCGGCGGCGCAGCTGCACGCCGCAGCCGACCAGGCCCCGGACGCACCCGCCGTCAATCCGCCCTCGGATACCGTGGCACCGCCGCACGTCACACCAGCCGCCAACCGGGCCCGCGCACTCACGGTGGCCCGGCAGGCGAAGGCTGACCTTACCTATTCGGCTTTGGCACCAGGCCATCACCGCTACCAGCCGCCAACCGTTCGACGCGGCCGGCTCCGAGCCTTTTCGCGCCGGCATGGTTGGTGCGACGACGGACACGCCCCTGACTGACCAGGCCCGGCACAGCGACGAACATCCTGGCGAGGCTGGTACTGAGTTGGTGTCTGCCGGAGGCGACAGTGATCTGGTTG
>JBOGED010000044.1:0-14373 GCA_050743625.1 Egibacteraceae bacterium | reverse complement strand
CGCGGTATACCGCGCGGATCCTCCACAAAGAGAGCGAAAGGGCGCGCCATGGGGATCTCCACCGATGTCGTTGTCGTCGGTGGTGGGGCGTCCGGGCTGTCGGCGGCGTTCACCGCACGCCGGCGGGGCGCCTCCGTCGTGCTCGTCGAGCGGCGCCGGCTCGGCGGGGACTGCACGTGGACCGGCTGCGTGCCGTCGAAGACGCTGATCGAGCAGGCCAGGAGGGTGCACGCGGGGCGCCAGATGGGCCTTGAGGGCGACATCGACTTCGCGGCGGTGATGGAGCGGGTCAACGAGCGGGTGCTGAAGGTGTCCGCTGAGGAGGACCGCCCCACCCTGGAAGGACAGGGAATCCGAGTGCTGGAGGGCCAGGCGTCGTTCACCGGGCCACGGCGGTTGCTCGTGGACGGCACGCCGTTGACAGGGCGGCTCATCGTGCTCGCCACCGGTTCGACGGCGCTCGTCCCGCCCGTGCCGGGGCTGCGCGACGCCGAACCGCTGACGAACGACACCGTGTTCGACCTCCGCAAGCTGCCGGAGCGGCTCGTGGTCATGGGTGGAGGCCCGATCGGGCTCGAGCTCGCGCAGGCATTCCACCGCCTCGGCAGCCAGGTCACGATCGTGGAGGGCCTCGACCGCGTGGCCAACCGCGAGGAGCCGGAGACCTCAGAGGTGATCACGCAGGTCTTGACTGGTGAGGGCGTGGATCTGGTGCTCGGCTCGCTCGTCGAGGAGGTCAACCGCGAGACCGGCGGCAGCGTGACCCTGCTCACCGCAAGCGGTGCGTCCGTCACCGGCGACGCGCTCCTCTGCGCGGTCGGGCGGAGGCCGGTCACGGACGGGTTGGAGACGGACCGCGGTGGTGTAGAGCTGGACGAAAGGGGGTTCGTGAAGGTCGACGGCAAGCTCCGTACCACGGCTGCGGGGGTCTATGCGGCGGGTGACATCTGCGGCGGTCCCCAGTTCACCCACGTCGGGTATGCGATGGGCTCGCTCGCGGTCGAGAACGGGTTGGGGAAGCTGCCCAAGGCCTTCGACGATAGGGCGCTCCCGTGGGTCACGTTCACCGACCCCGAGATCGGCCGCGTGGGACTGACCGAGGCCGAGGCGTTCGAGGCCCACGGCGAGAGCGCCAAAGTGGCCTACCTGCCGATCGCCGAGACCGATCGCGCGAAGACCAGCGGGGAAGGCGCGGGGTTTGTGAAGATGGTCGCGGGGCCGCACCCGGTCTTGCGTGGCCTCGTCGGCGGGCAGCTTCTCGGTGCCAGCGTCGTATGCCCCACGGGAGGAGACGTCGTCCACGAGTTGGCACTGGCGATGCATACCCATACGATCACCGGGCGGGTCGCCCAGGCTGTCCACGCCTACCCGTCGTGGTCGCTCGCCGTTCGCGAGTGCGCCGTCCAGTTCTTCACCGAATACAAAGGCCGCTCCGCTCGGAACGCCCGAGCAGCGAACGGATAGATTGCCGCTGCGACCTGCGGGAACACGTTGCCAGGGCGTCTCGTTGTGGCGTGGAGATGGACGATCGCGAATGGAGACAGCGCGCGGCGTGCCGTGGCGCTGACGTGGAACTCTTCTATTCTGAACGGCACGCCGACATCGATCGTGCCCTGTCGATCTGTGCGTGTTGTGAGGTTCGGGCGGTCTGTTACGAGCAAGCGATGATCGGCCGGGAGGCCTTCGGAGTCTGGGGCGGTACTGAGGAGGGGCAGAGGCGCCGCCTGTTCCGTATGGCGCGGCGCTCCAGGGACGCGTCGGCTCCCGCCGCATGACCGTGCGCTAGCCTTCCATCGTGATCACCGCGATCGTGTTGCTCGATGTCGAGGTCCACGCGATCCCGGAGACACCTGTCAGAGATCGCGGACATCGCGCGCGTGTCCGAGGTCTACTCCGTCACCGGCGATTGGGCGCTCGTCGCGCTCGTGCGTGTCCGCGCGCACGAGGAGATCGCCGACGTCATGACCGGCGAGATCGACCTCGACCGGCTCTGGGGCGTGGGGTTTCCCGAGAGCGAGGGAATGTAGCCACCCGCTGAGAAAGGCCTCGCCATCCCACCCGCCGTGCTCTTCGACTTCCACGGCACGCTGGTCGACTTCCCTCGGTCGGCCACGACCGTGCTCGCCGAGGCCATCGGCGTCCCAGAGGCGGCCTTCGGGTCCGTGATGCCTGGCCTGAGCGCCAAGGTTGCGCAGCTGCGAGAGGCGGGTTCCTGGCCGCCGCCTCTGATGGAGCTGTGGCAGGCGTAGTATGCGATGGTGATCGAGGCGGTCGGGGTCGACGCCGACCCGATCGCGGTGGCCGGCCGGATGCAGGACCTCTTCTGCGACCCCGCCTCGTATGTGGCGTTTCCCGAGGTGCCCGACATGCTTCGGCGTCTGGCGGGTGGAGGCCACCGCGTCGCGATCCTGTCGAACACGGATGTCGATCTATGGCCGATCCTCGATCGGTTGAGCCTCGGCAGTTTCGTCGAGGTCGCCGTGGCCGCGTTCCGCCACGGCGTCGAGAAGCCGTCGCCGCAAGCCTTCCACCTCGCGCTCGATGCCCTCGGTGTCGAGGCGACCAGCACCTGGTTCGTCGGCGACGATCTGCGGGACGACTGCGTCGCCTCGGAGGCGCTCGGCATGACCGCTGTCCTGGTCGACCGCTCCAACCACTACGGCAACAACCCCGACGCCCGCCGCTTCCTCCGCCTCGACAACCTCGCGCCCCTCCCCGAGCTAGTGCGGTCACTTACGTAGCCGACCGGACTGCGGTGGACGGAGTCCGGCGCCTCCTGACTCGGGGCTCAAGGAAGCAGTAGGCGGGTGGCCCCCGCTCCCCTTGCTCGACACGGTCAAGCACGGAGGGCTTGGGAGACCTCGATCCAGCGGTCTAGGACCTTGGCGGCGGCGCCCGAGTCCAGGGTCTCGGCGGCCGCGCGTAGGGCCTCGTCCCAGGTGGTGGCCTGGTCGGCGGCGAGGAGGGCGGCGGCAGCGCCGAGTACGACGATGTCGCGGCATGGGCCGGGCGTGCCGGAGAGCACGGCCTCGGCGACCCGGCGGCTGGCAGCGACATCGCCGCCTTGCAGGTCCGCGAGCTTGGCGCGGGGGATGCCGTGGTCGGCGGGGTCGAACATCCGGCGCGTGACCTCACCGTCGCGGACTTCCCAGATGGTGGACGGGCCGGTGGTCGTGAGCTCGTCCAAGCCGTCGGATCCGTGGAACACGAGCGCGTGCGCGGATCCCAACTGGGCGAGCACGTCCGCGATCTTCTCGGCGATACCAAGATCACTCACGCCGATGGTCTGGTGGCCGGCGGCGGCGGGGTTCGTAAGGGGGCCGAGGAAGTTGAACACCGTGGGGATGCCCAGCTCTCGCCGCACGGGTATGGCATGGCGCATCGCGGGGTGGAAGGTCGGCGCGAAGCAGAACCCGATCCCGACCTGGGCGATGCACTCGGCGACGCCCCAGGCATCCAGGTCGATCCGCACGCCCCAGGCCTCCAGCAGATCCGCCGACCCGCATCTCCCGCTGGCCGCCCGGTTACCGTGCTTCGCCACGCGGGCTCCCGCGCCCGTGGCGACCAGCGCGGCGAGGGTCGAGATGTTGAACGTCCCGGCCCGGTCGCCCCCGGTGCCGCACGTGTCGAGCAGTGGGCCCTCGACGGGAACAACCACCGCATAGGCCCGCATCGTGCGGACGAGGCCGGCGATCTCGGCCGCCGTCTCGCCCTTCATCCGCAACGCCATCAACAGCGCCGCGATCTGGGCCTGCGTCGCCTCACCCTCCATGATCCGCCGCATCAACGCCGCGGTTGTCGTGTCATCGAGGTGAACCCCTTGGACCAACCTGTTCAAGGCGTCGGCCCACGAGACGGGATCCGTCACCGCTCGGTTCCCGTCACTGGTTGGATCTCGGCCGTGACCACATCCTTCTCGTCCTCGCGGAGCGATCCGGGCAGCGGCTCTGGGTCCCCGCCGACGCCAGGGAGCCGGGGGAGCGGCCGCTCCTCGACGAGCGCCTGCACGGTCTCGGCGAGATCGAAGGGGTCGGGCGGCTTCAGCACGTAGGCGTCGGCCTGAGACCAGTTCGACAGCCAGCGGTCCTGCTCCCGAGCGAGCAGGAGAAGCACCGGAGGCATGTCCTCGCCCATCTGCGACCGCGCTTTGACCTCTCGGCTCAGGTAGAAGCCGCCGGTGGGCCACGTGTCGTTGTCGGCGACGACGACGTCGTAGAAACCCCCTTCGTCGAGGAGCGCGAGCGCGCGCTGCGGCGTTCGCACCTCGATCACCTCGGTATCGGACGCGCCGAGCAGTGCCGTGGAGACCTGGGCGGTGACGTGCTCGTGGCTGGAGACGAGGAGAATTTTCACCGGATGCCTTCGTGGCCGTGGGGTCTGCCTATCGAAGCATGATGCCATGGTGGGAGGGCAGCGGTTCGAAAGGTTTGCCTTGACGCGTTCGCCGTGACCCCTATGCTGGCAACAGCAACTTAGGGCATCCTTCTCTTAGAAGGTCCAGGAGCGTCCGGAGGAGTGTTCGTGCTGAACGCCACCCGCCCATTCCGGCTCACCCCCCAACGCGCCGCCGTCTTCCAGGTGGTGCGCGACGCCCGCGACCATCCCACCGCGCGGGAGATCTACGCCCGGGTCAAGGCATGCCAGCCGGGGATCGGGTTCGCGACGGTCTACCGGACGTTGAACCTGCTCGCCGAGCATGGCGAGATCCTCGAGCTGCAACTCGGCGACGACGCGGTCGCCCGGTACGACGCCAACACCACACCACACGACCACATCGTCTGCACGAGCTGCGGGACGATCGCGGACATCAACGTGCCGCTACCCGAATCGACGACCCGCCGGGCCGCTCGCGAGTCAGGGTTCGAGGTAGACGGCTACGAGCTCCAGTTCCTTGGGCGCTGCGCGAGCTGCCGCATGCTGCCAGAACCGCAGCGTTCCTCCGGATACGCAGGAACGCCGCACCTCGAGGCTGACCGCTCGAAGTAAAATCGCAACATTCCTCCATATACGCCAGGATTGCTGCAGTCCCCCCTGTACGACCGTACCGCTCGGTGACTGTCGTGAACCCAGTTTCATGCGGGGATGGCGGCTGCAAAGGCGGTGTCCCTGGTATCCGCGTGCTTGCTCCTCAGCGCGCTCGCCGGGGTGGCTGGTGCGCAAGAGGCTGGGGAGATCGCACCGGGAGTACGGTTCGAGGCCATCCGTGACCCTGACGGTCCGTTCGAGATCCGGGTTGTGACCGTCGAGCTGTCGGCAGCCTCCACTCTGGACGTGGCGCTGGCCCAGGATCAGCTTCCCGGGTTCGAGACCACGTCCTCGATGGCTCGCCGGCATCGCGCGGTGGTGGCGATCAATGCCGACTTCGCGTTGCCCTCGGGGCGGCCCGTGCACCCGTACGCGGAGGATGGCCGGCTACTGCAGGCCCCAGTGCTGATCGAGAGCAGCTTCGCGGTGAACCGGGGCGAGACCACCAGCTTCGTCGGCACCGGCAGCACGCCCGCGCTCGAGATGGCCGTCGGCCAGGGAAGGCGCTACCCGGTCCACAGGATCAACGATGGGCTCGGAAACCGAGACGAGATCGCCGCCTTCACCGCGGAGGGCGGCGATGTTGAGCCTGGCAACGGCGACTGGTGCTCGGCCCGCCTCGCGGAGAATGGGGAGCCCACGACGCGAGACGGGGGTCGGATCGAGATCGAGTATGTCGTGCGCAAGGCGCGCTGCGCGAAAGGCCTGCTCGATCCTGTGGGGGACGGGATCGTGCTCGCCGCGTCGGCGGGCGCGACGTATGCGCCGCTCGTCGCGTCGCTCGACGTGGATGAGCGCGTCACGCTCGCCTGGTCGGTGGGATGGCCTGACGTGTTCGACCTGACTGGCGGCAACCCTGTGCTCTTGTTTCGCGGCGACGTGGCCGCGGGCGTCGAGCCGCCCGACGGCATCACCGACGACGCGTTCTTCAAGCGCCAGCCAAGAACCGGGATCGGCGTCACGCACGACGGGCACGTGCTGCTCGTCACGGTCGACGGGAGGAAACCCGGCTACAGCGCTGGCATGACACTGCGCGAGTTCGCCGAGCTCTTCCAGCGCCTCGGCGCGACCGAGGCGCTGAACCTCGACGGTGGTGGCTCGACGACCATGGTGGTCGACGGTGTCGTGCGCAACCGCCCGGCCTCCTCTGGCGACGAGCGCGCGGTCGCCAGCGCCCTGCTCGTCCTTCCTGGCGGCGACACTGGTGAGCAGGAGCCGCCCGCGGTAGACCCCGATATCTCGCTTAAGGCCGTATGGCACTCGATCGCGTCGGATCCCGGGTCCACGGGAGGCCTGGCCGCCTCGATCCCGCTCGACCGCCTCCCCCTCGTCCCTGAGCTGCGTGAGGCGGCGCGGCTGTTCGAGGAGACCTCACGGCGACGTTGACCCCTTTGGATCAGTCCGTGACCGATACGATCCGGCTTTCAGACCGGTCGTCGATCGTGACGCGAATGATGAAGCTTCCCGGCTCGAGTGGTTCGCCAGAGTCATCGGTCACGTCCCATTCGACAGTGCGGTCGCCGGCCGGCGGGCGTGCTTCGTCCACAAGCTTCCGGACGAGATCACTGAACCGCTCCCAAACGGTCACGACAAGGCGAGAGGCTTCGGCGGGGACCGTGAGGTTGAGAAGGATCGGACGAGCGCTCTCGATCGGCTCGTTGCTGTCGAGGAAACGCGTGGGGGGCTCCTCGGCGATACGCGCTGAGACCGCCACCGGCTCGGCGGAATACTTGTACACGGTACGCCCTGACGCATAGCCGACCGTGACAGGGTTACCCAAGAACCGGAAACGGTTGATGAACAGGCCGATGTCGTTCGCGTCGCTCCAGGTCAGGCCTCCATCAGAGCTCGCGCTACTGAATCCCCTTTGAGCGTTGGCTGATCCCCAGCCACCGACCCAGCCGCGGTCGGCGTCCACGAAGCCCACGCCCTCCAGGTTGGCGTTCATCTGCGGGTCGTCGATCCGCAGCCGCCCCCAGGTCTGCCCGCCGTCCAGCGTCTTCAGGATGGCGCCTTCGCAGAAGTTCTCCAGGGAGACAAAGCCGATCTGGTCGGTGAGGAACTGAATCTTCCACCCCCACTCGCCGAGTGGGAACTCGTCTTGCAGGTCGGCCACACGGTCGACCCAGGTTCGCCCGCCGTCTTCGGTGTAGAGCACGACCGGCTTGATGTTCGACCGGTCGGCCGGATTGGGACACCGACGCTGGTCGGGAGTTACGGGATGGACTCTTCCCCCCACCACCCAACCGCGCTCGGGGTCGATGAAGTACGTGTCCACGAGGAGTGCGGCGTGGGGCGTCATATCCCACGCGCTCCAGGTAATGCCGCCATCGACGGTCTTCATCATGCGGGGCGGCCGCGTAGGACGAGCGGGGAAGGGATAGTTCGTCCCTGACGCATACACCACGGACTCGCTCAACACACAGAGCCCACAGACCGCCGAGGGGGCGAGCGGGGGCAGGCCGCTGACACCGGTCCAGGTTGCGCCACCGTCGCGGGTCTCGAACAGCTGCCTTCCCCCAACGGTTGTGCCCATCCAACCCCGCGACTCAGAGGCGAAGCCGATACACCGCAGGTAGAGGGAGGGGTCGTGGAACTGTTCCTCCCAGATGGTCCCGCCGTCCGTCGTTCGCAGGATCTGACCGTTGCTGTTGACCGCCCAACCAAGCTCTGGGGTCTGGAACCAGACATCGTCGTACCGTCGGGCACCCAGCTCCGCATTGGTCGGCTGCCAGGTCAACGGCGGCTCCGGCTCCGGTAGGGCGTCTTCGGGGCACCCTTCGTCGATCCATAGCTCGATGAAGGCGATGTCCTCCGCTGCGACCGGTGGGAGTCCCGCGGGCATCCGAGGGTGCCGAGCACCCGGAGGTGGGTCGGGTAAATCGTCGCCGAAAGGCGCCTCGCCTTTCAGTGCCCTGACGAGATTCGAATCACTTCCGTGGCCCACCACGACCAGGTCCAAACCGAACACGCTTTCGACGACGAACTCATCGCGCGTCAGCCCGCGCCAGAACGCTCCATGAGACCCGATGCCCACCTCGGGACCGCCAATCGCCTCGTCCAAGATCTGCAGCACCCGCTGGAACCGGTTCACGAAACGATCTCCTCACCGCCGTGGACTACGACAATGAAGAGCCCGTTCGCGCGCGAGTTGATACAGCCGCCGTGAGAGGCGCGACTGCGCCTCTACGAGAGGCATTCGAACGGAGCGCCGGGCGCTATTGTGCAGAGTCTTGCCGAACTACCGGCATTACTCTGCACAGTGCAGGAATAGGCCACCAACCGCCGGCGCGAGCCCGGCAAACCAGGCGGCGTGTGGCCGATTCTCGTCTCAGTGCAGGAAGGCGCCGCTTGAGGCGAGCCGCTCATTCGCCTGAACGTTATTCATGCCCAGCGTTAAGAGGGGAGGGGGCCGACGGGCTCGCGGAACCCGTCGGCGACCTCGGCGGCTAGGTGAAGATAGGCGTCGCGTGTCGACTCGGAGAGCTGCTCCAAGTCGCTTTCCGACCCGGCTTGTAGGTGAGGGTCGTAGGGGAGGAGCACGGTCGAGCGGCAGCGTCGCTGGAAGTGCTCCTCGACCCGCTCGACGTCGATGAGCGTTGCCTCGCGGTTCTGGTTCAGGACGGCGACCGCGCCGCGGACCAACCAGGCGTACCCGTTGTGCTGGAGCCAGTCCAGCGTCAGGCTCGCGGCGCGGGCGCCGTCGAGGCTGGGCATGGTGACGATCACGATCTGGTCGGTCATCCGCAGGATTCCCTGCGTCGCCCGGTCGAGGATGCCGGTGCCCGTGTCGAGGAGGACCAGGTTGTAATGGCGGTCGAGCAGCCGTACCGCCTCGACCAGCTCATGCTCGCCCATCGCCTGGGTGATGTGGGCGTCGTCGTCGGAGGCGACCACCTCAAGCCGGGTCGGCGACTGGTTGGTGTAGTCGCGGACCTCGGAGTACCGCGTGATCCGCGAGGCATCCTGCAACAGGTTGGTCAGCGTCGCGGGTGTCTCTCGCCGGACCCGGTACCCCAGGCTGCCCGCGTCGGGATTCCCGTCCAGCGCGACGACCCGGTCGCCGCGCCATTTCGCCAACGTATGCCCGAGCATCAGCGTCGTCGTGGTCTTGCCGACCCCACCCTTGCGGGAGATCACGGCAATGCGGCGCGACCCTCGAACGGGTGTCCGCACCGCGGCGATCAGATGCTCGCGAGCCACCTCTTGCGCGCTCGGCCTCAGGTTCAGATGGCCTCCGGACATGAGGTGGACCATGCGGCGCCACCCTTGGGCCGGCGCCTCTACCTGGGGGCGGAGCATGCGCCCGTTCGTGAACGCAGTCGCGTCGAGCGGCGCGTTATTGATCGGTGGTTCGCTGCCCTCCGGTGGAGGGATCTCCGTCGTTCGCTGGCTCATTCCCGCCCCCTGGTCGGATGGGCAATGTCCGGAAGAGTGGGTCGACAAGGTACTGCCGTATGGCCGGCGAGACGAACTCGCGGGGGAATGCTCACGCGGGGGCCGCTCCCGCGAGGGGTTGCGGTGCGTCGATGCCCCTCTCCACGCGGGCGGACCAACACGTCCATTGGGGGGCAAATGGTCGCCCCCAGCGAAGGTGCGTGTCAGCCACGAGACCGTCCGGTGTACGACACCAGAGAAATGACACGCGCGAAGATCGCACGAACCACGCGCGTCGCAACCTCGTGTCCATAGGCCTTAGACGCTCGCGTGCGCTTCGTAGACCTGCTCGAAGCCCTCGGCCACCGTGGCCGCAAGCTCTAGGTACGCGTCACGGGTTCGCTTGGCGACCTGGTTGAGGTCGCTCTCGGCACCCGCATCCAGATGCGCGTCCCAGGGGAGGCCTACGATCGCGCGGCACCGGCGCCCGAAGTGCTCTTGGATCTCCCCAAGGTGTGACATACCCCGCCCCTGCACCTGGTTCACGACGGCGACGGCGCCTCGGACGAGCCAGTCATAGCCATTTCGATCCAGCCAGTCCAGCGTGAGGCTCGCCGCACGCGCACCGTCCAGGTTTGGGGCTACGACCACCACGATCTGATCGACGGTCCGCAAGATCCCTTGCGTGGCGCTGTCGAGGATTCCGGTACCGGTGTCCAGCAGGATCACGTCGTAGTACCGCTCCAAGAGGTGGATGGCACGGACGTACTCCTCCTCGTCCAGCCCCTTGGTCACCAGCGCGTCGTCGTCGGACGCCACCACCTCCAGGTGGCTGGGGGCGCGGTTCGTATAGGCCCGCAGATCGCGGTACGCGGCGATATGGGGCTCGTCACGGAGAAGGTCACTCAGCGTGGCGCTGCTGTCGCGCGGCACCCGGTAGCCCAAGCTGCCGGCGTCGGGGTTGCCGTCGAGGGCCACCACCCGATCATTTCTGCAGCTTGCGAAGGTATGGCCGAGCATCAGCGTGGTCGTGGTCTTGCCGACCCCGCCCTTGCGGGAGATGACGGCGATCCGCCAGGGCTCCTCCACCGGAGCGCTGACCTGTGCGACCAGCCTGGAGCGGCGGTCCCTCTCACGCGGGGAGAATCGCCAATCGCGGGATGACAGCCAGTGGGCGGCTTGGCGCCATGCGCGCTTGGCCTCTTTGGGGAGGCGTAGGTTGCTCCTCATGGGCGCGTTACGGAATCACCCGGTGCACCGGGTAGCGGAAGCCGTCGGCGACCGCGGCGGCGAGCTCCAGGTAGGAGGTGCGCGTTTCCTCGCAAAGCGCGTTCAGGTCACTTTCGGCACCCGCCTGAAGATGCGGGTCCCACGGCATGACGACCGTTGCCCGGCAGCGCTTGGCGAAGTGGTCCAAGACGCGGTCGACGTCGACAAGCGTGCCCTCGCGGCTCTGGTTGAGCGCGGCGACGGCCCCTTCCACTAACCAGGCGTAGCCGTTGTGCTCGAGCCAGTCCAACGTGAGGCTCGCTGCCCGGGCGCCGTCCAAGCTGGGAACCGTGACAATCACGATCTGATCGGCCATGCGGAGGATGCCCTGCGTCGCGCTGTCGAGGATCCCCGTCCCGGTGTCGAGCATGATCAGGTTGTAGTGATGCTCCATCAGGCGGACGGCCTCTACGAGCTCGTCCTCGCCCATTGCTTGCGTGATCGCGTCGTCGTCGTCGGAGGCGATCACCTCGAGCCGGCTGGGCGCCTGGCTCGTGTATCCTCGCATGTCCGCATAGCGGGTGATCCGCGAGGCGTCGTGGAGCATGTCGGTGATCGTGGCCTCGGTCTCGCGCCGTACGCGGTAGCCCAAGCTGCCGGCGTCGGGATTCCCGTCCAGCGCCACAACCCGGTCCCCACGCCAGTGGGCGAACGTGTGACCGAGCATGAGGGTGGTCGTGGTCTTGCCGACCCCACCCTTGCGGGAGATGACCGCGATGCGCCGGGACCCGCGCACGGGGTTCTTGACGCGCGCGATCAACGCCTCGCGCTCCACCTCCCCTGGGCACGGCCCGGGGTCTACACGGCCTCCGGAAAGCTGGTACACCAGGCGGCGCCAACCGGATGTGGGAACCCGTGACTTGGGCCTCAGCATCATCTCCTGAGTAAAGGCGCTGGCGTCGAGTGGCGCCTCGTCAGCTCCCACGTGGGAGGTTGCCCGCGGTCGCACCGAGGCCGTGTTCAGCGATGCGGGAGGGCGCCCATATGGTGACGAGGTCCCGTCCGGATCCGGCAGATCCCCGCACCACCACAGCGCCTCCGTGGCCGCATGATCTGCAGGACTTCGAACCTCCTTGTCTGTATTGAGCTGCTTCGCCCCGTTCACGTGTTCCGTTCCCGTCGCGTTTTGGCTCATTCCCGCCCCTTACGACTCCTGGCCACATTGGCCGAACGGGCAACCGGAGTGCCCGCGAGGGTTCGGTACGGTACGAGTGCTTGTCGCTCCTCAGCGATTCGCCGTGCGCTGTCGCATGGGGGCTTTTGTCTAGTGCGCGGGCCGCGCACAAGCTATTGCTCGGGGGCGGACTGCTCCAGCTCGAGGCCGCGGGTCTCGGGCAGGCGGAGGTAGCCGAAGCTCGCGAGCGCCATGGGGATCGTGACGGCGAGGGCGGCGGGACCGAAGGTTCCGAACGCATCCACCAGCAGGCCAAACGTGACGAGGCCGAACACGGCGCCGAGGACTCCGGCCGCGTTGAGCCAGCCGGCGGCGGTACCGCGTGTAGAGGTGGGGAACAGCTCGACGCTGAGCGCGCCCATCGCGGTGCCAAACGCCGCCTGGGCGAACAGATACACGAGGTAGCCGGCGACCGCGCCCACGCTCCCCGTGGTGTAGGTGATCGCGCCAGAGATCGCGACTCCCGCGTGGGCGGCGATGACGGTCGGGATGCGGCCAAGCTTGTCGGCCGCCCACCGGCCGGCGAGCAGCCCAGCCAACCCCAGCGGCCCCGCGCAAAGCACGATGACGCTGGTCATCGCCTTGCTGAAACCCAGGACGCTCTCCGCATAGAGGAACAAGAGCGTGGTGACCGGGCCGATCACGAAGCTGAACGAGAAGAACCCGAGGCATGCCAGCAGCACGAGGCGCGGGCGCACCGCGGGGGGGACCCAGCCGGGGCGAGCCATGGCCGCGGTGACCGCGGCGTCGCGTGGGCGCAGGCGGGCGAAGCGGTCGGGCTCCTCCACGCGCCTACTGGTCATCGCCACCAGAACCAACGGCACGATGGCCAACGCGAACAGCGGCCGGAACCCGAGGCCCCAGATCCCACGCACGACCGTCGCGAGCCCTGCTCCCACCCCGTAAGAGGCCGCCAGCAGCGCGACCGCCTTCGCGCGATCCGCGGTTCGCGTCTCCTCGGCGGCGATCACGACGGCGAGCGCGTTCGTCGTGGACAACAGCGGTCGCCCGAGGGCGAAGATGGCGACGAACCACCAAAAGCTTGGGCTGAACGCGGCGACGGCCGTGAGCGCCAGCCCGCTGAGGCAGCAGGAGAGGATGACCCGGCGCCTTCCTACCCGGTCAGCGAGCGCGGCCAGCGGCATGCTCGCGATCGACGCGAGACGGATGACCGCGAGGCCGATCCCCAATGTCGTCAGCGTGAGCCCGACCTGCTCGCCGAGGGACCCACCGGGACCCGTCTCACCGAACGCGGCGGCGACGTCGCCAAGGGCGGCGGTCGCTCCAAACTGCCCGAACCCCGCCGCGACGCCCATCAAGGCCGCGGAAAGGATCGCCGGGTGCCGCCAGCCGTGGAGCCGAACCCGAGGAGCTCCCAGAGCCGGGGACTCCAGATCGGGGTCGATACCCGACGACGTTGGTTCCCTCCAGCGACTGCGCATGGATGCTCGATGTGGTCGATCGTGGGTAGACGAAGACGTCCGATCCACTCTACGCACGGCATGCGCCCACGTGGCCCGCAACCCCGGCTCACCGCCCGTGGGCGCCGCTCGCGTGTGCTCTGGGCGCCATCGAGCGGCTCAACTGCAGTCCTCCGGGTCCTCAAGGATTGCCGCACGTCAGGGCGCGCGCGCTGTCCCGCGAGCCGGGCGTTTCGCACATGGTAGGTCGTGTCGTCCTGCGTCCGCTCGTGTTCCCGAACAGGGATTTCGGGGCGTATGTGCCCCGAAATCGTGTGACACGAACACAGGAGGGAGACGGTGTAGAAGATCCGTTTTGCCGAGTGTGATGCTGTGCAGGAGATGGAGGTAGGTCCTCCGGGGCCGCCCTGCAGGGGGAGGCCTCAAACCACCGTAAGCTGCGTCGGTCAAGAGCCGGGGTGGTGAGCGTTGCGGAAAAGGCGCGCCGTGAGCGTGTCAGGTGTGAGCCAAGAAGACGAACGCGAGTGAACCACCGCTGAGGTGTCGAAAGGGCAAAGACGACATCAAAACCAGGGTGTGATTTCGGCTCTGGGATGAGTCTGGCGGAATCCTGTGTACTGGCCAGGCGGTGTCCGGCATGGAGGTGGCGTGAGCTTGGCTTAGGCTCCTGTACGGAACGTGTGAACCTGTCGCCCCGGAACAGCCCGCCGCTGGCAGCAACAGCGGTGGTCGAGAGGGAGCGTCCCAATCAGCAGAAACTGGGAGGGACTGAGTACCGGTCGAGGGGCACAGGGACGGGCCGTCTCGTAGTAGCGGTGAAGCCTGGTAATGCGGGTGGAGCGAAGGGGACGGGTTACCCAGTCGAAGACGTCGGTCAACCATCGAAGGGTGGGAGGCAGCCGGTGGAGGCGACAAAGCCTTTTGAAGGCCGGGTAATGGGAGCCGGATGAGTCGAGAGGCTCACGTCCGGTTCTGCGAGGGCCGGGGGGTGAGACTCCCCCCGGCCACTCACCCCTGTTCGGGAAATAGACTAGGCCGGTTGAGGCGCCGGTGCGGCTCCGGCGCCTCCTCGCTGCACGAGTAGGAGCATCAGCGCGCCGTAGATGA
>JBOGED010000043.1:0-7726 GCA_050743625.1 Egibacteraceae bacterium | reverse complement strand
GCCGTAGCGGGCCCAGTGGTCCGCGAATAGGTCCTCTTCGTCGATCGTGGACGGCTGGATGGGCCGGGACACCCAGGTCAGGTTCAGGAAATGCCGGACGTTCAGGTTCTCGGTGGTGATGTTGCCGCCCCACGTGCCGGTCGCCAGGCTGAGGGTGAACGGCAGGCCGTTGCGCGGGCTGCCGGCGCCCTCGTTGAGGTTCTGGTTGACGAGTACCCGCGCGGTCTTCGTGCCGAACGCGAGCGCGTCGACGTGGGCGTCGCTCGTCGTATGGATGCCGCAGGTGTGCCCAAGGCCCTGGTAAGCGATGATCGCGTTCACGAGCCGCACCGCCTGTTCAATGCCACCGCGGTAGGTGTAGAGGGCGAGCACGACCGACAGCTTCTCGCCTGAGAAGGGGTGAGCGGCCCCAGTACCGTCCTCACGGACGATGAGGAAGGTCCGGTCCGCCGAGATCTCGAAGCCGCCGAGCCGCGCGATGTGCCCGGCTGGCTTGGCGACGACCGCGATCGTGGGAATGGCGCCGCCGTCGGGCCACAGCGCCCCCTGCAGCGCCGCCTTCTCTTGCGTGTCGCAGGCGTAGCCGCCGAGGGCGACGAGCCGCTCGACAAGGTCCTCGGCGATCCGCTCCTCGGCGACGACCGCGTTGTCGGCCAGGCAGCTCGTCGCGTAGTCGAACGTCTTCGCGGCGGCGATCGCGGCGGCGGCGTCGTCGAGGTCGGCGGTCTCGTCGACGACGTGGACGGAGTTGCCGACCCCCACGCCGAACGCCGGTGTCCCGGAGCTGTACGCGGCCTTCACCATGGCCTCGCCGCCGGTGGCGACGACCAGGTCGACCTCGCGCATGAGTGCCTGGGTGGTGGCGATCGACGGCTTGGGGATCACCTGTACCAGGTCGGCGGGCGCCCCGACCTGAGCGCACCCCTCACGCATGAGGTCGACAACCGCCGCGGTCGTCCGCTGGGTACGCGGGTGCCCCGCGATCACGATCGCGTTGCGGCCCTTCAGCGCGAACAGCGCCTTGAGCGGCGGGGTGGCGTCAGGGCCGGTCGCGGGGATCAGGCCCGCCACCACTCCCACCGGTTTCGCGATCTTGACGAGCCCCCGGGACGGGATCTCCTCCACAATGCCCACGGTCGGCATGCCCCGCATGTCGGCGAGCACGCCCGTCACCCGCCGGTGGATCTTCGTCAGCTTGTCGGCCTCGTTGCCAAAGCCACCCTCATCCACCGCCAGCCGAGCGAGCGCCTCCGCGCGATCCTTGCGGACGACGGCCCACGCGACCGCGGTCACCAGCTCGTCCACCTGCTCCTGCGAGTAGCCGGCAATCGCCTCGAGGGCGGCGCGCGCCCGCCCAACGATCTCAGTCACGTCCATGGCGGGCCCTTCTGTGCGGCGGTTCCGGAATGCCCCCCGCCCGTGGGGGAGGGCGAGGGGCATCCGGTTCTGGCGGGATAGACCTATTGCTTGGCCGCGAGCTCCTGGCGGACGATGGCGGCGCCGTCGGCCAGGGCCTTCAGCTTGTTCTGGCAGAACATGCGCTGCAGATTGATCATGCCGCAGTCGGTCGTGAGGCCGAGCCGTTCGGCCGGCACGTACTCGAGACACTGGCGGATGCGGTCCGCGACCTCTTCGGAGGTCTCGGTGATCGTGCTCTTGACGTCGATCACGCCCGCGACGAAGTCGCGGTCCCACTCGTTCTCCAACAGCGGCTTCAGGTCGTCCGATCCGGTGCGGCCGACCTCATAGTTGAGCGCGTGCATGTGCGCTTCCTTGGCCTTCGGGAAGATCGCCCATGCTCTCTGTGGGGCCGGAGCGTCCTTCGGCCGGCGGTCCAGAACCCAGGCGCCGAACTCCTTCTCGCCCTCGTCCGGGTTGTACCCCGGCGTTCCGGAGTAGTTGCCCCAGCACACGTGTGTCCAGAACTGCACGCCGGGCACGTCGTCCACCGCGAGATTGTAGATCTCGGTTTCCCAGTCACCCATCCCATAAGGCCAGACGAACTCGTCGAGCTGGATGATCTCCACGCCTTCGTCGGCGAGCTGGAGAAAATCTTCGTGGAAGGCCTTGGCGAGCGCGGTGGCGAGCTCTTTGGTGTCTTTGTAATACTGATCGTTGGAGGCCAGCGCCAAGACCTGAAGACCGACGTAAGAAACTTTTACCGGTTTCTTCGTCGCTTTGCGCACTGCCCGAAGCGTGGCGTAATGGAACGGAGAGCGGCGGCGTACCTCGCCGGTCACGGTGGGGGCGAAAAGCGTGGAGTAAATAGGAAGCCCGATGGGAGGACCGTGCATCTCGTAACCGGCGAGCCGTTCGTAATAGTGATAGATAATTTGGGCGTAGGGGCTATCTCCCCCGTACACCTTCCCGTCGGAGATAATGTCGAGACCAGCGGCCTCTTGGTCGTGAACGATCGCGAGAACGGCGTCCTCGAACGCCTCCCGGGAGATCGCGTCGTAGATGAACTCCCCTTGAGGGAATTTCGCGAAGGCGCGCCCGTCGTACCAGCGGGGGTTGGGATAATTCCCGACCATGGTCGTCGGGAGAAGGATCTCCTCGCCTCCTACACGCATCGCCGTCACCTCTTTCGAATCACGCCAAGGCGTCATGGCCCCGGCTGCGGCTCTCGCACGCACGGATGCTAGGAGGGGTGGCGGGCGACCTCCATAGCTTCCGGGGATGAAAAGCCCGGGCCAGAGCTGCCGCCGAGGACTAGCGGCGGCCAGGCTCCTCCCCGAACAGGGATTTCGAGGCAGATACGCCCCGAGATCCCTGCTCAGGGGCCAGACGTGACACCCCTGATGCGCACGTCGACCGCGGTTGCCCCGTGGGGAGTGGCGAGGACTGGGTTGAGGTCGAGCTCTGCGATCTCGGGGACCGCGACCATCAGGCGGGAGACGGCCGACAAGGTCGCGGCCAGCGCCCCGATGTCGACGCGTGGGCGGCCACGGGCGCCGGTGAGCATCGGGTAACCCCGGAGGGAGCGCAGGGCCTCGGCGGCCTCCTCTTGGTCGATGGGAGCGACGCGGAACGCGACGTCTCCAAGCGTCTCGACGAAGACGCCACCAAGGCCGGCCATCACCATCGGCCCGAGCTGCGGGTCCCGGATGCCCCCGATGATCACCTCTTGGCCCGCCAGCTGGGGCTGGACCAGGACGCGCGCGCCGCGGTCGAGCCGGTGCAGGTCGCGGGTCGCGTCGCGGACCGCCGCCTCGTCGGGCAGCCCCAACCGGACACCACCGGCGTCGGACTTGTGCACGAGCGACTGGCTGTGGATCTTCACGACCACGGGGTAGCCGAGCTGGGCCGCGGCGGCCACGGCCTCGTCCGCGCCGTCACACAGGATCGACGGCGCGACCTCGACCCCAAACGCCCGTACAAGGCTGGCGGCGGTATCAGGCGGCGCCAACCCCGTGGCGAGCGGAGGCAGCCGGGCGGGCCGGGTCCCGGCGTGCGCTCCCGGGCTGACCTTGGCTCGTGACTGGCCGTAGCGGATGGCGTGGCCCAGCGCTCGAGCGGTCCGCTCGGGCCACTCGAAGCAGGGCAGCCGGGCCGCCTGCAGCAGGTCCGCGTTGGGCTGGGCCGTATGGGGAGCCACCCAGCAGATGTACACCGGGATCCTGGATCCATCCTCGGTCAGCTTCTGAGCCGTCCCGATCACGGCCTGCGCCACCTCGGGGTCCAGCGCGGACCGTTGGAGCAGCACGAGCGCCACCGCGTCCACCTCGCCAGAGCGAGCGAGAGTTTCCAGGCAATGCGGGTACAGCGCGGCGAAGCGGGCCCAGCTCGGGGTCATGTCCACGGGATTGCGGGGGCTGGCGTGGGCGGGGAGAGCCTTCGCGAGGCGGGCCTGGAGGCCCGGCGAGAGCTCGGGGACGACCAACCCCTCCTCCGACAACAGATCGGTCAGCTCTACCCCGACCCCGCCCGAGTTGGTCACGATCCCCACCCGGGGACCGGCGGGGACCGGTTGCCAGTCGAGGGCCTTGGCGGCGTCCATCATCTCAAGCCCGCTGCGGGCCACCACCACGCCGGCCTGCCGGAACGCCGCCTGGAAGACCCTCGCGTCTCCGGCCAGGGCGGCGGTGTGCGACACCGCCGCGCGAGCCCCGGCCTCGCTCCGCCCGGTTTTCGCGACGAGGACGGGCTTGTGGGGGGTGATCTCCCGGGCGCACTCAAAGAACGCGCGCCCGTCGCCGAGTGACTCGAGGAAGAAGCAGAGGACCGCGGTCTGGACGTCGGCGCCGAGATAGGTGAGCACCTCGGCATCGCCAATGTCGGCCTTGTTCCCGGCGGCGTACACCTTGGAGAAGCGGAGGTCCTGGTCGCGGCCCAGCGTGTAGATGGCCATGCCGTAGGCGCCAGACTGCGTCGCCAGCGCGATGTCTCCCCCCGAGGGAGGGCTGCCGGTCGCCATGGACGCGTTGAGGCCGGTATTGCAGTTCTGCACCCCGAAGCAGTTCGGCCCCACAAGGCGGACGCCACCCGCGCGAGCGGCGTCGAGCGCGGCGGCTTGGAGGGCCGCCCCGGCCGGCCCGCTCTCCGCGAACCCTCCGGAGATCACGATCGCGGCGCGTACTCGCGCGGCGGCGGCGTCCGCCATGACCCCAGGAACCGCCTCCGCCGGCACGACCACGACCGCCAGGTCCACCTGCCCGGGAACGTCGCGCAGGCTTCGGTAGGACTTGCTCCCGCCGACGGTCTCCTGCGACATGGTCACCGGGATGACCTCGCCGGGAAAGGCCGCGAGGTTGCGCATGAACGTGGTACCCATCTTTCCAGACCGGTTCGAGGCCCCCACGACTGCCACCCGGCGGGGCGCGAAGACGGCGTCGAGCGAGGAATCGGCCGTCACAGGCACGCGGTGCAGGAGCCCTCGATCCCGGGAAGGCGGAACCGCCGCTGAAGCTCACGCTCGGAGAACTCGCGCCGTCGTATCCCCAGCGGGTCGAGGCGGCGGATGAGGGCGATGGCCGCCGGGTCAGGCCGGGGGAGAGGCCGGAGGTTGGGGTCAACGGCCAGCTCGAAGCCTGTCGCGGCGCGCACCTCGTCGACTGAGACGTCGGGGTACGTCTGGCGCAGCCGCGCCACGCCGCCGGGGAAGTCGAAGACGCCGAGCTCGGTGATCAGCCAGTCCGGCCCGCCACCGGGGAATCCCAGCTCTTCACGGGTGCCCTCGGGGGTCACGTGCCCGAGGTCGGTCAGGACGTCACAGCGGGGGACCAGCGTCCGCCCCGAGCGGTGGCGGGTCGTCCACAGGGTCAGGGTCCGCACCGTGGCGGAGAGATTGCACCCGCCACCCCCACCCCCCAGCTTCACCCGAGGTCTCCATGCCCGGACCGCGTCGATATGGTCCCGCGCCGTCGCCGACGGGTCCTCACCCGACGCCTCACCGCTCCAAACCAAAGGATCAGGCAGGCTGCCGATCGCCGTGACGTTGGTGTTGCCGTAGGGGTCGATCTGGCCCCCGGACAGAAACATGCGGTCGACGCCGCCACGAGCCGCGAGGTCGAACAGCTCCTCGAAGCGCAGCACGTGGGCCGCTCGCCGTATCAGCGCCCAGTCGTTCGAGGTGGGCGGGATGAAGGCGGGATCGGGGTCGAGGGGGGAGGTCGCGCCCTCGACCAGGACCATATGCGGGGCGTGTGTGCGCGTGGCCACGTGCATCGCCACCGTGGCGCACGGGCTGCCGAAGCCGTGGAAGACCACCTCGCCGTCGCGGATGGTGCGGGCCAGCGCGGCGCACATCCACTCGTCGATCGTGAACTCAGCGGTCATGACAGCAACTCCCGCCAGCGCTCGTCGGAACGAGACCACTCGCCGAGCTCATGCAGGCGCTCGGCTCCCACTTCCCTTCTGTACGCCTCTTCCGAGCTCAGGACGTAACGCTTCACGTAGTGGCCGGCGCCTTCGTCGCTGGCGGCCGCCTTTACCCACTCGCCCATGTGCGTCCGGTCATAGGTGTAGTGGGGGTAGCAGGAGGTGGGATGCGCACCGTAGGGAGCCTCGACGACTGCGGTCACGGCGAAGTAGGGGAGGACCACGCCCGCCTCGGCAACCTCGGACGCGCTGGCCACGCGCTCGACGGTCACGATGACCTTGCGGGACGCGAACGTGAACCGCTCGTCGAGCACGAGGGGCCGGGCGAGGTGGACATTGCCTCGCCGGTCGGCCATCAGCCCGTGGATCAGCGCCACATCCGGGGCCAACGCGGGGACGGCGACGAGCCGCTGCCCCGTGAAGGGGCATTCGATCTCCTTGTACTCCGGGTGCAGCCGGCCGATGTCCGTCCCGAGGATGCCCCGAACCGGCATGAACGGGATGCCATACTCGGCGGCGCGGAGCTGCTGGAGGATCGTGTAGCAGCAGCTCTCGCGGACGGAGAGGCGGCCCGACTCAGCGGCTCGCCGGTAGGCGGGGGCAAGGCCGAAGTCCTGCTCGTAGCCGACGTAGCTCTCCTCGACCACGGCCACCACGCCGGCGCCGACCAGCAGGTCGACGTCGATGCCGTGGGCGGAGCCCACGACGTGGAGGCCACGCCGGCCTTGGCGGATCAGCTCGCGCACCAGCGCCATCGGCTCCCGGTACGAGAGCGCTCCGCCCAGCGCGACGATGTCACCGTCGGCGACGTGAGCGACGGCCTCGGCGAGGCTCGTGACCTTGTCGGGCTCAGTGAAGGCCATGGTTACTGAGCGGTCATCCCGCCGTCCACGGTGTAGACCGCGCCGGTGACGAAGGCCGAGTCCTCGCTGGCCAGGAACAGGGCCACACGAGCGACGTCCTCGGGGGTACCGAGCCGGCCGATGGGATATTTCTGGATCGTCAACGCCAGGCCCTTCTCCAGGTCGCCCCCACCCCGCTTGCGCACCATCGGCTCCATCAGCGGGGTGAACACCGTCCCGGGACACAGGCAGTTGACGCGGATGCCACAGGCGGCCAGGTCGACGGCCATCGCCCGGGTCAGCGCGACGACCGCTCCCTTGGCCGCGCAATAGGCGGCGAACTCCCGGATGCCGACCAGGGCGGCGACCGAGCCCTGGTTGATGATCGAGCCACCCCCGCTCGCTTGGATCTCGGGGGCGGCGAACTTGGAGGACAGGAACGTGCCCTTCGCGTTCACCGCGAGGCACCGGTCCCAGTCCTCCTCCGACGCCTCCAGCACGCTGCCGGCGCTGTCGACGCCCGCGTTGTTGTACAGCACGTGCAGCGCGCCGAGCTCGCGGACCGTGGTCTGGACCATGCGGGCGGCGTCCGCTCCCGAGGAGACGTCGGCGGTGACGGCGACGGCCTTGCCGCCGGCCTCCACGATCTCGTTGGCCACGTCTCGTGCGGCGTCTTCCTGCAGGTCCACGACCGCGACCTTGCAGTCCTGCGCCGCGAACAAGAGGCTGGTCGCCCGGCCGATACCCGATCCGCCCCCCGTGACGAGGGCTACCTTGCCGCTCAACTTGCCCATATGCGGAGCGTACGCATCGCTCCACGCCGCGGCATGCTCCCTAAGGGCGCAAGAACGTCCCCTGGCTTGCTCTACCCGCGCCAAGCCGGCACCAGCCGGCCTATTCCTGCACTGTGCAGAGTTAGGGCCTGGGCAGGAATAATGTTGTGGTTTGTCCTGGTTCGGTCTGACCGTCGCGGTCAGCGGTCGGCGTGTTGTGTGCGGGATATCGGCGGTATTGAGGCTGTCGCAATCGAGGCGCGTGGCTGTGAGCGCAGGCCAACCGTCGAA
>JBOGED010000042.1:0-38754 GCA_050743625.1 Egibacteraceae bacterium | reverse complement strand
CCACGGTGGCATTGACGTCGCGGACCTCATCGTCGCGGCGACGGCGCGAGTGCTCGGCTTGGACCTTCTCACGCGTAACCTGAAGCACTTCCCGATGTTCCCGGACCTGAAGATGCCGTATTAAGTTAAGCGAGAGCCCCGCGGCTAGCCTGGCGCGTCATGGCAGCGATACGTATCGTGATCATTGGCGGCGGGCCCGGCGGGTATGAGGCGGCGCTGGTCGCGGCGGAGCACGGAGCGGACGTGACCGTCGTGTCGAAGGAGGGATTGGGCGGGAACAGCGTGCTGTGGGACTGCGTGCCCTCGAAGGCGCTGGTTGTGTCGGCCGAGGCGATGGGATGGATGCAGTCGGCGCAGCGATTGGGCGTGCGCTCGTCCACTGGGGCGGATATTGCCGCGAAGGCGGTGGTGGACATGGGCGCGGTCATGGACCGGGTTCAGCGCCTCGCTGCGGACCAGTCCGACGACATCGCGAAGCGAGTCTCCGGTGAGGGCGTGCGCGTCGTCGAGGGCGTCGGCCGCCTCGCCGGGCGGGAAGCCGTCGAGGTCGAGTGCTCGGGTGGCGAGACGAAGGTCGTGGACGCCGACGTGGTCCTGATCGCCACGGGTAGCGCGCCCCGGGTCCTGGACTTCTCGCGACCCGACGGGGAGCGGGTGTTCACCTCGCGTGAGCTGTTCGACCTTCGCGCGCTGCCAGAGCGCCTGGTGGTCGTGGGCTCCGGTGCCACGGGGGCCGAGTACGCGCACGCGTTCGCCAGGTTCGGCTCCGAGGTCCACCTCGTGTCCAGCCGGGACCAGATCCTGCCGAGTGAGGACCCCGACGCCGCCGCGCTGATCGAGCGCAGCTTCGAGCGCTGGAGGATGACGATCCACCGGAAGCGGCGCGCGACCGGCCTGGAGCGCGGCGCCGACGGCGTACGGGTGAAGCTCGGGGACGGCGAGTGGATCGAGGGCAGCCACGCGCTCTTCTGCATCGGCCAAGTTCCCTCCACGCGAAGGCTCGGGCTCGAGGCGGCAGGCGTCCAGCGAGACGATCGCGGCGGCATCCTTGTCGATGGCGTCAGCCGCACGAACGTCCATACCATCTACGCCGCGGGCGACGTCACGGGCGGGATCATGCTCGCGACCACGGCGGCGATGCAGGGACGCATCGCGATGTGGCACGCGCTCGGCAGGGCCGTCGCGCCCCTGCGACGCGACGCGGTCGCGGCGTGCATCTTCACCGATCCCGAGGTCGCGACGGTCGGCATGAGCGCCGCCGAGGTCGCCGAGTCACACCTTCCGATCGAGACCGTGGTCCATCCGCTCGCGGGTAACTCTCGCGCGAAGATGCAGGAGAACACCGACGGGTTCGTGAAGATCCACGCGCTGGCGGGCTCGGGCGCGGTGCTCGGCGGCTCGGTCGTCGCGGACCGGGCCAGCGAGTTGATCACGCCGATCTCGGTCGCGGTCTTCAACCGGCTGACCGTGAGCCAGCTCGCCTACGCCTTCTCGGTCTACCCATCCCTGGGGGGAAGCGTGCAGGAGGCCGCCCGTCTCCTGATGGGTCGTCTCACTTAATCAGTGGCCGTGCGGATAGGTGTCTATCCGCGCGAGCCTTTAGTCGTCTCTCTTCACGGTACGCTGCGGGCTCCATGGAGGGTGACGACCTACGGATTGGCCAAGCGGCCACGCTGCTCGGGGTAAGCGTGGACACGCTGCGCCGGTGGGAGGCCGAGGGGCGCGTGCGGCTGGAACGCAGCGCGGGTGGGCAACGCGTGGTCCCGCTCGCCGAGGTCCGCCGCCTGCTCGACGAGCGCCGCCCCCTGCAAACTCCGATCACAGCCCAGTCCGCGCGCAACCAGCTCGACGCCGTCGTCACGCGCGTCGTGCGTGGGACGGCGGCGGCGACAGTCGAGATGCAGGCGGGGCCCTACCGGCTGGTGGCACTGACCACGGCGGAGAGCGTCGACGAGCTCGCGCTCGTCCCCGGCCTCCGCGTCATCGCCTCGGTCAAGGCGACCAGCGTGGTAGTGGGCCTCCCAGAGGGTGGGTAGCGAGTGGCCGTCGCCGAAACTGCTTTCACGCCAGACCACTCATGGGGCTTCGCCCCGCCCGGCGAGCGTGTGAGGCATGACGCCTTCCCCGAACAGGGATTTGGGGGCAGATACGCCCCGAAATCCCTGTTCGGGAATCAGGCGCGCGACGCGCGACGGGCAGGAGCGGCACACCTACACAGGCGGCCTCCGACGGGTACGAGGCCGTTGTCGCCTACGGGGAGATCGATCCTGAGTTCGGTAACCGCGAGGTCTTGCTCGCGGTCAGCGAGGACGGGCGCGGCTTGGACGCCGAGGGGCCGCGCCTCGTCGTCCCCGGAGATGTCAAGGGCGGCCGGTACGTGACGAACGTGATCCGGATCACGGTAGGCCGGGCTGGCGAGTAGGCCGGCGGAGGCGCGCAACCAAGGCGAACAGCGCCTCGGCGAGCAGCTCCGCGAGGCGGGTCGCGGCGACGAGCAGCAGCGCGGGGCCGGCGCCCACCGCAGGCGCCACGGCCAGCGCGGTCGCGCCCTCCCGTGGTCCCAGCCCGCCCGGCGCGAACACGGCGAGCCAGCCGATCAGCTGACCCACCGCAAGCGCACCGGCCGCGCGCAGCCCGTCGCGGGCCACGGACCCGCCGACGGCGGCGAACAGCACGAGGAACGCGCCGACCCGTAAGGCGCTGTTCAGGAGGTAGAGGCCGGTGATCCTCGCCGCCGCCGCCCGGCCGAGCCGCACCCCGACGGCGTCGCGCCGCCCAAGGCGCTTCAGCACCCGCCCGACGGCACCGATGAGCACCTCTGGCCTGGCCAACCCCACGGCGAGTATCGCCGCCGGCACCGCGGCCGCGGCCGCGAGCCACCCCAGGTTCGCCGCGTCCCCGAGCCACCACGGCGCGGCGGCCAGCGCGATCGTCGCGGTGATCGCCCCTGACCAGCCGATCTCCACGACCGCCGTCACCCCACCGGCCCAGGCTGGCAGCCCGTACCGGCGGCCCACGACGGCTCGACCCGCGACCTGCGCCGCCCCGAGCATGTAGCGGGCGAGCTGCGACACCGACCACACCCACGCGGCGGCCCGGGGAGGGATCGGCGCGCCCGCCGCACCTAGGATCCTGCGCCACGCGGCGACGACCACGCCGTTCGCCAACGCGTTGACACCGACCGCGACGGCGAACGGCAGGGCGCCGGGTAGGCCCCCGCCTGCCTCCACCGCGCTCGCACGCCCGCGCAGGGCGAGGACGCACGCCGCGAGGACCGCCGCCGACACCACCCAACCCACAACCCGCGCGTAGCCCGCCCCGGGCATTTTCCTGCACTGTGCAGAGTTAGACCGATATACCGGTTCTTGCCTACGCACCGGCTGACGCCTTTGTCTGCACAGTGCAGGGTGGAGGCGCCTCACCCAGCCTCGGCGCCCGAGGGGCCGGCGGCGCCGATGACCGCGAGCACGTCGCCGGCGCCCACGACGTCGCCGGGTTGGACCCCGAGCTCCGTGATGGTGCCGTCGCAGGGGGCGTAGACGTGGTTCTCCATCTTCATGGCTTCGAGAACGAGGACGAGGTCACCCGTCGTCACCAGGTCACCGACCTTGACGGCGGTTTTCACGATCGTGCCTTGCATGTCGGCGACCAGGGTCTCGCTCGCCAGCCCCGCCCGGGGCACGACCTCGGCGGGCGGCTCGACGGACTGCTCCGCGGTCCGGGCGAGCGATTGGCCACGGCCGGCCATTTCCCGCTGGCGGCGCGGCACCGCGCGTCCAGGTTTATCCGGTTCATCCGGCTCGAACAGCGCCACCTCCAGGCGCTTCCCCCCGACCTCGACCGTGAAGGTGCGCGACGGGTAGACGACGCCGTCACCTCGCACCGCCGGCTGCGCGGGTGTGAGCCCGGCCAGGTCCCACTCACGCTCGACCGAGATGGTCGACACCTCTCCCCGCACGAAGTCCGGGTGGGCAAAGGCGAGCCGGTGGAAGTCGATCGTGGTCGGGACCCCGGCTACCTCGAACTCGTCGAGCGCGCGCAACATCCGGGTCCGCGCCTCTTCGCGGTCCACGCCGTAGGTGATGAGCTTCGCGAGCAGCGAGTCGTAGGCTTGTGGCACCTCCCACCCCACGTCAACGCCAGAGTCGATCCGCACGCCCGGTCCCGCCGGGGCGCGCCAGGTCGTGATAGACCCCGGGGAGGGGATGAACCCCGCAGCGACGTTCTCGGCGTTGATGCGGGCCTCGAAGGCATGCCCACGGAGCACGACATCCTCCTGAGTCATGCGCAGCGGCTCGCCAGCGGCGATACGCAGCTGCCAACCGACCAGGTCCAGGCCCGTCACGAGCTCGGTGACCGGATGCTCGACCTGGAGGCGGGTGTTCATCTCCAAGAAGTAAAAGGAGCCATCGGACACCAGAAACTCGCAGGTTCCCGCGCCCTGGTAGCCGACTTGCTTGGAAACGCGCACCGCGGCTTCGCTCATCGCGGACCGGAGCCGCGTGTCGAGGCCTGGGGCGGGGGCCTCCTCGATGAGCTTCTGATGCCGGCGTTGGGTCGAGCAGTCGCGCTCGCCGAGCGACAGGCACGTTCCGTGCCGGTCGGCGAGTACCTGGATCTCGATGTGCCTCGGGCGGCTGAGGTACCGCTCGACGTAGACCTCGCCACGGCCGAACGCCGCCACGGCCTCTCGCTGAGCGGCCTCGAGCGCCTCGGACAGCTCGACGGCTTCACGCACCACCTTCAGCCCGCGACCCCCGCCTCCGAAGGCGGCCTTGATCGCGATCGGATAGCCGTGCTCGTCCGCGAACGCACGTACCGCTCTCACGTCGCCGGTCGGCTCAGGCGTGCCGGGCACGATCGGGCAGCCCGCCTCGCTGGCGGCCTTGCGGGCGGACAGCTTGTCTCCCATGGCGGAGATGGCCGCCGGCGGGGGGCCGATCCAGACCAGCCCCGCGCTGGTCACGGCCTCGGCGAACTCCGCGCTCTCGGCCAAGAAGCCGTATCCCGGGTGGACACAGCCCGCACCGGCCTCCTTGGCGACCGTGAGGATCTTCGCGATGTCGAGATAGCTCTGGGCGGCGGGAGCGGGACCCAACAGCCATGCCTGGTCGGCTGCCTTGAGCCATGGCGCGTCGCGGTCAGCCTCCGAGTAGACCGCGATCGTGGGGAGCCCAAGGTCCCGGCAGCCGCGTAACACCCGCAGGGCGATCTCGCCTCGGTTGGCGACCAGAACAGGCCCGAGCGTCGATAGCAGCGTTGTCACCGCGCGCATGGTAGCCGTTTGCCGCCTCGGGACCCGATCGGCAGAATGGGGCGCCACCACCCCCACGACGTCGGCACAGCGACGAATAGGAGCACACGCATGCCGCGTTGCACCCTCGCGGTACTGGGATTCCTGGCCGTACTCGCGCTTGCGGGATGCACCAAGGAGGAGCCCCAGTTCACCGCGAACGACCAGGTGCCCGCGGAGCAGCGCACCACCGCCGAGCCGGCGGAAGGAGGTGGCGGGGCGGTCGCGGGCGAGGCCGACGGACTGTGGGTGGTGGAGGGGAGCGACCTGGCGTTTGACCAGGCGCCCTCGACGCTGCCGTCCGGCGAAGTGTCGATCACGCTGCAGAATATGAGCGGCCTGCCGCACGACGTCGTCTTCGAGGGTATCGAGGGTGGCCAACCGATCGTCGAGGCAGCGGCCAACGACTCCGACAGCGCGACCGTCACCCTCGCGCCGGGGACGTACACGTTCTTCTGCGACGTTCCTGGGCACCGCGCCGCGGGGATGGAAGGTGAGGTTACCGCCGAGTAGGCGTCGGGCGTCTCGTCAATCCGCCGAGGAGGTTCCCGACCAGCGGCGGTGCCGTCGCGGTCCGCCGGTGTCCCCCTAGCCTCGAGACGAACTGACGGAGGTCGCGATTGAACCGCGCAGCGCTCTCCCAATGGGGAGCGTGACCGACGCTGTCGTAAAGAGCGAGGTGGGCATTGGGGATCAGGCCCGCATGGTACTTCGCCAATGTCGGGAACACGATGGGATCGCTCTGGCCATGGATCACGAGCGCCGGGGCGCGCAGTGCGGCCAGAACGTCGTCGTTGTCCAGCTTCCGCGACATCAAGCCCTCGCGGACGTAGGGCGGGACGATTGTGTTGAACCCGAGAAAGAAATAGAGGTCGTCGGGCGAGGTTTCGCCGTGGCACAGCCGCATCAACTCGGCGAGGCTTCGCATGCTCTCGTCGACCTTGTTCGAGAAAAGCCCAGGTACGAGTGCCCGGAACTCCTCGCTGACGAACGTCCTGGCCGCCTCGGTGCCAACCTTGGAGTTCGCGCCATCGAGGACGATCCCGCTGAGGTGCTCGTCGCCGTGGTAGCGGAGGTAATCACCGATCACGACCCCGCCATACGCGTGACCGACGAGCACCGGTCGCTCCAGCTGGAGCTTCGTGATAACGGAATGGACGTCCGCGGCCCACATCGCCGAGTCGCCGTACACGCCGATGGGCTTATCGGACAGCCCGTGCCCTCGGTAGTCCATCGCGACGAGCCGGAAGTCGTCCGCGAGGTCGGACTCGTACTGGCGGCCCCATGACAGCCGGCACTGAGAGAAGCCGTGGAGGAAGAGCAAGGCTCGCCCTCCCGGATGTCCCCCATCTTGCACGTGCAGCTTTAGGCCACCGCCGCCTGCAATCTTGTGTTCTCGCATGCCTGTTCCAGACCGTCCGGTTATCGACGGGAAAGGCTTCTCAGAGGGAGGTCAGCTTAAGGGGAGGGGGTCACAGCCCGCAACGGATACCGCCGGAAACGCTCACATTGGGTATTGGGTATTTCGCGCCACCGGTTTTGCATCGACACCCGGGGGGTGTCTTCGTACCCTTGTAGGACGTCGACGCGAGGTAGATGAAAGGACCTCTGGTGGAGATTGACGTTCGTGGCCCCCGGTTCGCGGCGGCGCTCACCTGCGCGGTTCTCGCCGTCGCCTATCTCTTGCGGTCGACCGGGCTGCTGGTCTTCCAGACCCTGGTGTTCGCCGTAGCGACGTTCGCCGGCCTCCGGTGGTCGCCCTACGGCAACCTGTTTCGTCGCGTCAAACGGTGGCGCGGCTGGGGTCCGCCTCCCGCGACCGAGGCCGAGGCTCCGCTTCGCTTCGCACAGCTCATGGGGTTTCTCTTCAGCGGCGCGGCGGTCCTGGCGATCAGCAGCGGCGCGGAAGGGCTCGGCTGGGCACTCGTCCTCATCGTGATCGCGCTGTCTGGACTCCTCGCGGCGACCGGTCTGTGCGTCGGTTGCGAGGTCTACGGGATCGGCCGGCGGGTCATCGGGCGGGGCGTGGGCGGCACCCGGTGACCCTCAGCTTTCCTCCGTATACGGAGGAAAACCGGGCATCAGCCGCCGCCTTGGCGGGCTATACCGCAGCGTTCCTTCGGATGTGGAGGAACGCTGCGTGCAACGCCACGGAGGAGGCCGGGTCATGAGGCTCGCCGTTCTGCTCGCGGTGCTGGTCGCCGTAGCGTTTGTCGCGGTGTGGTGGCGACGACGGGACGGACGGCTCCGGACGATCGCCGACCGGTTCACTCCCTCCCAGCTCTCAAGCCTCGGTGTCCCGCCAGAAGCCGCCGCATTGGTCGAGTTCACGTCCCCGCACTGCGCCCCGTGCACGGCCGCCCGTCGTGTCCTCGATGAGGTGGCCACCCGCTTGGATGTCGCCGTGGTCCCGGTCGACGTTACCCGCGCGCTCGACCTCGCCCGCGCCCACCACGTCCTCCGCACCCCGACGACGTTCGTGATCGTCCCCGGCGGCCGGGTGCTCGGCCGCGTCTCAGGTATCCCTTTGGCGGCCGACCTCACACGCCTGCTCGGCGATCCTGCTGCGCATGTCGTTGAGCCAGGATCTACGGGTTCGTGAGCGGGTGGCGCCAACGGAGGTCGGTGAACCGCGCGCGCTTGCGAGTGTGCGCGCTGGCGCTCAAAAGCTGGGACCAGCACGGGCTGTGGGTGTCCCGCACCCGATTGCCTGCAACTTTTGCGCGCACACGCGCAAAGTCGTAGGGCAGGCTGCCTCGGTCCTGGCCGAGGTCAAAGGCGGGCACAGCGTCAGCTGTGGCCGTGGAGGCGGGGATCGGTGGCGCTCACCAGCGGCGCGGCGCCTAGGCCCTCGAGGCGGGCGGCGCGTTGCCAGGCGGGGGGCTTTCGCGCCGGGGGCGCGTCGTCGCCGGAAGCCATGGCCTGGTCCAGCGTGAGAACGAGGGCTGCGAGCTGCTCAGGGGTTGGGGCGCCCCGGACGACGCGCACCCACGTGCCGGGCCGCAAGCTCATCGGGACCCACCGCTGCCGCTCATTTGCGGGTCACCGCGGTGGTGAAGGCGTCGGCGTCGGCGGGGCTCACGATGACAAGGCCGCGGTCGGTGGGGACGGCGACGAGCGTCGAGCGGTCGGTGACGTAGGCGCGATAGAAGCCGAGCCCGGGGCGCCAGAACCGCCCGTACCAGCCGAAGGCTCCTCCCGATCCGAGCACGCGGAGGCCGCCGAGGCCGAACGACGGCCGGTCCGCACGGTCGGCCGGGCCTTCGACCTGGAACGCCAACGTCCCGAAGATGTTGCGCCGTACCCGGAGTTCCCCTGGCCCAACCTCGAAGGCGTCGGGCGCGAAGCCCCAGACGGCGCACACCGCGACGGCGCTGGCCAGCAGGACCACGAGGAGCGTCAACGGGTCTCGCGTCGCGCTGCCGGTGACCAGCGCGACCACGAGCACGATCCCCAGGAACAGTCCTGTGGTCAGGCGAGTGAACCGGTCGAGTGGAGCGGCGGGAAACCTTCGCACTAGGGCCTCCTATAGGGGGATGTTGCCGTGTTTGCGGGCGGGTCGGCGCTCGCGCTTGGTGAGGGATAGGCGCAGTGCCTTGACGAGGGTGGGGCGCGTCTGGGAGGGCTCGATGACGTCGTCGAGATACCCACGCTCGGCGGCGCGCCAAGGGTTGCAGAGCTGGTCGGAGTACTGCTCGACCAGCTCTGCGCGGCGGGACTCGAGGTCCAGAGCCCGCTGCAACTCCTGGCGGTACAAGACGTTGACCGCGCCCTGCGCGCCCATGACCGCGATCTCCGCGGACGGCCACGCGACGTTCGCGTCGGCGCCGGCGTGTTTCGAGCCCATCACGACGTAGGCGCCGCCGTAGGCCTTGCGGGTGATGACCGTGAGCTTGGGCACCGTCGCCTCGCAGTACGCGTAGAGCAGCTTGGCGCCGTGGCGGATGATCCCGCCCCACTCCTGCGACGTGCCAGGCAGGAAACCGGGCACATCGACAAAGGTGAGGATCGGGAGGTTGAAGGCGTCGCAGGTGCGCACGAACCGGCCGGCTTTCTGCGACGACGCGAGGTCGAGGCAGCCGGCGAGGTGGCTGGGTTGGTTCCCGACGACCCCTACGGCGTGCCCGTCGAGCCGGGCGAACCCGATGACGATGTTTTGTGCCCAGTGCTCCTGGACCTCGAAGAGCTCGCCGTCATCGACCACCCGCGTGATGACGTCGCGCATGTCGTACGGCACGTTCGAGCTGTCGGGAAGGAAAAGGTCGAGGTCTTCGTCGGTGCGTTCCGGATCGTCGAGTGGCCCGTGGTAGGGCGGGTCTTCCAGGTTGTTGGACGGCAGGAACGACAGGAGGTGCTGGATCTGGGCGATGCAGGACTCCTCGCTCTCGGCCGCGAAGTGCGCGACGCCAGATTTGGAGCTGTGGCTCATCGCGCCGCCGAGGTCCTCGAAGGTGACGTCCTCGCCGGTCACGGTCTTGATGACCTCAGGCCCGGTGATGAACATGTGCGACGTCTGTTTGACCATCAAGACGAAGTCCGTCATCGCCGGCGAGTAGACCGCGCCACCCGCGCACGGGCCCATGATCGCGGAGATCTGCGGGATCACGCCCGAGGCCTGGACGTTGCGGTAGAAGATATCGCCGTAGCCGCCGAGCGACACCACGCCCTCCTGGATCCGCGCCCCTCCCGAGTCGTTGATCCCGATTAGCGGGACACCCATCTTCAGCGCGAGATCCATGACCTTGGTGATCTTGGAGGCGAATACCTCACCCAGCGACCCCCCGAAGACCGTGAAGTCCTGGCTGAACACGCATACCCGCCGCCCGTCGATGGTGCCGTGGCCCGTGACCACCCCGTCCCCCGGGATGCGCTTGTGCTCGAGCCCGAACCCCGTCGCGCGGTGAACCGCGAGTCGGTCGCTCTCTACGAACGAGCCCTCGTCGAGCAGCAACGCGACCCGCTCACGGGCGGTCAGCTTTCCCTTCGCGTGCTGCTTGGAGATGGCCCGGTCGGAGCCGGCGTGCTCCGCCTCGGCGAGACGCCGGCGGAGCTCGGACAACAATTCCTTCGTGGTATGCGGCATGAGGAGATTCTAGGATCCGCCTATGGCCGGTCCTCCCGACTCGCTCATTTCCGCCCTCATCGACCGGGGGCTTGTCTCCGGCGTCGAATGGCACGAGATCGTCACATCGACGAACGAGGTTGCCGCCGACGCCATCGCCCGTGGGGTTCGAGAGATCCATGCGGTGGTCGCCGACGAGCAGATCGCGGGCCGTGGGCGTCTGGGGCGGACCTGGCACGCTCCCTCGGGAACCTCGCTCATCTGCTCGCTGGTCTTGCGTCCCATGGTGTCGAGCGACGTGCTCGGGTTGATCCCATTGCTGACCGGGCTGGCGCTCGTCGAGGCGGTCGACGCGTTCCATCCCGGCCTGGACGCGGCGCTCAAGTGGCCCAACGACCTGCTCCTGCAAGGCCGGAAGGCCGGTGGAGTACTCGTCGAGGCGGGCCAGGGCGGGGCGGTCATCGTCGGTATCGGGGTGAACGTCGACTGGCGAGCCGTCGACCGCCCCCCAGGAGTATCGGACGCGACGTCGCTCGCCGAGGCCATGGGCTGGGGAGCGGACCGCTGGGACGTGCTCGCGACCCTGATCACGGCCTTCGCGGCCCGCTATCGCGGTTGGCACCTGCAGCCGATCGGCTTCCTCCCCGACTACACGCGCCGATGCGCGACGATCGGGAGGCCGGTGCGGGTGACCACCCTGAACGGTCCCGCGATCTCGGGCCGGGCCGCCGACATCGCCCGCGACGGCGCCCTCGTCATCAGCTCGCCCTACGGCGCCATCACCAAGATCACCGCGGGCGACGTGGAGCACGTCCGCTAGTCGTCCCGTGCGGCGGTCTCGATCGCGGCGCGGGGGTGTTGGGAGGAGCCGAGGCTCGTGATGTCGCGGGGGAATCCGAGGGCGACGGTCCAGTCGAGCCAGACACGGAGCTTCCGGTTGAGGCTGGGGATGCGGGCGATGTGGTAGAAGCGCCGGGCGGTCCAGGCGGGGAAGCCACGCAGCCGGACGCCGAGGATCTGCGCGACGCCCTGATGGCGGCCGAGTGAGATGACCTCGCCGAGCTTCCGGTAGCGGAAGGGGGTCAATGGCTGGTCGCGGAGCGTGGCGACTAAGTTCTTGGCCAGCCGCCGCGCCTCCCGGAGCGCGTACTGGCCGCTCGGGGGACAAAGGCCGCCGCGTATGATGTCGGGCACCGCGGCACAGTCTCCGGCGGACCACGCGCCTTCCACGCCGCGAACGCGCAGGCACGAGTCCACGGGCAGCCGACCCCTGTCGTCGAGCGGCAACCCCAGCCTGGACAGGACCCGAGCCGGCCGCACTCCGGCGACCCAGACGAGGGTGTCGGAGTCGAGTTCCGTCCCGTCGGAAAGCTGGATGTGCCCGCCGACCGCCGAGTCCAGCTTCGTCTCGAGATGCACCTCGATGCCGCGCTCGCGCAAGCGCCCGAGCGCATGGTCAGCCAGGCTGCGGTCGACGGACGGGAGCAGCCGCCCGGTCATCTCGACCAGGACCCAGCGCATGCCATCGGCGCTGACGCTGGGGTAGAGCGTTGCGGCGTCGGCGGCCAGGTCTTGTAGCTCACCCACGGCTTCCACACCCGAGTACCCGCCGCCGACGAACACGAACGTCAGCGCCCGCCGCCGGACGTCTGGGTCGGACGTCGCCTCGGCGACCTCCATCCGGGCGAGCACGTGGTTGCGGAGGTAGAGCGCCTCGGCGACCGTCTGGAACCCGATCCCAACCTCGGCGAGGCCGGGTACCGGCGGGACGCGCGCCATGCCGCCGAGGGCGACCACGACATGGTCGTATTCCAGGCGGCGCTCCTCACCCTCGACGGAGACGAGCGTGGCGGTCCTGTGCTCATGGTCCAGCGCCGTCAGCCGCCCCGTGATCACCCGCGTCCGGCGAAGAGCGCGGCGCAGCGGCACGACGACATGACGAGGCTCGATCATCCCCGAGGCGACCTCTGGCAGCAGGGACTGGTACAGCATGAAGTTCTCGGGATTGACCAGCGTCACCCGCGCCTCGTGCGGCTCGAGCATGTGCTCCAGCCCCAGCGCGACTGAGAACCCGACGAGGCCGCCTCCGGCGACGAGGACGTGCGGCGCACCCACATGGCCACTCTATCCGGCTGTGCGCCGTGTGCGTGGAAGACCGCATGTGTTGCGTTCCCAGCCGCGCTCGCGGGCGGCGTCTCATGACTGCGGCACGCACTACGTCTTGATCGGTTCGATACCGCTCGCGCATGCGATGCAGAACATCGGGATCAGGGCGGTGATATCGTAAATACAGCATTTTCCTGTCGTTGGAGGTATGTCGTGATGCGAGCCTCTTTGCGAGGTTGGGTCGTTTCAGCCAAGCGAGCGGTCGTCGCGCTCGTGATAGCAGGCGCGGCTGCCGCCGCGCCTGCGGCCACCCCCGCCACGGCTCAGGAGCCGCCGCCGCCAGAACTGCTGCCGTGCCGCGACTTGTACGTGATCGGCCTGCGAGGGGCCGGCCAGGAAATGACCGGCTCATTCGGCATGGGTGACACGCTCCAACCCTACGCGCAAGGGATCTTTGACAGGCTCCCCAGAGACGGGACGGTTGCGTTTTACTCGCTGCCCTATGACGCGGCCCCGTTCGCGCGCGACCCCCAGCCCTATTTTCGTTCGGTAGAAGCGGGAAGGGTCCTCCTCTTTGACCTCCTTCTTAGCTTGGAGTTCTCTTGTCCAGAAAGTCGGGTAGGCCTCCTCGCGTACTCGGAGGGCGCTCATGTAGTGCAAAGGACTCTCCCAGGCGTCTTCGCCGGTCTGGAGAGGATTCGCGCGATGCTCCTGCTTGGTAACCCCGTGAGCGCCGGCGACACGGATTACGCTGGATTCGGGTCGTTGAACGTACCTGAGGAAGAATTGCAGCGTGTCGGCGGCGGGGTCCTCGGGAGGACTCTGGTACCCTCTGAAATTCAAGAACGAACAACCGATTTCTGCATCCAGGGCGACACCGTATGTGACAATGATGAGTGTTTCGGCGAGCCCCAGCCCCCGTGTCAACCTCGGCCGGAAGAGGTGCCCATATCGGCGGACACAATTGCGCTGGCGTTTGGCAGCAGCCCGCACTTCGATTACCCCAGTTGTTGCATTGACTTCTCCGCCAGAGGGGAGCTGGGCGGGGAGTTTGCCGACCGGCTGATGGACGCGTGAGGGCGGTATGTGCCAGCGGTGACGGCCCGCATCGGCGCAGTCATGAGCCGCGAAGCGCGCTGCTCGGGGGTGTTGCGGGGCTATGAGTTCGACCTCCAGCCTTCGGGGCGGGCCCCCGAAGCGCGTACCGGCCGCTCGGCAGCCCCAGCAACGATGCTCAACATAGGTCCTCGTCATCATGACGCTCGGGTGCGCGCAAGGTCGAGCGTGGCCGTACATCACCCGAGCGACGGCTAAGTGGCCGCGCGGATAGGGCCAGTCCTGACCGCGTGCCGGGAAGGCGTAGTTTTCCTCCGCATGTGGAGGAAAACTACGGTCTTGTTCCGCCAGCGCGCGCTGAACCTATAACTTTCCTCCGGATACGGAGGAAAGCTGCAGCCACTCGAACGGGCCGACGGGCTCAGGGGGCGGCGAACAGGCTAGGGTCGAGCGCATGGCGGAGGCGGATGAGGCCGTCGCGGAGGCGGGACTTGACCGTACCGAGGGGAGTGTCGAGGAGTTGGGCGACCTCTGGGTAGGTGTACCCGCCGTAGTAGGCCAGCTCGACGGCCTCGCGCTGGAGGTCGGTCAGCTGGTCGAGCGCAGCGCGAACATCCTGGTGCTCCATTCGTCGCTCGACCTCTTCGGCCACCATGTCGAAGGAGGCGTCACTCTCCAGGATGCCGTTGCGGTCGTCGCGCTTGCGGGCGGCCTGCTCGCTGCGCACGCGATCCACCGCCCGCCGGTGGGCCATGGTCATGATCCAGGCGCGCCCGGAGCCACGGCTGGCGTCATAGCGCGGGGCGGTGCGCCACAGCTCGAGCAGCACCTCTTGGGCGACCTCCTCCGCCTGGGCGGGACAGCGCAAGATACGATGCGCCAAGCCGTAGACATGGCCGGCGACCTGCTCGTAAAGCCCAACGAAGGCGGTCTGGTCTCCGTCGGCCAGCCGCCGCAGCAGCACGTCGATGTGCTGGCACTGAGCGCTGTCTTCGTGCATCAGGTAGTCGGAGCTTACCGCCCCCGCGTCGAGCGCTAACATCTGTCACTGTGGGAAAAGGCGCCTGTGTCCAGGTCCACGTCGACGGCCGGGGCGTGGCGACGGTGACGCTGGACCGGCCGGAGGTCCGCAACGCGATCGACGATCGCCTCGCGGATCAGCTGCGCCGGGCGGCGGAGGCGCTCTCCGAGGACCCCGCCGTCCGGGTCGTCGTGCTGACCGGGGCGGGCAGCGTGTTCAGCGCTGGCGCCGACCTCGCCTGGATGCGATCGATGAAGGACCGCTCGCGTGAGGAGAACCTGGCCGACGCCACCCGCATGGACGCGATGCTTCGCACGCTCTGGGACCTGCCGAAGCCGTTGATCGGCCGCGTGAACGGCCACGCGTTGGGTGGTGGCGCGGGGCTCGTCGCCGCCTGCGACGTCGCGATCGCGGTTGCCGATGCCCAGTTCGGGTTCACGGAGGTGACGCTTGGGCTCGCCCCCGCGGTGATCTCGCCGTATGTGGTCCGCAAGGTCGGGCGGTCGTTCGCCCGGGCGACCTTCGTCACCGGAGAGCGGTTCGGCGCCGAGCGGGCGCTCGCCGCCGGGCTTGTCCATCGCGTCGTCGCTCCCGGCGAGCTTGCTGCCGCGGTCGACGGGATGGTGACGCAATGCCTGCGGGGTGGCCCTGAGGCGATCGCGGTCGCCAAGAGCCTGCCCGACCTCGCGCTGCGCCCGATCGACGAGGCTACGGCCGAGACTCCGGGAATCATCGCCGCGCTCCGGGTCGGCGAGGAGGGACAGGCGGGCATGCACGCGTTCCTGGACCGCCGCGTCCCCGCTTGGGCGCCTGACGAGTAGGAGGGGGGATGCCCGCCGCCCTGCCGGAGCAGGTCACGATCTACGAGGTCGGGCCGCGTGACGGGTTGCAGAACGAGTCCTCGACCGTGCCGACCGTGATCAAGATCGAGTTCATCGCCCGCCTGGTCCGCGCGGGGCTGAAGGTCGTCGAGGCCACGAGCTTCGTCCACCCGGCGTGGGTCCCACAGCTGAGCGACGCGAGCGAGGTGCTCGCGGCCCTGCCTCATGTGGGCGGTGTGCGGTACCCAGTGCTGGTCCCGAACGAGCGCGGTCTGGACCGGGCGCTCGAGGCCGGCGCCACTCACGTTGCGATCTTCGGAAGCGCGACGGAGTCGTTCTCGCGGCGGAACCTGAACCGGTCGATCGCCGCATCGCTCGGAATGTTCGCACCGGTCGTCGAGCGAGCCCTGGCCCACCGGCTGTGGGTCCGCGCCTACCTCTCGATGTGCTTCGGCGATCCGTGGGAGGGTCGGGTCCCGCCTGAGCAGGTCGTGGATGTGGGTGGCCGCCTGCTCGCCCTGGGGTGCGCGCAGCTGAGCCTGGGCGACACGATCGGCGTCGCCACCGCGGGGCAGGTGACCGCGCTGCTGGAGGCCTTCAGCGCCGCGGGTGTCGAGCCAGAGCGGCTCGCCGTGCACTTCCACGACACCTACGGGCAGGCGCTCGCCAACACGCTCGCGGCGCTGCAGTGTGGAGTGACGGTCGTCGACGCCTCGGCAGGCGGGATCGGTGGTTGCCCGTTCGCCCAGTCGGCCACCGGCAACCTCGCGACGGAGGACCTGGTGTGGCTCTTGCACGGCCTTGGAATCTCGACGGGCGTCGACCTCGACTCCCTCGTTGAGACGAGCCTATGGATGGCCGCCAAGCTCGGCCGCGCGAGCCCTTCGCGGGTCGTACACGCCTTGGAGCGGAAGGAGACGAAATGACCGGAGAACGCTTTCAGATGCTCATCGGAGGCGAGTGGGTCGAGGCGTGGGACGGCGCTACCTTCGAGAGCGCCAACCCCTACACGGGAAAGGTATGGGCACGGGTGCCGCGGGCTGGTGCGGAGGACGTCGACCGGGCGGTCACGGCGGCCCGCACGGCGCTCGACGATGGGCCGTGGGGGCGGATGACGGGAACGGAGCGGGCGCGGTTGATGCGCCGGCTCGCCGAACAGATCGCTGAGCACGCCGATGCCCTTGCCGGCGTCGAGACGACCGACAACGGCAAGCTGCTCCGCGAGATGCGTGGCCAGCTTGCGCTCCTGCCGGAGTGGTACCTGTACTTTGCCGGCGCGGCGGACAAGCTCGAGGGCTCGACCATCCCGACCGACAAGCCGAACTTCCTCGTGTACACCCGCCGCGAGCCGGTCGGCGTCTGCGCCGGGATCGTCCCCTGGAACTCCCCGCTGCTCCTGCTGAGCTGGAAGCTCGCGCCGGCGCTCGCGGCCGGCTGTACGTTCGTGTGCAAGCCGGCCGAGCAGACGCCAGTCTCGGCGTGTGAGTTCGGCAAGCTGTTCGCGGAAGCAGGGTTCCCGCCGGGGGTGTTCAACGTCGTGACCGGCGATGGGCCGGGGACGGGGAGCGCACTCGTCAGCCATCCGGGGGTCGACAAGGTCGCGTTCACGGGGTCGAGCGAGACCGGTAAGGCTGTCATGCGGGACGCCGCCGAGCACCACACCCGCGTGAGCCTCGAGCTGGGTGGCAAGTCTCCCAACATTGTGTTCGACGACGCCGACCTGGAAGCCGCGGCGAACGGCGTGATCGCCGGGATCTTCGCCGCGACGGGGCAGACGTGCATGGCGGGGAGCCGGCTCTTCGTCCATCAAGACGTCCACGACGAGCTGATCGAGCGCGTTGCGGCGCGGGCTCGAACGATCGTGCTCGGTGACCCGCTCGCGCCCGAGACGGAGATGGGGCCGATCGCGTTCGCTGATCAGCTGCAGAAGGTCGAGCGCTACATCGCGCTCGGTCTCCAGGAGGGCGCGCGGGTCGTCTGCGGCGGCCGGAGGCCTGACAACCCGGCGCTGGCGGGCGGCTACTTCGTCGAGCCGACGATCCTCGCGGGTGTCGACAACGGGATGCGCGTGGCCCAGGAGGAGATCTTCGGCCCGGTCCTGTGCGTCATCCCCTTTAAGACCGAGGAAGAGGTCATCCGTCTCGGCAACGAGACGAGGTTCGGCCTGGCCGCCGGGGTCTGGACCCGCGACGTGCGGCGCGCCCATCGTGTCGCGCACGCGCTGCGGGTCGGCACGGTATGGATCAACGCCTACCGGGTCGTGACGTTCAGCGCCCCGTTCGGCGGGTTCAAAGCCAGCGGGATGGGCCGCGAGAACGGCCTCGAGGTCGTCAGCGCGTACACCGAGGTCAAGACCGTCTGGGTCGAGCTCTCCGGCCAAACTCGCGACCCCTTCACGCTCGGCTGACCGGAGGCCCCCCACGCCGCCCCCCCGCCACCCTCGCCGTAACCGCTGCCCCCGCGTGGCTGCGGACCGGTAGCCTGATTTCCTGGTGCGGCGGAGGAGGCGTGGAATGGACATCGGTATCGGCTTGCCGGCGGCGATCCCGTGGGTGAAGCCACAGGAGATCCTCGAGTGGGCGCGCCGCGCGGAAGCAGCTGGCTTCTCGACGCTCGGGATCCTCGATCGGGTGGTGTACGGGAACTACGAGGCCATCCCGACGCTGGCCGCCGCCGCCGCGGTGACCGAGCGGATCGGGCTGTTGACCGGCATCCTCATCGGCCCGGTTCGCGGGAACGGGGCGCTGCTCGCCAAGCAGATCGCCACCGTCGACCAGCTCTCGGGCGGGCGCCTGACGGTCGGGATCGCCGTCGGCGGGCGCGAGGACGACCTCACGGCGACCGACGGGGAATTCCACACCCGGGGCCGTGACCACGACCAGCAGCTCGCCGAGATGCGGGCGGTGTGGACAGGCGAGCCGCGCGGCTTCGCGGGTGCCATTGGCCCCAGCCCCGCGCAGGCCGGTGGACCGCCCCTGCTGATGGGCGGCTACGTCGATGCGGCGGTCCGTCGTACCGTCGAGTACGGCGTCGGGTGGATGGGTGGACTCGGCGGGCTCGACGGGTTCAAGGCCATGGTGGCCAAGGTGCGGGAAGCGTGGAAGGAGGCCGGAAGGGAAGGCCAGCCACGACTGGTGACGGGGGCGTACTTCTCGCTGGGAGAGGAGACCGGGGTGGCGAGGACGCGAGGCGCTACCTGCGCGACTATTACGGCTTTATCCCCGAGTACATGGAGATGATCGCCGCCGGTGCGCTTCTCAGCGCAGAGCAGGTACGCGACACCGTCGCGGCGTTCGCCGACGCCGGCTGCGACGAGTTCCTCCTGGCCCCATGCTCACCCGACCCGACCAGGTCTCCCTGCTCGCAGACGCCGCGTTGACCACTCAACAGGAGAGGTGAGGATGCCGAAGCTGATTCAGTCGCCAACGCGCGTCACGGCCGCTGGCCAGCCCCCCAAGACGATCGAGGAGTACGTGGGGCAGGTCAACAGCGGTGACGGGAACGTGAGCATCGCGCATATGCACAGCCCAGCAGGCTGGGCCGAGCCGGGTCAGCGACCCGACTTCGACGAGTACACCCTGGTCCTGCGCGGGTTGCTGGTCGTCGAGCACGAGCACGGCCGGCTGGAGGTGCCCGCCGGGTCGGCGGTCCACACCCAGCCCGGGGAGTGGGTCCGCTACACCACACCCGGGCCAGAGGGCGCCGAGTACCTCTCGGTCTGTCTCCCCGCGTTCACCCCCGACACCGTCCACCGAGACGCGGACTGATCCGGGAGTCGTGAATGGGGAATGAGGCGGAGTACCTGCTCGGCGCGAGCGACGCCGAGCGAGCGCGACTCATCGCGCAGTGCGAGATCCATAGGGCAGAGGCCGCGTGGCTGCTCGACCGGATCGGCGTCAACTCCGGCTGGCACGCGCTGGACGTGGGGTGCGGCCCGCTCGGGGTGCTCGACCTCCTGCACGAGCGTGTCGGCCCGGGAGGGGAGGTCGTCGGGTTGGACCGTGAGGCCCGGATGCTGGAGATGGCCAGACGTTCGATCGCGGAGCGCGATCTACGCACCGTGCGGCTCGTTGAGGCGGAGGCTCAAGCGAGTGGACTGCCAGCCGCCTCGTTCGACCTCGCACACGCGCGGCTCGTGTTGGTCAACGTGTCGTATCCCCCCCAAGTGGTCGCCGAGATGGTCCGGCTGGTCCGGCCTGGCGGGTGGGTCGCGCTCCAGGAGGTGGACTGGATCTCCTGGACCTGCGAGCCGCCTCACCCGGCGTGGGACCAGCTGATCGCCGTGCTCACGTCCGCCTGGCGCGAGGCTGGCTTGGACGTCTTCATCGGCCGTCGCCTCGCGGGCATGCTGAGCGCCGCCGGGCTGGTCGACGTGCAGGCGAAGCCGCACGCCTACCTGTGGAGACCGGGAGACCTGTACCAGACATTGCTCATCACGTTCGTCGGGATTGCCCGAGAGCGGATCCTTGCCGCGGGCGCACTGGCCGAGGCTGACCTCGACCGCATCCTTGCCGAGCTCTCAGCCCACCTCGCGCATCCGGGCACTTCGGTGGTGTACGCGCTCTTCTTCCAGGCATGGGGCCGCAAACCGGTCGAGACCTGAGCCCAGTGCAACGGGTTACCGCGCTCCAACGACACCGCACGTCCTGGCAGACGGCATCATCTCGCAGCACCGGCGGCCACCTGTGTCGATGTGGCCCGCGACCTGGTGGGGCTGCACGCCTCCGATGCGGTCTCGGTGATGCTCGTCGCCCGAGCCCGCGCGCTCGACATCCGGCCCGAGGACGTCGAGCGTGCCCTCTACGAGCGCCGGTCGCTCGCCCGCATCGTCGGGATGCGCCAGACGGTGTTCGTCGTGCCCGTCGGTCTGATACCAACGGTTCATGGGGCCTGTACGTACCCGGCTGGTGCGGATGCTGGAGGAGGCGGGGATCGCCGAGGCTGGCGATCAGTGAGACGTGCCCGAGCTGCGGGGGAGGATCCCATTCGGCGAGGGCAAGCGGTGGGGAGGCACGGTCGGGGGTATCGACGCGGGTGCTGTTCTTGCGAGCGACCGGTGGGCGCGTCGTTCGTACCCGGCCTGCGTGGTGGGTGGACGAGCACGCGGTACCGGTGGGCTCCGCTGCAGTCATGGCTCGGCGTGGACGCCGACGCCATATCCGCGGACGTCGCGCGGGCCGAGTTGGCACGGCGCTGGCTGGCATCCTTCGGCCCGGGCGCGTGCAAGGACCTCCATTGCAAGGACCTCCATTGGTGGACCGGCTGGACGGTCGCCCAGACACGGTCCGCATCGGTCAAGCCGGGCTCGTGCTCCCAGGCGATGTCGTGCTTGTCGATCCGCCGGATCCCCTAGGGGGCGTTGCTCCACGGCCTCGACCCGACGGTGGTGGGCTGGGGGGCGTGACGGGTACCTCGGCGAGCACCCGCGCCGCATTGTTCGACCGCGCTTCACCCCACGCTTTCCGCACGCCACTGGAACGCGAGCTTGTCGCCTGAGCTCGTCGGGGCCGAGGTGTGCGGCGACCGCGGGGGTCACGGTGTGCGGAGTATGAGGTTCTCGTCGAGCTTGCGTAGGTCGGATGTGTCGGAGGTCACCACGACCCGGGCACCCCGCGCCCGGGCGCAGATGACGACTGCGGCGTCGACCACATCACTGGTCCCGGTTCTCCCACACAACTCGCCGACGGCCTGCCATAGCTTCCTCGTCAGGAGATCGACGTCGACGAACGGCAGCGCGAGGAAGCGTGCCAGCAAGGCTTGGCGCGGTCCCGCGCGCCAAGCCTGCGCCAGGACTACGGCAGGCATCACGAGCACGCTCTCGGTTCGTCTCGCCTCGGCGATCAGCTCACGCATGGCGGCCGAACCTCGATCGACGGCGACCAGGGCACCGGTATCGAGGACGATTACCAGTGGGTCACTCGCCACGAGCGAGATGTACTGTTTCGCGTGCCCATTCGCGAGCCGCCTCGGTCATCGGCTCGCCCACGGATTCCATGTCCGCCAATAGCAGGTCGACGCTCTCCTCCCTGAACCGTTCCACCAGGGCATCCGCGACGTAGCCGGAGACGGTCTCCGCCGCGCCGGTCTCGACGCTGGCCCGAATCCGGTCGACTACCTGTTTTGGCAGCGTCACCGTCACGCGTTCAGTGCTTCGCATACCTGAAAGCATACTCGAACGTGCGAAGGCCGAGCCGACAGACCTCACAGCGTGCCGACGGCGAGGCCGAACAAACCCTGGGGGTCGGTGTGCCAGCCCGCCAGCTGCAGGCCGACGTCGGCGAACATCGTGGCGACGCCGTCGGGGGTGAACTTGCAGGAGATCTCGGTGCGGATCTCCTCGCCGCGGGTGAACGGGACGTCGAGGTCCAAGGAGCCGATGTGGACGACCAGGTCGCGCTCGGCGCGCAAGGCCATCTCGATCCAGGCGCGATAGGCCGAGTACCGGGCGACGTGCGTGAAGGCGTCCAGGGGGAAGTCCGCGCCCAGCTCACGGTTGAGCACCGCGAGGACGTTGAGGTTGAACTCGGCGGTCACGCCTTGGGCGTCGTTGTAGGCGGCCTCCAGCACGTCGACGTCCTTCACCAGGTCCACGCCGAGCAGGAAGGCGTCGCCCTCGTCGAGGAGCGCGGCGACGTCGCGAACGAACGTCACATGCTCGTCGTGGTGGAGATTGCCGATGGTCGAGCCGAGGAAGGCGACGAGCCGCCGCCCGCCGCGAGGGAGGGAGCCGAGGTGATGGTCGAAGTCGCCCACCACGCCGTGCACGTTCAGCCACGGGTAGTCGCGCGTCAGCGCGCGCGCCGCGTCGAGCAGCGCGTCTTCGCTCACCTCCAGGGCGACGTAACGGTCTCCCGTCCCGGCACGGTGCATCGCCTCGAGCAGCAGCCGGGTCTTGCGGGAGGCACCGGACCCGAGCTCGACGATCTCCGCTGGTCCGACCGCGGCGACCAACGTATCCGCGATCGAGGAGAGGATCGCCGTCTCGGTGCGCGTCTGGTAGTACTCAGGGAGGCGCGTGATGTCCTCGAACAGCTGTGAGCCGCGCGCGTCGTAGAAGTACTTCGGCGGCAGCGTCTTGACCTCCGCGGACAACCCCTTATGGGTGTCGACGGCGAGTTGCTCGCGGAAGCCGTCGTCCACGGCCAGTCGTGTGATCTCGATGCGGTCGTCCACGCGGTCCACTCCTTTGCAGATCAACTACATCTTGGCGATGTCGATGCCATCTTCAGAAAGCAGTGCGATGTGACACTCCGGAACCGGGACCCAACCGGAGTCGGAGTCGAGAGGCTCCGAGGCGACCACGCTGGCACCTGGCCAGCGGGCGCCGTCGCGCAGGGCGTACAGCGAGGCGCCGACCTGCTCATACCCGGTCTTCGCCACCGCGATACCGCTCGCGTCGGCCAGCGCGACATTGAGCATGGCGGTCGTACCGGCCCGAGCGCACTCCTCGGTGACCGCGGCGATCGCGGCGCGCACGGCGCCGGCCAGGCCCCCGGCGGGGTTGCGCTCCCGCTCCGCGACGGCGAGGAGGAAGATGGCCAAAGAGTCGCTCATGCCGTCGAACGCGCCGAGAAGGTGGTCAGGTAACCGCTGGAGCAACGGTCGCGCGAGGCGCTCGCGAAAACCCCTGATCCAGCCGTTATGCGTCCCGGCGAGCCCGGAATGCATGAACGGGTGGACGAACGTCGCCCCATGGGGGATGCCAGGGGTCGCCGACCGCACGGCGGCGAGCTGGACCCCCGACCGAAGCCGGGGGGCGAGTCGCCGCAGGTTCTCGTCTACCCACGGCGGGTGGACGGTCCGGTATCGCAACGGGCGTGGGTCGTCGCCGTCCCACCACGCGATGCCGGTCCCGTCCACGTTCACGGTGCCGGAGCGCATCTCGAGGGGGTTGTACGCCTGTACCTGCAGCGACCTCGGCGGGTCCAAGAGCAGCGATGACAGCGGGGCTGGCGGACCGACGTACCCGGCGAGGCGGCACACCTTTCGTTACAGATCGTAGGCGACGCGGATGCCCGCGAAGATCTGCCGCCGGTACGGGTGATCCCAGTTACGGAACGTGTTGCGCGCGACGCAGCCCCGCGTCGCCCACGATGCGCCCCTCAACACCTTCCAGTCCCCTCCAAAGAACACCTCGCTGTACTCCGGATAGGGGAACGTCGTGTAGCCGGGATACGGCTCGAAGCCGGAGACCGTCCACTCGTAGCAGTCGCCGAGTAGCTGCTCGACGCCGTACGCGCTCACCCCCGCGGGGAAGCTGCCGACCGGTGCCGGGCCGAAGCGGCGGTGGTCGAGGTTCGCGTGGGCGGGGGTCGGGGATGCCGTGCCCCACGGCCATGGCCGGAAGCGGCCGGTCGCGGGGTCTGCAGCGGCGGCCTTCTCCCACTCGGCCTCGGTGGGCAGGCGGCCACCCGCCCACGCGGCGAAGGCCTCGGCCTCGAAGAAGCTCACATGCTCGACGGGCTCACGCGGATCGAGCGGCACGGTGTGGCGGAACCGGCGCACGACCCAGTCTCCCCGCCCATCCGGCTCCCAGCCCTGTGGCCACCTGTGCCCGGTCTCGGCTCGCCACTCGAGCCCACGGGGCGACCACCAGCGGTCCTCGGCGTAGCCTCCCGCGGCGGCGAACTCGGCGTACCGCCGGGTGGTGACTGGGTACCGGTCGATCGCGAAGCCGGGAACCTCCACCCGGTGGCGTGGCCGCTCGTTGTCGTATACGAAGCCACCGGTCGCGGGCGCGCCCATCCCGAACGGCCCACCAGGGATGGTGACCCGATCGGTGTCGTCCACCCACCGGCGCGGTCCAGCAGGCTCGCGGCGGCCAGCCAGCGGGTACGGCGAGGCCTCCTCGCGCATGTCCAGCGCTTGCAGCATCGTCTCCTGATGCTGGGCCTCGTGCTGGATGACCAGGTCATAGACGTAGCCACCGGCGAGCAGCGGCGCCCGTGCGTCGAGGTCAGTGGCGCGGAGCAACCGCAACACGTCCGCGCGGATATCCGCGAGGTACTCGTGCGCCTCAGGCCGCTTCAGCAGCGGGAGGTCCGCCCTGGCCCACCGCGGGTTGTCGAACGGGTTGTAGACCTGGTCGAGATCGGGGACGTGATGCGACCGGTCGCCGAGCGCGCGGAGCAGCCACAGCTCCTCGAAGTTCCCGATATGCCCGAGGTCCCACACGAGCGGGCTCATGATCCGGTCGAACTGGAGATGAACCGCGTCGTCGTCGAGCGGGTCGAGCAGCCGCCGCGTCCAGCGGCGACCCTTGTCGAGCTCTCGGGCGAGCGCGGCCTTGCGCGTGTCCTGGGCACTCATCGGTACACCTTTCCCACATCACCAGTGCTGGCGTCAGCGCCGGGACCTCTCCTCGACGGGCTCCGTCGCCCAGACCAGCGCCGCCCGTGTGCCGACCTCCAGCCGCTCCCGCAGCTCATCGGCGGGGCAACGGCCGCGCAACGTAAACCAGTCGAGGAAGGCTCCAGTCCGGAAGAGATCGTTGGAACGGAAGTACCCATTCGGCAGCCGGTAGGCACCCGCGAGCGCGAGCGACCAGGTCTCGACCGCGAGCGCGCAGAGCTCTGGGTCGGCGATCCCGACGGTGGCGGCGCGCCTCAGGAGCGCGGGTAGGTGCCGTTGGTACCGCGCCAGTACTCCACCGATCTCTGATCGAGCTCGGTCGTCGTACAGCATGCCCGCGAGCAGTGTCACCGGTACCGCCCGCCACCGTGAGGGCATGGCGTCGACGCCACGAAACTCCAGGAAGCCCCTGGCGCGGACCTCGGGGAACAAGGTGGAGAGGTGATAGAGCAGGTCAGCGACCGACGGCTTCCCATGCTGTGGATGGCCCTCCCGCAACCAGTCGGAGAAGCTCCACCCCGGCGTGCCAGGCACCGCGCCGCCTCCAGGCGTTCGGATCAGCAACACGTCGGCGCGCAACGCGAAGTCCCACAGCTGGGTGACGGGATCTGTGTCCATGGTCCCCGCCACGAGCAGCCGCGGTACGCCGGTCCGGGTCGGATCGAGCCCCATCCATGCGAGGGCGCGGCCGCTGGAGGCATCGCCTCGGGGGCTGCAGGCGAACGTCGCGGTGATGACGGGCGTGGCGAGGTTCGCGACGAGCCAACGCTCCTCCGCGACCCCGGGTGGCCCCAGATCCAGGTTCACCTGGAGCGAGCACGTGTGACGCATCATCACCTGGCCATGGTGCCCCCGTTTGACGAAGTAGTCCGCCATCGCGAGATAGCGGGGAGCGGTGAGCTGCTGCGGCACGGTTGACGGATCGTGCCAGACGTCAAGCCCGGTCGCCGCGAGCACGGTGCCACATGTGTCGAATGCCCGCGCGAGCGTGGACGCCCCACGCTCCAGCTCTGAAACCGCCCCCGACGCGGTCGGATGAACGGCCGTCGAGTGCTCGACCTGGCCTCCGGGTTCCACCGTGAACCGGCCAAAAGGGGCATCAACACTGGCGAGAACCGTCTCGACGAGGGGAAGCCTCAGCCGGCACGTATCGCGCCAATCGCTGCCCGCCCGGATCGGGAAAGATTCGCTTTCCACCCCGACCCGGCCCAGCGCTGGCGCATCGGCCGGCGGGGAAAAGCACGCCTCCGCAACTACCTGGCGGGCTTGGGCAGGGTCCTCGAGGGGCAAATCCTCGGGTGACTGCATCGACAGCCACCCTACCGTGCCCCCTTCGCCGTGAACCTCTAATCCCTGCGGTTCCTCACATATGTATAAGAACGCGCAGGGATAAGAGGGCGGCTCAACCCTCTAGGGGGCGGACCGCCTTGATCGTGAGCTTGAACATGCCGGCCGGCGCTTGGTAGCTGACGGTCTCGCCCACGCCATGGCCGACGAGCGCCTTGCCCAGTGGTGACTGGGCGCTGTAGACGGCCAGGCCTTTGGGCCGGTCCTCCCGGCTGCCGAGCAGGAACGTCTCCTCGACACCGTCCGAGTCGACGGTCGTCACGACCATGCCCGCGGCGACGTGATCGCCGGATGGCGCCTCGCCGACCTTGGCAACGCGTAGTGTCTCCGTGAGCTGGCGGATCCGCGCCTCAAGCTTGCCTTGCTCTTCCTTCGCCGAGTCGTACTCAGCGTTCTCGCGGATGTCGCCGTGGGCGCGAGCGATACCGATCCGCTCGGACGCGAGCGGGCGCTCGACGGTACGAAGGCGCTCCAGCTCTTGCGCCAGCCGGTCATACGCGGCCTTAGACAGCCAGACGGTGTTGCGCTCCTCAGGCACAGGACAATTCTCCATCTCGGCGGGGGAGAACGAGAGTGTAATCCCCGCCGTGGGTCGCCACCATGGGTAGATGCCGGAACTTCCCGAAGTGCAAGCCCACGCCGAGCGGCTCGAGATCTCTCTCGCGGGCGCGGTCCTTGAGCGGGTCGAGTCGCTGGCCTTCGCGGCGCTGAAGACGTATCAGCCGCCGCCGGACGCCGCCGTTGGCCGGCCGCTTGAGACCGTGGGCCGCCGCGGGAAGCTCCTCGTCCTCGGCTTCGGCGATCAGAGCCACGTCGTCCATCTCATGCAGGGCGGGCGGCTCCGACCGGACAGCGGCGCGGGGCAGCGGCCCAAATCCAGGCTCAAGGGTGGCCTCATGCGATGGCACTTCCGGGACCATCCCGCGTTGACCCTGACCGAGGCGGGAACCGAGCGTAAGGCGGGGATCTGGGTGGTCGAGGGCGACCCCCTCTCGCAGCCACCGCTCGACGGGCTTGGACCGGAGGCCGACAAGGTCGAACCCGACCGGATGGCCGCGCTCTTCACCGCGCATCCACAGCGGTTACACGGGTTCCTCCGCGACCAGCGAGTCATCGCGGGTCTGGGACGCCGGCTCGCGAACGAGGTCTGCCACCGTGCGCGGCTCTCACCGTTCGCGCTGATCGGCGGTCTTACGGAGGAGGCAGCGATGCGGGTTGTCGATGCGATCCGTTTGGCTGTCACGGAGGGCCTGGCCTTCGAGCGTGCCCGGGGGGAGATGAGCGCATCCAAGGACCGGCCCGCCGCTGTCCACGACCGGGCGGGCGAAGCATGCCCGACCTGCGGCGACACGGTTCGTGCCGTCGTCTACCGTGACTACACGGTCAACTACTGCCCGTCCTGCCAGACCGGCGGGAAGATCCTCGCCGACAACGTCTACAGCCGCCTCGGCCTCGACCGTGACGCCCAACCCGCCCGCGCCTCCCGCCGCCCCCGCCGCCGCTGACCTGGCGGAAGGGTGGCCCGAGCGTGGGATTCATGCATACGGCACGAATCCCATGCAAGGATCCCATCAGCACAGTCCGAGGCCAAGACCGTCGACTAGCCCACCAACGACTGGAAGGCCGTTGACGATGTCGAGGGGGCATCCTGCGTCAGTCCCGGTCTGTGCCGGGGCTGGTGCCGGGGTCTGCTCCTGAGCGGACGCGCTCGCCGCGAATGACCCCACCAGGGCCAACGCGAGTAGCGGCGTGGCAATCAGCCTCTTCGTGCTCGTGGCGATAGACATGGTTCCCTCCGATCAGCCGCCGGTTTGAGGCGGCCGGGTAGCGAGCCCACGCTCGGCGTGGCGTGGACACCCCGCGCAAGCGCGCGGCATCTCTTCAGGCGTGAAAATGCGCGTGACGGTGTCTCTTCGATCAGGACGATTCGCTCGCGGCCCGGTGGTCGGCAACTGCTGATGGACTATAATTCTGATCCATGAGCACAGTGCCGCTGTCTGAAGCGAAGGCTCGACTCTCGGAGATCGCCGACGAGGTCGGGCGCACCCACGAGCGTGTGCACATAACCCGGAACGGTCGTGAGTACGTCGTGCTCATCGCAGCCGAGGACCTCGAGTCGATCGAAGCAACCTTGGAGTTGCTGGCCGATCCTCGGGCCCAAGAGCGCATCCGCCGGTCAGAAGTCGAGTTCGCGCGCGGTGACGTGCTCGACGAGGTTGACGTGCGCGCCCTGATAACAGACCGAAGCCGGACCCGACCCGAGTGACCTATCGGGTTCAGGTAGCCCGCACGGCAGCGCGCCAACTCGCGGAACAACTGCCCGAGGCTGTCGCGGTCGCCTGTGTGGAATTCCTCTATGGCCCTCTGGCCGAGAACCCCCACCGCGTGGGAGCGCCGCTGCGTAAGCCCTTCGAGGGCCATTGGCGCGCGCGACGCGGAGAGTACCGAGTCAGATACACCATCGATGAGGACACCAAGACCGTCCACGTCCTGGACGTCAGTCACCGGAGGGACGCGTACCAATAACGGTGCAGCGAGGGATCGCTCAGGCCTGTCGGGGGCCGATCGCCACCCGGGAAAGCGCAGCTTTCCTCCGCATACGCAGGATTGTTGCGTCCCCGCTCGGCCCGCTGGTTTTGACTTGAGCCGAGCGTCATTCGGTCGAAGCTACGCTTGCCGCGGGCCGGCGCGGCCGTTGGAGACCACGTAGGTGCGCAACGTGCGCGCGGGAGCGCCCGGAGTCTCCACGGTGTCGAGGACCTGAAGGTCTGTGGTCCAACGCTCGGGGGTAAGGGTGCAGCGGACGTACCCGCGCAGCCGGGGTTCGAAGAACTTGATGTGTGGGTTGTGGGGTAGGTACGCCGCGAACCCGTCGTACGGCGCTCCGCCGGAGCTGATCGAGGTCCCGACGAACTCGCTGGCGATTACTGGTGAGGCCGGGTCGCGGAAGTCCTGTTTCAGGTCAGCGACCCAGAACGAGTGGATGTCACCCCCGATCGTGACGGGATTGGGGGTGGCGGCCTCGGCGAAGAGGCGGAGGATCCGCGCTCGGTCGGCTTGGTAACCATCCCAGTCGTCCGTCCAGTACGCCATGTCGTGGCCCGGCTCCTCGTTGAGCTGGGCCATCCGGTACTGCTGAGCCAAGACGTTCCAGCGCGCCCGCGTACGCCCTAGGCCATCAAGCAGCCAACCCATCTGCTCGGCCCCCAGCATCGTGCGGTCCGGATCGGCGAGCTGGGGACAGTCCCGCGCAGCCACGACCTGCGCGCCACCATCGCCGTTGGCGCAGGCCTGGTCGTCCCGGTACTGGCGGGTGTCGAGCACGTTGAACTCGGCCAGATCGCCGAACGCGAACCGCCGGTACAAGCGGAGGTCGGGCCCGCTCGGCCGGGCGCTCGGGCGCAGGGGGAGGTGCTCCCAATACACCTTGTAGGCGGCGGCGCGGCGCGCGAGGAACACCGCCGGGTCCTCGAAGTCCTGCGACTGCGCGCCGGCGTAGTCCTTGTCGACCTCATGGTCGTCCCACGTCACGATCCAAGGGAACGCGGCGTGCGCCGCCTGAAGATCCGGGTCGCTCTTGTACAGGGCGTACCGCATCCGGTAGGTGTCCACGTCCATCGGCTCAGGACCGACGTGCTGGCGCGGCTGCCCCCCGCGCGGCGCGCCCTCGTAGATGTAGTCGCCGAGATGAAACACCACGTCCAGGTCGTCGCCGGCCATGTGGCGGTAGGCGGTGTAGTAGCCGGCCTCGTAGTGCTGGCAGGACGCGAACGCCAGGGCCAGCCGATCCGGGGACGAGCCGGGAGGTGGCGCGGTATTCGTCCGCCCCACTGGTGAGAGCTCGCCGCTCGCGCGAAACCGGTACCAGTACGGGCGAGCCGGCGATAACCCCGTGACGTCCACATGCACGCTGTGCCCATCAGCGGCGGTCGCCGCCTCGGAGCCTGTTCCGACGATCTGGGCCATGGCCTCGTCCGTGGCGACCTCCCACTCGACGGGCGCGTCGCCGGCGGGCATCCCCCCACCCGGCTCCAGCGGCTCCGGAGCAAGGCGCGTCCACAACACCACGCCGTCCGACGTCGGCTCGCCAGAGGCCACACCCAAGGTGAACGGGTACCCGGCCCGCGTCTGGACCGCCCACGCGCCCGGTATGCGGACCAGCGCCAGCGTCCCGGCGAGGGTGCCGGTCGTGACGAGAAACCGCCGCCGGTCCATCACCGCTCCCGCTCCCGCACGATGTCCCCGAGCCGGTCGGGGTAGTCGGTAAAGATCCCGTCGACGCCCAGGTCGACGAGGCGCACCAGGTCCGCCTCCTCGTTGATCGTCCACGCGTGGACGGCCAGGCCGCGCTCATGAGCGGTCGCGACCAGCCTCGCGTCGACCTCGACCCACTCGGGGCCAACCCCTTGGGCGTAGGCCGCGGCGCGATCGAACAGGCGCGCGAGGTCGCTGCCGGCCAGCGTGTCCTTGTTGTAGAGCTGGACGAGGACCACGTCGGGCGCCAAGCGGCGAAGCTCGAGGAGCGATGGTTCGAAGAACGACTCCAGAATCACACGCGAGTCCTGGCCTTGCCGGCCTGCGAGCCCTTTGTCGCGGAGCACTTCAAGGATCCGCTCCTCCATGCCCGGGTAGAGGTACGGGTGCTTCGTCTCGATATAGATCCCCGCGCGACCGCCGATCACGTCGATGGCCTCCTCCAGGGTAGGCACGCGCTCACTCGCGAACTCTGGGCCAAACCAAGCGCCAGCGTCGAGTCGCTTGATCTCGTCGAGCGTGAAGTCGGCGATCATCCACGGCGCCGGCCGGTCGGGGAAGACCTCCTCGACGTTCGTCGTCCTCCCCAAGGTCGTGTCGTGCATGGCGATCAGCGCGCCGTCCCTGGTCATGTTGAGGTCCAACTCGACGTAGTCGGCCTCCATCCTCAGCGCGTTCTCGTACGCGGCCACCGTGTGCTCGGGCGCGTGGCCCTTGCCCCCGGCATGAGCGATCACCGCGACCGCACCCCGTGGCGCGACGAGGCTCAAGAGGACGGTTGCGACGGTCACGCTCGCCACGACGAGACTGCCCACCGGGATCCCCTCCCTTCTCGCGCGCCTGCACTCCCCGTGCAGCCAAGCAGGCCAAGGTGAACGTGGCCTGACCGTGTGTCGTGGGGCTCCGTGCTCCACCGCCTCGGCGACCTGCCCGGGGCCAAAGCTGACCTCGAGCGCGCGCTGGCCATTAACGAGGCAGCCTACGGATCGGACCACGCGCATGTTCGCGAGTGCCTCCGGTATCTGGGGGCTGTGCGTCGCGACATGGGGGACATGGCTAGGGCGTTGGTCGACCTGGAGCGCGCCGCACACATCGCCGAGCGTGTGTACGGACCGGATCACCGATATGTCGCTGAGGATCTCGAGCGCCTGGCCGATGTGCTCGACGACTCCGGCGAGCAAGTCGAAGCCGAACGTTGCCTCCAGCGCGCCCACGCGATCCGCGAAGCCCTCAGCGCCGCTTCTACTGACGCGGGGCAGTGATCATGTCAATCCCCGCGGGCTTGCCGAGCACTTCCACCTCGGTGCCGCAGACTCGCAGGTCCAGGTGTCCAGCGCTGCCGAGCGAGATCCCGGTGATATGTAGCTCGATGCCCTCGGGCAGCGCGGGAGCGATGTGAACCCGACCGGCCGGCACGTCCGGGTCCAAGCGATCATCGTCCGTAGTAGGAGCAATGGCACCGCTGCACTCCATGCCTGAGGGCTGCAGGCGACCGGGTACGGGCACGGGACACCCGAACTCCGTCGGGTCGAAGCCGCCGAATAACTCCGGGAGCCGCCAGCCGAAGCATTCAGCCGCCTCGAGCAGCCCGTTCGTCGGCGCGAGGCAGCTGCCATGTGCCCGTACCGCATGAACCCTGCGATGCCGAGGGCGGTGTCGTGCGGCCACACAGTTCCGAGCGTGTTGTATGCGACCTCACCCGAGGCGAGTGTGCGCAGTCCCCATCCCGCATCCAGGTCCGGGCGGGCAAGGCGCGCAGCCACGATGCCCGCCACCTCGCCGTGCGGCATGCCGGACCAGAGGCGAGGCGTCCACCGTGCCGAAGTACGGCTGTCCCGACGGGACACCGAAGACCTCGGCCCCTCCAGTGCGTAACTCATGCAAGATTCGGCCTGGCTGCTCAGCAGTAGCCAGGTTGGTTTTTGTTCCCTGGAATCGGCTGCCGCGCCCCGGTGGCCTGGTGCGAGGCGCACCATATCGTCCGCTGGGTCGATTTCGGGCCACCGATCTGGACAATCTGGTTCTTTTGTGCACCGGCTGCCACCACAATGTCCACGAACGCGGCTGGTGGCTGGCTCGCGGACCCGACGACCGGTGGCGGCTGCATCCACCCCCAACCGACCATGACCGATTAGTGGCGTGTGGATAACCACAAGGTGCCATGGTCGGCTGACTGGTCGGTCGGCCGGGAGGACTGCCGGGGTGGCGTCGTTATGATCCCCTTAGATGGTGGCCGAGTTCCTGTACCGGATCTACGAGCGCCGCCTTCAGGCGGGATTGCGAGATGCGCCGTTGCCGCGGCACGTCGGGGTCATCCTTGACGGCAACCGGCGGTTTGCGCGGGCTCGGCGGCTGGACACGGTCGCCGAGGGGCATCGCTTGGGGGCCACGAAGATCCCTGCGCTGTTGCGGTGGTGTGACGAGGTTGAGATCCCGTTCGTCACGCTGTGGCTGCTGTCGACTGAGAACTTGAACCGCGACGCCGACGAGATCCACGATCTCGTGAATATCATCGCCGAGACGATCACCGGTCTCGCGCTGCAGCCGCCCGCCCGGGGGCTGAAGATCACCGCGGTGGGGGCGCTTGACACTCTTCCCGACTCCCTGCGCAAGGCGCTGAAGAAGGCCGAAGAGCACACCCGAGAATCCAACGGGCTCCACGTCCAGGTCGCGGTCGGCTACGGGGGTCGCCAAGAGATCACCGATGCGCTGCGCGGTCTCCTCGAGGAGCGTGCGGCGGACGGGTGCACGCTCGAGGATGTCATCGCCGACTTGCGCCCGGAGCACATCTCCGCGCACCTCTACACGACGGGAACACCGGATCCCGACCTCATCATCCGGACATCGGGTGAGATCCGGCTTTCGGGTTTCTTGATGTGGCAGTCCGCGCACAGCGAGTTCTACTTCTGCGACCCGTACTGGCCAGAGTTCCGCAAGACCGACTTCCTGCGCGCGCTTCGCGAGTTCGCCTCGCGGACCCGGCGGTTCGGGCAGTAGCGCGATGCCCGTCGAGCCGACCGGCATCGAGGGCCTGTACGTCGTCCGCTTCCAGACGCACGGCGATGAGCGTGGCTTCTTCCGCCAGACCTACCAGATCTCCGAGCTGGCGCAGGCGCTCGGTCGTGAGCCCGTGCTTCGCCAGGGCAACCACTCCCGGAGCGCGCCAGGAGTCCTCCGCGGCTTCCATGCGGAGCCGTGGGACAAGCTCGTCTACGTCGTCCGCGGCCTCGCGTTCGCCGCCATCGCCGACATCCGCCCCTGCTCGCCGACCTTCGCCCAGGTCCGCACATTCACGCTGGGTGAGCCGCCCTCAGGCGAGCAGATCCGCCTCTTTATCGCGAACGGCCTGGCCAACTCGTTTTGCACGTTGGGCGATGGCCCGGTCGACTACCTCTACGACGTCAGCGACTACTGGCAGCCGGGTGTGACCAAGCGCTCGGTCGCGTGGGACGATCCCGACCTCGCGGTGCGCTGGCCCGTCGAGCATCCGGTCCTCTCCGCCGCCGACCAGGCGAACCCCCGGCTGCGCGACCTGTTCCCCGCTCATCCCCAGTGGCAGGGGCGGCGGCCGATGCCACCCCGAACAGGGATCTCGGGGCGTATCTGCCCCTAAGTCCCCGTTCAGGGGGTAGATGGTTGCAGCCGGCGGGGGCTCACGACGGTTCGACCAGCCGCTCGTCCTCGAGCAGGTAGGTCGCGCCGGTCCGTGGGCAGCGCCACGTCCCGCCGGCCTCCTCGATCAGCGGGAAGCCCGCCCTGCCCACCCAGCCGACCCGCCGGGCCGGCACGCCGACCACGAGGGCGAAGTCCGGCACGTCCTTCGTGACGACGGCTCCCGCACCGACCATTGCCCACCGGCCGATGCGCACGCCCCCCACGACCACGGCCCGAGCTCCGATCGACGCGCCGTCGGAGACCGTCACCCCCGCGACGTCCCAGTCGCCGGGTCCCTTCACGGCGCCGCGGGGCGTCACCGCCCGTGGGTAGACGTCGTTGGTCAGCACGGCGTGGGGACCCACGAAGACCCCGTCGCCCAACCGTGCCGGCGCGTACACCAGGGCGTAGTTCTCTACCTTGCAGTGACGCCCGAGGTGCACGCCTGTATCGACATAGGCGCCACGCCCCACCATGCATCCCTCACCAATCCGGGCGCCCTCGCGCACCTGCGCGAGATGCCAGACCTTGCACCCGGCACCGATCCACGCGCCCGGGTCCACATCGGCGGTCGGGGCGATGTGGGCTTCCACGGCTAGGTCAGCGGCCCGGTCACTCGCTGCTTGACAGGTCCTGATTGATCAGCTCGTTGGCCCCGGCGGCCTCTTCTTGGGACACGACACCGGCCTGGCTGCTCTGTAACCGCCAATGGGTCGTTCCGCCTTCGGACCCGGGGAGACAACCGACGGAGAGACCGACGTCGATGCGATGCCGCGCCTCATGCTCCCGCTCTGGCTCTGTAGCAAAAAGGACCCTGACGTGTAGGACGTCTAGGGCGTCGTGGGCGAATGCGGCTCGCACTCGGTCAGTGTGCCACAGGCGTGGTCATCGCCTCGCGCGGATCGGGCGGCGGCGAAGGATCTCGAGCGCGGGGGGTAGGAGGGAGGCCGCGACGATGAGGAGCACCGCGGGGGCTAGGTAGCGCTCGATCTCGGGAAACTGCCGACCGAGCAGGTAGCCGAGGGAGGTGACACCTACTCCCCACAGCAGGCCACCTACGACGTTGTAGGTGAGAAACGTCCGGTACGGCATGCGCCCCACGCCCGCGAGGATAGGCGCGAACGTCCGCACGATCGGGATGAAACGGGCGAGCACGATCGTGCGGCTGCCGTAGCGCTCGAAGTATGACTGCGCGCGCTCGACGTACTCCTGCCGGAACAGGCGAGAGTCCGGCCGGCGGAACAGCCGCTCCCCGGCGCGCCGACCGCACGCGTAGCCGACTTGGTCGCCCGCCACAGCCGCGAGGAAGCAGCCAAGCAGCAGCACGAGCAAGGGGACCTTGAGCACCTCACGGGACACCAGGAGCCCGGCGGTGAACAGGAGCGAATCGCCTGGGAGGAAGAACCCGATCAAGAGGCCGGACTCGGCGAAGACGATCGCGAACACGCCGAGCGCGCCGATGGCGGAGATGAGCTGTTCGAGGTCCACGGCGTGAGGCTAGCGGCCCGCGAAACGCTGTCGTGGCGGATATGCTCGGCCACGTGGTCGCTCCGTTTCATCCCGCGCATGACGATCGTTGAGCTCGTCCGCCACGCGAAGGCCTATCGGCGTGACCAATGGTGGGGAAGGGCGGATCGCGAGCGCCCCCTCACCGAATCGGGTGTGGTGCAATCCCGCCGCTTGGCCCGCCTGCTTCACGATAAGCACGGGCCGATCACCGGCCTCTACTCCAGCCCGTTCGTCCGTTGCGTCCAGACGCTGGAGCCTCTCGCGGAGCTGGCCGGCCTGAAGATCGTGCTCGAGCCGGCGCTCGGCGAGGCGACCACCTTGCCGGTCCACGACGGTGGCGACGCGTGGGTGGCGTCCGCCTGGCTGGGCGGGCGGGCGGTGGCGGTCGTCGACCGCGCCGTCGTCGAGCACGCCGGAGGACGCGTCGTCGTATGCTCACACGGTGACGTCATCCCCTCGGTGACCGCGCTACTCATGGGTCGGGACGGTGTGGACCTCGACGACGTCCGCTGCCGTAAGGGCGGGCGCTTCACGCTGGCGTTCGATGGCACCGTGTGCGTTGACATCTCGGCCTCGGCCGTGCCATAAGGTGAACGCCCATTCTCCCCTTCCGGTTGCACGCTTGGCATGTAAGGCTCTGCCTCCCTCGGATGGCTGTATGAAGTGAGGTGTGCGTGGAGCTCGCGGTCGCGGTTACCGCGGGAGGACCGGTTGCGGAGCTGGGCACCGCCCCGCTCGACCCGGTATCGATCGCCCGGCTTGGCCACCGATTTGAAGGGATGGGCACCCTCGGGTACGGAGTCGTGCTCTTCATGGAGGGGGACGGGAGCGACGACCCGGGAAAGGACCTGCTGGACTACGGCTTAGAGGACGAGTTCGAGTCCGCCGCGGGGGAGCTTGGACTTCCCATATGGGAAGGCTCCAAGAGCCGCGTCGTGATCACCGGCCCGGCCGATATCCATGAGCCGCGCCCGTGGACGTGCGTCCGCATCGTCTTGCAGGCAGCTGGCGCGGCCTACGGGAACCGCCTCGACATCGGAAGGGTCATCTGGCTCGCTGACCGCCTCGGCGGCGGTGCCTTGCTGTCGTACGGCGTCCGCTTCCGCGCCCACCGAGATCTCCGGCTCGACGGATACATCCTGGATGACGCCTGGTGCGACGAGCTGTGCACCGCGTTCTCCCAAGCGGTCACCGAGCTGGGCGTGCTCGCCTGGCCGATCGAGCGCATCACGATCCAACCCGCGAACGAAACCCCCGCCGCCTGGGCCGAGGAACGCCGCTATCGCCCATGGCCAAAACCAGAAAACGTCTAGGCCCGGTCGCCGGTGACGAAGTAGGCGACCTGGCGTGCGAGCTCCACCCCGTGGTCGCCGATGCGCTCGTAGTAGCGGCCGAGTAGGGCCAGGCTTACGGACTCTTCGACCGATTGTTGGCCGGTGTACAGCTCGGTGAGGAGCACCTTCTGGAGCAGGTCGACCTGGTCGTCCTGGGTCTCCAGCTCAGGCGCGGCGAGCGCGTCGTGCGTACGCCAGGCGTTGACGGCGCTGGCGAAGATCTGGGCGGACACCGTGCCGAGCTGGCCGATCACTTGGCGGAGGGAGTTCGGCATCGACGGCGGGTGCACCCAGGTGAGGGACGAGGCGATATGACCGATCAAGTTGCCGGACCGCTGGACGTCACGCGCACATCGAAGCACGGCGATGACCCGGCGGAGGTCACCGGCAACCGGTGATTGGCGCGCGAGTATGACGAAACCGGTTTCCTCCAGCTCGACGCACGCTCGCTGGATCGCCGAGGCGGCCTTGATGCGCTGGTCGGCCGCGTAGCGGTCCGCTTGCAGGAACGCCGTCGTAACCGGCTCGATCTCGTCGGCGACCCGCTGCGCGATCTCGACCAGCCGACCGTCGAGCTCGTCGAGCTGCCCGTGAAACTCGACGCGGCTGACCGGGCGCGCCCGTTCTTCCTCTTCGAGCTTCCGGAGTACGTCGTCGTCCATGGTTCGCACAGACTATGCCCGCTCCCGCCTTGTGAGCCGCTTTCCGCGCGAAGAGATCGCAAATTGAGAGGCTTCTCGGTCCTGGACTAGCCCGGTAAGCTCACCCCAGGTGACTGACGTAGGAGCGTGGTAATGGTCAAGAACCCGCAGCAACCTGACCGGAACCTCGCCCTGGAGCTCATGCGAGCCACCGAAGCCGCCGCGCTCGCGGCGGGGCGGTGGCTGGGGCGCAACCAGAAAGATGCGGGCGACCAAGCGGCGGTCGACGCGATGCGGCTCATGCTCTCGACGGTCGAGATGGAGGGCGTCGTCGTGATCGGCGAGGGTGAGAAGGACGAGGCGCCGATGCTCTACAACGGCGAGCAGATCGGCACCGGCCACCCGCCGAAGGTTGACATCGCCGTCGACCCGATCGACGGTACGCGCCTGCTCGCGCAAGGCCGGCCAGGCTCGATCGCGGTCATCGCCGCCGCGCCGCGCGGCACGATGTTCGACCCCGGGCCGTGCATGTACATGGAGAAGTGGGTGGTAGGCGCCGACGGAAGAGGCGCGATCAACATCGACGCCCCGGTGGCCAGGAACCTCGCCAGGCTCGCGTACGCCAAAGGAAAACGCGTCAACGACCTGCTCGTCGTGATGTTGGACCGCGACCGGCACGCGCAGATGGCTCAAGAGGTCCGCGAGGCCGGAGCGCGGCTCCGCCTGATCATGGACGGCGACGTCGCCGCCGGCCTGCTCGCGGCGATGCCCGAGAAGCCCATCGATGCGTCGCTCGGCATCGGCGGCACGCCTGAGGGCGTCATTACCGCTTGCGCCGTGCAAGCGCTGGGCGGCGAGATGTTCGGCAAGCTCTGGCCTCGAAACGACGAGGAGGCGCAGCGGGCCCGAGATGTCGGCTACGACCTCGACGAGCCGCTCACCACCGACCGCCTGGTGTCCAGCACCGACACGTTCTTCGTCTGCACCGGTGTGACTGAGGGTGATCTCGTCGAAGGCGTCAACTACATCGCCCATGGCGCCACCACCGAGTCGCTGCTCATGCGCGGAAAGAGCGGCACCGTCCGCTACGTCAAGGCTCGCCACACCTTCGACAAGCTGATGGAGTACAGCTCGATCGACTTCGCCTGAACGCGGGATCATCGGGGATTTCCCCGACTGTAAGTATTCGGTTTTGCCGTGTGTTTTGGGGGTGGGCCGGCCGGTTCTTGGGGTTGTTCGGCGTGGTCAGGGCGCGGTTAAGAAGCGCCCGCGGAGGCGGCGCGTGTGCGCTGGGTTGGTGGCGCT
>JBOGED010000041.1:0-3066 GCA_050743625.1 Egibacteraceae bacterium | reverse complement strand
GTGCTCGACGCCTTCTACCGTCGCCAACCGCGCCTCGAGCCCGGCGACCAGCCCGGTGGTCGCCCCCAGGTTGGTGCCAGTTGGGGCCTGCACTTCGGCCTCCAGCGTGCTGGTCTCCCCTCGCGGGAACAGCACGACCGGTACCTGCGTCAGTGTGGCCAGCGAGCCCGCCAGCAGCGCGAAGGCGGTGACCAGCGTCAGCGCTCGGTGGCGTAAGGCGAAGGCCAGCGGGCGGCGGGCGAACCGGCCAATGCCCTCCCGCCCCGCCGTCTTCTGGCGCGCGCCCGAGACCCGCAGGAACAGGTCGGCGCAGACCGGGATCACGGTGATGGCGACCACAAGGCTGGCCGCGAGGGCGAACACGATAGTCAGCGAGAAGCCGGCGAACGCCTCGCCGATCAGCCCGCCCACGAACGCGAGTGGCACGAACACCGCGCAGGTCGTCACCGTGGCTCCCGTGATCGCGGGGAACACCTGGCTGGTGCCCGCGACGACCGCCTCGGTCCGGGTATAGCCCTGCTCGAGCTGCCGGTAGATGTTCTCCAGCACGACGATCGAGTCATCTACGACGCGGCCCGCGGCCACCGACAGGGCGCCGAGCGTCAGGACGTTGAGCGTGATGCCCTGGGCCCGCATCAGGATGAACGCGATGAGCAGCGAGAGCGGGATCGAGATCCCGGTCACGAGAGTCCCTCGCAGGCTGCGGAGGAACAGCAGGATCATCACGATCACGAACACCGCACCCAGCAGGGCATCGCGCACCAGGTCCTCCACCGCGTCGGTGATACTCGGGGCCTGGTTGACGATCTCGACCAGCTCCAGCCCGCCAGGCAACGCGATGTCGTCGAGCGCCGCGGTGATCCCGTCGACGACGTCGACGGTGTTCGCGTCCTGCTCGCGGGTCACCTCCAACGTGATGCTGGGGCGGCCGTTGGTGCGGCTGAGGGACGCAACATCCTCGTCACCCAGCTCCACGGTGCCCAACTCCTCGAGCGGGACAGCCTCCGGAGTGCGCGGGATCACCGGAGCGCCTTGTGCCACCGGCATGGCGCCCGCCTCACGCGCGCCAGTGATCACCCGCTCGGTGACCGCTGGCGCGCCTACGTCGCGCTCAGGCGCGGTCACCCTCAGCGCGCCGACCTCTTTCGCGGACAGCGCCTCACCCGGCACGAAGATCCGGAGCTGGTCCTCGATCGTCACCAGCCCGGCCAGACCAGCGGCGGACAGAGCCCGCGCGACGTCGCCCGCTACCAGGCCGCGCCGGGTCAGGGACTCCCTATCCAGATCGATCACCAGCCCGGTCGAGTCCTTGGCTGGCTGGACCGTGCCGAGGTCAATGATGGTCCCGGGCGGTGTGCCCTGGGCAGCGCCCGGCTCTGCGACCGGCGAGGAAGGCGCGGCGGTGGATCGCGCCGCGCCGGCGCCAGGTGGGCCCGCGGGTGGTGGGACCGCAGGTGGTGGGATCGGGATCGGGGGCCGGCCTGACGCGACCATCAGGCGTGCCACACCCTCGAGGCTGTCCGTCGGCTGGGTGACCCGTACCGTCTGCTGACGATCGCCGGGCTCGACGCTGCCGGCCGGCGTCGAGAGGTCGGCGGCCCCGATCGCGTTGACCACATCGCCCACGGTCATGCCCTCGTCGGACAAGGCGTCCGGGTCCAGTGTCACCACCACGACCTGCTCGCGTGAACCGGAGACCACGACCTGCGCGACGCCGTCGACCGCGATCAGCGCGGGTCGCAGGACATCGTCGACCAACGCCTCGGCGGCCTGCTGATCGTCGCCGACCACCGCGACGGAGTACACGGGCAGGGACGCCGGATTGACGCGCTGAGCGGAGGCCTGCACACCCTCGGGTAGGCCCGCGGCGGCGATCCGGTCGCGCACCTCCCGTTCGCGCTCTTCCATGTCCGTGCCGTAGGCGTACTCGGCGGTGACCACGACGAAGCCCTCGGCACTGGTCGAGCTGACCGACTCCACTCCCGGCGTGGCCTCGATCGCGTCCTCGATCGGGGTCGCCACGTCCTGCGCGATCGAGGACGGTCCCGCGCCCGGCTGCGCGGCGCTCACGACCAAGAACGGCGCGTTGATCGAGGGGAACAGCTCCTGGCTCAGCTGTGCGACGGAGACCGCGCCAGTTACCAGCAGTAGCACTGTGGCCAGGACTACTACCGCTCGGTGTCTCAGTGAGAAATTGATGAAGCGTGCCATATGGGACGCCCGCCAAGCCCTAGGCAACTTACCGGGCGTAGAGTAAGCTCAAATTTAGCGGTTGTCCAGTAAAATAATTACACGCTTTCCTACTGGTTGTCCGTCAGGTACGGTGTCCGGAACGCCGAAAAAGGAGGGGTGATGCCGACACGCGCCGGAGAGGACACCCGTGACCGGATTCTGGACGTCGCTCAGGAGCTGTTCGCCACCAAGGGCTATGTCGGGACGAGCCTGCGGGACATCGCCGAGGAGCTCGGAACGACCGTCGCGGCGCTCTACTACTACTTCCACAGGAAAGAGGAGTTGCTGTCCAGCCTCATAGAGCCGATGTTCACGGACATCGACGCATTGCTCGACAACGTGGTGGACCTCGACCCCGACGAGCGGCCTCGCCGGCTGCTTGCCGGCCTGCTCGACGCCATGCTCGAGCACCGGCCGACTCTGGCCGCGATCGCCCAAGACCCCTCGGCCCTCGAGCAAGGCGGCTTGGGAGTTCGCGCCCGGTCCCAGGCACTCCGCGCCATCGCCCTGCTCGCCCCCGGCGGCGACGCGCTCGCCGCAATGCGCGCCCGCTGCGCGATCGCCGTGCTGAGCGGTGCGTTAGACCCCCGGGACCGCTGCACCGTCACTGTCGCGACAGCCAACCGCACCGCCGTCGTCGACGCGGCCATCGGCGCCTTGCGATCCGGCGTCTCACAGGACTGACAGCTCGTTCTTCTTCTGGTGGTCGAGAGGCGTGACGTCGTGCAAGTTCGTTGGCGGGCTTATACGCCCGCCAACGCACATGCGTTCTGGTCGCTGTGGAAGACGCTGAGTTGTGTGCTGGATATCGGCGGTATTCCGCCGATATCCAGC
>JBOGED010000040.1:0-2431 GCA_050743625.1 Egibacteraceae bacterium | reverse complement strand
AAAGTCGTTGCGCGTGAGTCAAGTTTGTGAGTCGTGTTGCAGGTGTTGCACGAGTTGCGAGCCGGCTAGCGATGACCCGCCGGTCCACATCCCTGTTCGGGGAACGCTGTCATGCCTCACACGCTCGCCGGGCCGGGGCGAAGCCCCGCTAGGCCTGGATGCACGGACCACCTGCAGAGCAGACCGCGAGGTCGCCGACGCATGCGCCCACGATGCCTCACCGCTCCAGACCCAAGGATTAGCTCACGCATCGACAAAAGTTGTCGACCGTGCTTTGCGAGCGCCTAGGATCATGCGATGCGCGCCGGTGATCCCCACGCGCGATCGAAGTCGGCCGGCGCCTCGACGCGAAAGGCGTGTGCTGATGGCTGAACAGGGGTCTGCAACCACAAGGGTACGAAACGTCGTGTTGCTCGGTCATGGTGGGACCGGCAAGACGACGTTGGCGGAGGCATTGTTGACCGCCGCCGGCGCGGGGGACGGCCGCGGTGGGATCTTGGACTTCGAGCCTGAGGAACGCGATCGCGAGCACTCGTTGAGCCTGGCGACCGCGTCCCTGCAATGGCAAGGCCACAAGCTCAACCTGCTCGACGCCCCCGGGGCACCTGAGTCGGTCGGCGAAGCGTACCCCGCTCTCCAGGCCGCCGACCTCGCGGTGTTCGTCGTCGACGCGAGCGTGGGCATCCAGCCGCAACACGAGCAGCTGTGGGAGGCATGCGCGCGGCTAGAGCTGCCACGGCTCGTGTTCCTGAACAAGCTTGACCGGGAGAACGCGGCGTTCCAGGCCAACATCGACGCGCTCCAGCGGCGCTATGACACGGCGGCGGCACCGGTCCTGATGCCGATCGGCGCCGAGGGGGACCTCGCCGGTGTCATCGACCTTCTTCACTTCAAAGCCATACGGCATGTTCGAGGGAAGCGAGAGGTCGGCGAGATCCCACAAGAGCTGTCGAAACAGGCCGAGCAGCACCGTGAGACGTTGATCGAGGCGATCGTCGAGCTGGACGACGAGCTGCTCGAGCGCTATCTCGAGGGCGACACGCCCGAGATCGACGACCTGGTGAAGTGCTTCAAGCGCGGGATCACGAGCTGCGATTTCTTCCCTGTCCTCTGCGGCTCGGCCACCCTGGGGATCGGCGTCGAGTCACTGGCGGATTTCATCGTCGAGCAAGGCCCCTCGCCAGTAGATCGGGCCGCGGCGCGTGGCCTGCGTGTCGACGGGCCAACCGCTCTGTACGTCACGAAGACGCTCTCCGATCCCTACGTCGGCCGGATCAACGTCCTGCGCGTCCTCTCTGGGACGCTGGCGCAAGATGACACGTTGGTCGTCTCCAGGACGGGCAATACCGTCCGGTTGCATCAGCTGTTCTTCCTCCGCGGCAAGGACCAGACGCCGGCCTCCTCAGCAGAGGCCGGAGACATCGTCGCGGTCGCGAAGCTGGACGACGTCGTCACTACAGACGTGCTGCGAACCAAGGACGCGAAGGTCGACCTCGAGCCGGTGCCGTTGCCGGAGCCGTTCCACCGTGTGGCAGTCGTCGCCGCCTCGGCGAGCGACGAGGACAAGCTGTCGACGTCGCTCCAACGCCTGGCCGAGGAGGACCCCGCGTTCCGTGTCGAGCGTGACGCCGATACTGGGCAGCTCGTGCTCCGCCTGTACGGGCCGGGTCACGCGGACGTCGCCATGGCGCGCCTGAAGCGGAAGTTCGGTGTCACGGTCAAGCAGGTCCCGCTGCGCCTAAACTATCGCGAAACGTTACGAGGCCCGGGCAAGGCGATCGGCCGCCACGTGAAGCAGTCGGGCGGTCATGGTCAGTACGGCATCGCGCATATCGAGGTGGAGCCCCTCCCACGTGGCGGTGGGTTCGAGTTCGAAGACAAGATCGTTGGGGGCGTGATCCCTAACCAGTTCATCCCCTCAGTCGAGAAGGGCGTCCGCGAGGCGATGACCCAAGGCGTCTTGGCCGGCTACCCGGTCGTCGACGTGCGGGTCAAGCTGGTCGATGGCAAGCATCACTCGGTCGACTCGTCACAGGTCGCCTTCGAGGTCGCCGGCTCGCTCGCGTTCCGGAGCGTCGCGGAGCAGGCCGGCGTCACGCTCCTCGAGCCGGTGATGGAGGTCGCGATCAACGTTCCCGAGGACATGACCGGTGACGTGATGGGCGACCTGAACTCCCGGCGCGGCCGCATCCAAGGTATGGAGCCCGCCGGCCATGGGCGCAGCATCGTGCGTGCCCTGGTACCCGAGGCGGAGCTGACGATGTACACGGCCGAGCTCCGGAGCCTCACCAGCGGAGCGGGCACGGTCAGCATGCGCTACGACCACCACGAGGAATGCCCGGAGCACGTGGCGAAGAAGGTGATCGCGGCCGCCCGAGAGGACCGCTAGCCGGTGTTCCGCGTCCGCCCGTGTTCCCGAACAGGGATTTCG
>JBOGED010000039.1:0-2340 GCA_050743625.1 Egibacteraceae bacterium | reverse complement strand
CGTGAGGCGGTCAGCCGCGGCGTCGATCGACCTCAACTGGTCGAGCAGCGCCGTCCCGACCTCGAGGGCCTCGACGGTCTTGCCCGCGAGGACGAGTACCTCAACGAGCGTCTCATCGAGAGCGGCGAGCCGCGCGGGGTCGTCGCCGGCCAGCTCACCGGCCCGGCATAGCGTGGCCTCGGCGGTGGCCAGGGCGCCGCGGGCAAGCGCCCGCCGCGCCGTTACCGTCGAGGCGGTACGCAAGGGCATCTTAACCGCCCGCGCCCTCACCTTACGTGCTTCGTGGAGAGCGTGAGCTGGATGGCAACGTCTCGTGCTCGTGGCCGTCCCACAGGGGGATAGGCATTCACGCGAACGCGAAGGGAACGGCGACTCGCCGGCTGAGGCGGGAATGCCGGCCGTTTACGCCCCGGTTCGCCGATCTCGACCTCGTCGAGCCCACCCGACGCACCGCCGGGGACGCCCTGCCCCCCGCTACCGCGGTTCGTAGGTCTGCTGTCCAATTAGCGTCAGTTCGCGCTTGCGGTCGGGAGTTTGGAGCTCGGCGGGGACGGCCTCCGAGATGTGCTTCCAGAGGACAGAGTCGACGTGATCGTGGGCGACCGGCTCAGAAAGGCCAAGCTCGAGTACCGGCTTTGGTGGATTAGTGGGCTGCGTCTATGTGAGCGTAGCCGCAGCGGGCTGGTGATCGCCTGGTACGCGCCGACGCTCTTTACGCCGTAGCGCTCCTCTGATCCGTAGCCGATGCGTACGCGGGATCTGGATGACATGCATGTTGGTAGTAGCGGCTGGACCGCGTGGCTAGGAATGCCCAAAGGCGACGTCGGCTGCGGCGTGCGGTCGGCGGTAGCGTGTCCTCTTGTCGCTCGCGCCTTTTGGGGCGGAGGTGGCGCTCTTGCGTCTTGCTCTACGGATCGGCGGGCCCGGCACCTTCCAGGACGTCGAGGATGTCTGGCGCGACCCACCGCAGCGCGCGGCCAGGGATCCGTCCGTACTCGCGTACAAGGCCGTCGGCCTCTAGGCGGCGGATCAAGTTCATGGCTCCCTGCTGGGTCATGCTCAGACGTTCGGCGATGTAGGCGGCGGTGACGACAGGGTTTTCGAAGAGTTGCTCCACGACCTCGGGGGCTCTGCTGCGGCTTTGGCTCGCGACCCGCCGGTACTGCTCGCGCAGGTCGGCAAGGCGCTCGGCTCTTTCGACCGCGTCGCGACTCTGAACCGCCACCGCCGTCAGGAAGAATTGGATCCATTCCTCCAGCTGCCCTTGTTCCCGTACAAGTTGGAGCCGATCGTAGTACTGCTGACGGTGCGCCTCGAAATACGCGCTGAGGTACAGCAGCGGCGCGGGCAGCAGACCCTGCTCGACGAGGAAGAAGACGATGAGGAGGCGACCCAGTCGGCCGTTGCCATCGAGAAAAGGATGGATGGTCTCGAATTGGTAGTGCAGGAGGGCGCATTTCACTAACAGCGGGATCTGGATATCTTCGTGAGCGAATCGTTCCCAATCGCTGAACGCCTCTTTCATCTCATCGACCGGAGGAGGAACGAACACTGCGGTGTCCGGGCGGTTGTAAGGTGAGCCGATCCAATTCTGCGATCGTCGAACCTCGCCCGGGACGCGCTCCTGACCCCGAACGCCGTCGAGGAGGACTGCGTGGATCTGGCAGATCAGGCGCATCGACAACGGGAGTTGCTCCAGCAGGGCCAAGCCTGCGTCGAGCGCCGCAATGTAATTCGTGACTTCCCGTACCTCTCCCCGAATCGAGCCTCGCGCCGTAGCATCGAAGACATCCGACAGGGAGGCCTGCGTCCCCTCGATTCGAGAGCTCGCCAACGCCTCCCGGGTGATGTAGGGACGCAGCAAGATATGCGGGTTGGGAAGCAGCCCGCCGGCACCTGCGAGGCGGCCCAACGCGCGGTCGGCATCAGAAAGCAGCAGAATCGTACGAGGAGCCAGGGGCAGCGCTCTCGGCAACCGGGCCGGGAGGTAGGCGGGGTAGCCGTGAAGACCGATGGTCTTCACCACCGGCCCAGCCTCGAAGCTCCAAAGCGGCTTGGGTCCATGGCTGTAAGCTACAACGAACTGGCTGGTTTCGTTGGACCTCCTACCGGTGTTCCCAACAACCGTTGGGGCTCCGAACCCGGCCTAACGGGCCATGGCGGCTCGTTCCTATCACGACGACGGGCGCCCACACCACTTGGTCGTCGCCGCTTGGGACTTGCCCCGTTTTGGTAGACAGGTGCCGGTTAGGCCGCTACCTCCCCTATTATACTATTACCCATCTCAAAGTCAAGAGGAGAAACGTAACCCAAAAACGAATGCCGACGCCTACGATTATA
>JBOGED010000038.1:0-18591 GCA_050743625.1 Egibacteraceae bacterium | reverse complement strand
ACGTCGCGCTGATCGCGCCGACCGGGTCGGGCAAGACCGAGGCCGCCCTGTGCTGGGCGCAGCGGCGCCGGGCGGCGCGTGACTGGTCGCCGCGGCTGTTCTACGTGTTGCCCTACCAGGCGAGCATCGACGCGATGTACCGCAGGCTCCAGGCGCGCCTCGGTACGGAGGTCGCGCTGGTGCACTCCCGAGCGGTGCGGCACCTCTACCGGTGGTTGCTGGACGACGAGCAGGCGCCCGCCACCGCGCGGGCGCGGGCGCGTCGGCATCGGGCGGTCGCGCGGCTGCACGGGCCACCCGCGCGGGTCACCACGCCGTACCAGCTCTTGCGAGGCCTCTTCGGGGCAGGGGCGCCGAGCCGGTCCTCGCTGACACCGCGGGATCCCTCCTCGTGTTCGACGAGCTGCACGCCTACGAGCCGGCGCGGCTCGGCCTGATCCTCGCGGCGATCGGGCTGTGGACCGGCCCGTTGCGCGGTGAGGCCTGCGTCCTGTCGGCCACGCTGCCCAGCCGCCTCCTCCGTATGCTCGGTGACCTGTTGCCCGGCCTGACCGAGGTGCGGGCGGACGCCGCGACGCTGCGCCGGTTCCGCCGGCACCGGTTGGTGCTGCGCGAGGGCCCGTTGACCGCCGAGGCCGCCCTCACGGCGGCCGAGCCGGCGCTGCGGCGAGGCGAGGCGGTCCTGGTGGTCGTGAACCGCGTGAGCTGGGCGATCGAGCTGGGCGAGGCGCTTCGCCGCCGGCTGGGGGACGTCGTCGAGGTGCTCCACGGCCGCCTGAACGCGCGTGACCGGGCGCGCAAGGAGTCCCGCCTTCACACGGCGCGCGGACCGGGGGGCCGTGACCCGCTGGTGTGCGTGGCCACCCAGGTTGTCGAGGTCAGCTTGGACGTCGACTTCGACCTGGGGCTGACCGAGGTCGCGCCGCTGAGCGCGCTGATCCAGCGGATGGGCAGGGTCAACCGCCGCCGCGCCCGCCCGTCCGCGGATGTGCTCGTGTTCGGCGGCGCTCGGGGCGAGCCGCTCCCCTATGAGGCCGCCGACCTCGAGGCGGCCTGGTCGGTCCTGGCGCCACACGACGGCGAGCCGGTGGACGAAGGGGTCTTACAGTTCTGGTTGGACGAGGCGCTCGAGCTGGCCGGCGGCGCGGAGTGGGAAGCGCGGGTGCGCAAAGTCCAGCGGGACTTCACCCGCGCGTTCCTCGACGAGATGCCGGTCTTCTCGTCGGACGCCGCGCTGGCTTGCCGCTTCGACGAGCTGTTCGACGGCGCCGAGGTGCTCCCCGCCGGGTTGGTGGGGGAGTACGAGGCGCTGCTCGCCGACCCTGACCGTGGGCCGTTGGAGGCCAGCGAGCTGCTCGTCCCCGTGTCCTTCAAGCAGCTCGGTTGGCTGAAGGGCCAGGGGCGGGCTTTGTGGCGCCGTGACCTCGGCGTCCACGTCGTCCACGCTCCGTACGACGAAAAAACCGGTCTTATGTTTATGTAATTTGTCACACCCCCTCGCTACCGTGCGTGTCGAGGAGGTGGAGCACAAGGAGACCGTCGCGGGACTTCCCGAGCAGGCGCTCAGCGACGCCAGGTTCACCTTGGTGGTGTCCGAGCACGGCAGCGCGCTCGTGCGCCGCGGAGACCGGCTAGAGTTCCTCCGTTGCCGGGATCTTTACGGTTGTGACAAGTTTCGTTACGGGGCATATGCGCCCGCGAACGCACACGGGCGCGAGCCGTTGTGGTCAGTGGTGCTCGGCGGGTTCCTCGGGACGACGGAGGTGTCGCGGCGGGCGTATGTGCCAGCAACGGCACATCGGCGCGTGCGATTGCGGGGAAGCCAGGCGCGAGCTCGGGGTACGAGGGCGCAGCCTCATTAGGTGGCCAGCTGCCGATGTGGTGGCTGGGCGACAGCGAACTGTGAATTCTCCGCGTCCGCGTCCGCGGTCTTCAAGGTGGCGGCGATCAGCGACACACCGCTCATCGTCGCGGATAGGCTCGCGCCATCCTGTGCCCATCCTGTGCCCAGTGCGATGCGAATTGCCTCTACCGGCGCGGATGGAACGCGGGTAGCGTCGCGGTCGAGCTCGACGGAGGGCGAACCATGGACCGTAGAGCCGTGCTGCGACGAGGGGGGGCAGCCGGCGTGGTTCTGCTGGTGGGGGGGTGCGTCATGAGCGGCATCAACGTAGAAGCGGCCGAGCAGGGACGTGACGACCTGGCCGCACGATGGGCGCTCACGAGCCCGCACGACCTGGAGCGTGAGGCCCGCGTCATGCTCGGTCGCGTGCTCGCCGGCCTGCGGGAGGGCGGGTACGGGGTTTCCGGGCGCCAGCGGTTGCTTGAGGTGGCCACGGATGCGGCGTTGCTCGCGGGGCATGCGGCGGTAGCCGGCGGCCGAGCGGCCGCGGCGTGGGAGCTGCTGACCGCTGCTCGATCGCTGGCCGGGGAGACCGGACGTGGCGAGCTGGTTTCGCGAGCGTCGGGGTCGGCGAGCACGGCGCTGTCACACACTGGCCGGCCGGCCGCCGCGCTCGACCTTCTCGACCATGCCAGGGCGACGGCGGAGCCGGGTGTGTGGGCGTTGTGGGTCGAGATAGCCGCGGCGCGCCAGTACGCCGCGCTCGATGACGGTCGCGCTGCGCACGGAGCGTTGGACGCCGCGTACGGGCAGCTCGGCCGCGGCGACGGTCATGGGTTCCTGTCCACCATGGGTTACTTCGCCGGGTGGGACGCGTCCTACATGGCCGGCCAGTCAGGCATGGTCCTCGGCCTGCTCGGCGCGACGGAAGAGGCGCTGGCTGAGCTGCGGGCGGCGTTGGGCGCGCCCACGGTCCGGGCGCGGGCAACCGGGCGCTGCCTTGTGGACGCGGCGCACGCGTACACGGTGGCCGGCGACCCGGAGATGGCCTGCGCGACGGCGGGCGAGGCGCTGGCCGAATGCCGGCGCACAGGGTACAGGCTGGGCGACGAGCGGCTCCGCCAGCTGCGTGCCACGTTCCCGGGCTCATGGGCGCTACCGTGTGTCCGCGAGCTAGACGAGCAGTTCCACCTCGTCTGACCTGTGGCTTACCCGTGTCGCCCAACACCTGTCTCGGAGAGCGTGCCACAGCTGGCAGCTCATGGCGGCTGGCGCCGCCTCCCCGGAGGATGAGAATCAGGCAAACCAGGCGTCCCATGACCTTTTCGCGCTCGAGCGAGGCATCGAACGAAGCGCCGGGCGCTACTGTGCAGAGTTTTGCCGAACTACCGGCATTACTCTGCACAGTGCAGGAATAGGCCACCAACCAACTGGCGCGAACCCGACAAACCGGGCGACGTGCAGCCGATTCTCATCTCAGTGCAGGATTCGCAGGAGCTGGGAGGGGTCGGCGGCGTCGCTCAAGGCGGCGGGAGGAGGATGGTGGCGGGGTGGGGATGGCTGAGAAAGTCGTGGTGGGAGATCTCCCAGGCGTAGGCGCCGGCGAGTGGGAAGACCAGGATGTCGCCGGCGCGGACCCGTTGGACCGGGGTTGCGCGGGCGAGCACGTCGCTGGTGGTGCACAGCTCGCCTGCGACCGTGATCTCGCCGTCTTGGATCTCAGGACGTGGGAAGGGATAGGGCCAGTCGTCGATGTCGACCACGGTGAACGGGTGGCTCCATCGCATCGCGGCGGGCAGCCGGAAATGGTGAGAGCCGCCGCGCAGCACGGCGAAGGCTGTGCCATGGTTCCACTTGAGGTCGAGGACCTCAGCCGCGTAGTAGCCGCACGGCGCGACGAGGAAGCGGCCGGGCTCGAGGATCACCTCGGTGTCGGAGTGCGCGGCGGCGGTGACCCGCAACCCGCGGGCGAACAGGTCCCAGTCGAAGTGCGCCTCGCCGCCGGAGTAGTCGATGCCCAGGCCACCGCCGAGATCCACGACTGGCAGCGGCACGTCGAACCGCCGCGCAACCCACCGAGCGAATCGCAGGCAGCGGGCGGCGAACTCGACGTGGGCGGCGGCGTCAGGATTGTTGGAGACCGCGTGCAGGTGCAGGCCTTGGATCGTGACGTGGCGGCAGCGCAGGGCGCGGGCGATGGCGGCGCCGATCTGTTGCTCATCGATACCGAACTGGGTCGGCGCGCCGGTCATCTGGTGACTGCCCGTGACGAGCCGCCAGGGTGGGTTGACGCGCAGCAGCACTGGCGCACGCACACCGGCATGCGCCGCCGCGTGGTCGATGCGGGACAGGTCGTGAACGCTCTCGGCGTTGATGAGCTCCACGCCGGCCCGCAGCGCGGCTTCGATCTCCTCATCGGTCTTGCCTGGACCACCTAAGGCGAGAGGGGCGGTGGGGGCGACCGCTCGTATCTTGGCCAGCTCGCCCGCTGAGGCGATGTCGAACCCGTGCACCACGGACGCCAGCGTCGCCAGCACCGCGGCGTGCGCGTTGGCCTTGACCGAGTAGTAGAGCCGGACGTTGCCGGGCAGGCTCCGAGCCACGGTCCCGGCACGCTCCGCCAACGCGGCGAGGTCGTAGACGTACGCGCACAACGGCCGCTCGCCCGCGGCGTGAGCCTGGCGCAGCGCCGCCGCAATCCTCGGCGGGAGCAACTCAGTAGACGAGAGGCAGGGATTCTAGGCCGCGCAGCGCGGGCTTCGGCCGCCATTGAAGCGCATCGGTGTCCAGTCGCACCCCGGGCAGCCGCCGGAGAAGCTTCCCGATCGCGATCTCGACCTCCAGCCGGGCAAGCGGCGCGCCCAGGCAGAAGTGTGGGCCGTTACCGAAGCCCACGTGCCGATGGTCCGCCCGGTGAAAGTCCAGCCGGTCCGGGTCCGCGAACTGGTCCGGATCACGGTTCGCCGCACCGAGCACCACGGACACGAGCTCGCCGTCACCCAGCATCCTGCCGCTGACCTCGACCTGGCCAACCACGATACGGGTCACCGTCTGGACAGAGCTGTCATAGCGCAGCAGCTCCTCGGCTCCCGAGCAGATCAACGTCGGGTCGTCCCGCAACCGGCGCAGGTGGTCGGGATCGTTGAGCAGCGCGAGCACGCCGTTGCCGATCAGGTTCACGGTCGTCTGATGACCCGCGACGATCAGGAGGTAGCAGGTCGAGAGCAGCTCGTCTTCGGTGAGCTGGCCGCCGCGCTCCGTTACCGCGACCAAGGCGCTGACGATGTCGGCGGTCGGCTCGGCGCGTCGCCTGCGGATAAGGTCCCGCAGGTAGTCCTCGAACTCCTCCGCCGCCTGCTCGATACGCCGCAAGTCCTCCGGAGCCGGGACAGCCTCCGTCTGGTCCACGAGCTGCCGCGACCACGTGCCGATGCGATGGCGGTCGCAGCGCGGGACGCCGAGCAGCTCGCAGATCACGGTGATCGGCAAGGGGTAGGCGAGCGCCGTGACCACGTCCACGCTCGGCCCCGCCGCGACGGCGGCGTCGAGCAGCTCGTCGGTGATCGCCTCGATGCGCGGGCGCAAGTCGTGCATCCGCCGAGCCGTGAACGCCTTGCTCACCAGCTTTCGCAGGCGAGTGTGATCGGGTGGGTCGGCGTGCAGCATCGAGCGGCCGAACCGCTCCCGCAGCCTGGCGACATCCTCCGCGCCCGCGTGCCGGGCGGACCAGCGCCGCATCCGCTCCTGATCCTTCGACAGGCGCGGGTCGCGCAGCGCGGCGTCGACGTCGGCGTAACGGGTCAAGTACCAGACGCCTCGGCAGCTTCGGTACACCGGATGCTCACGGCGCATTCGCGCGTAGAGCGGGTAGGGGTCCTGGTGAAACTCCTGCGTCGCCATGTCCCGGGCAATCTCGTCGCACGCGCTCATCTCAGCCTCTCGTCACACTTATAGAGCGGGTCGCGAGCGGGTCGCCGCCGCGCGTGACAATGCGTGCAGCGGGTTGGGCATCTCGTGGAAGATGTCGCCGGCCTGCGGCTGCAACCGCATGCGGGTGAACGCCTTCTGTCCGAGGCGGGGAGCGTAGAGGGCGTCCCGGTCAGCGCGGACGCGCGTGACGAGGGCGGGGTCGGCGGCGAGCCGGGCGAAGACCCGCTCGGCCTCCTGCCACACCAAGCGCCAGCAGGTTGCCTCCGGAAGGTCGAAGTCGGCGACCAGCCGCGTGATGATCTCGGCCAGGTTGGCCTGCAGCGACGCGTAGAACACCTTGGTCCGCACCTGCGCGATGTCGTCCGTGACGGTGATCGAACCGGGGTACGGCTGGTAGGTCACCCCCGCGGCGGCCAGCCTGGCCGGGTTCAGCCGCAGACCGGCGAAGTCGCGCAGCAGCAACCGCACCGGCCTGCCGTCACGAAAAACCACCAGCGTGTTTTGCAGGTGAGCCTCCAGGCCGATGCCGTACTTGGTCAGCATGATCAGGATCATGGGCACGAACAGCGCCGTGTACTCGGCGAGCCACGCCAGTGCGGCATGGTCATGCGCGGGCGCATGGGCTGCCCGAAACTGCTCGACGAGATCGGCCAGTACGCTGCGGCCAGTGACCGGCGACGTGGCGTACAACGCGCAGCCGGTGATCGCCACCTCGCCAGGTTGCAGGTACAGGGTCGGGTCCTCACGCAGCAGCACCGACAGGTTTCGCTGGCGGCGGGTACTCGGCTCCCCGTCGGTGTCCCCGGGCTGGAAGGCCGCGCCAGCCAGCTCGCTCACCGCGGTCACGCGGTCGCGTAGCTTGGGCTCGGCCGCGAACAGGCAGGCAAGCAGCCGGCTGATCCGGGGACCGTTGTAGGTGGTGGCCGCCGAGATGTTGCGGTACGTCGAGGTCAGCAGCACGTCGAGCGCCGCCTTGACGACCAACCGCCGGCCGTGCCGCCCCGGCCCGGTGACGACGCTACGGAGCGAGATCGTCGAGGCCGCGGGCAGGCTCACCCCGTCCAGCGGGACGATCACCCCGATGCGGAGCTCGTCGGGGTACGTCTGCGGCAGGGCGTGGGTCCGCTGCCAGGGATGGACCGGCATGACGAGGTAGTCACGGGTGGACAACTCGCGGGCGGCGAGCGCTTGGCCCGTGGTCTGCTCCAGGTGCGGGAAATGGTCGAAGAGGATCTCGGTGACGTCGCTCCCCTGCTCGTCAGGTGTGCTGAGCACGTGATCGGCGCGTACGGCGACTAGCGCTAAGTCCGTGACCCCTGCGCACTCCGCGGCGTACCGGTAGCTCTCGGCCGGCGACATGCCCTTGCGGACGCGACCGCAGGGGTGCAGGTTGTGGCCCTCCGCGCACAGCCGCTCGAACAGCAGCGTCGAGTCGAGCAGCGGGTCCGCGAGCACGCCCAGTTGACCGGCACCGGTCGCACCCCGCTCGCGCGCGCGGCGTCCCATCTGCGCTGACCGCTCCTCCACACAGGCGTACGCCATCGCGAGGTTCGCCACCGAGTCGGACACCTCATGGGTAAGCTCTCGCCAGGCCCCGCCGCCGCCGTGGCCCGCGGCCTCTAGGACGCAGAGCAGCTCCACCGGGTGGGTCAGCTCGCGGCAGGACTTGCCCTCGAGGTGCATCACCGGGCCGTCGACCCGCAGCCGGCCGAACGCGGTCTCTTGGCCGATGCCGATGACCAGGCGCGCGTCAGGCGCCAGCGACACGACCCGAGCCGGGCGTACCCCGGGGGCGGCGTACGAGCGAGCGCCGAGCTGAGCGACGTCCTCTCGCAGCATGGCGGCGACCAGATGGCCGAGCGTAGTCCGGCGCGCGCGGGCGAGGTGATCGAGGAAGGCTCCGGCCAGGTGGGGCACCTCGGCGCGCAGGAAGGCGAGAGTGCGCCGCTCCTCCTCGGTCATCACGTTTACGCTCCGGCGGTACGGAGGGGGTTGGGCGCATCGACGAAGGACTCCTCGGTAACGCTCCCGTCCAAGCGCATCGCGAGCACCCTCTTCAACGGCAGCGGCTGGTTGAACAGGCCGCGCTCATCCTGGAGGGCGGCGTCCCCCCCGTCCTCGCGCAGCGCCACGAAGGCACGGCGGGCGGCGGTGGCGAACGGTGCCCACAGCACGGCCTCGCGACAGCTGGACAGCCTGGCGAGGCAGGACAGCAGCTCACCGAGGTGGTTTTGGAAGAAGGAGAAGAACAGCTTGCCGCGCATCTCGTCGTCGGACCGCGCGGCGATCGCTGAGCTTGGCAGTAGCCGCACGCGCAGCCCGTGGTGGGCCAGCCGCTCGGCGCTGATCCGCACCGCACCGAGATCGCGGATCGCGAGCCGGACCGGCAGGCCTTCGCGGACGACCACGACAGTGTTCTGGGGGTGCGCCTCCAGCGCGATCCCGTAGCGGGTCAGCAGCGTGAGCAACGGCTCGACCGACACCTCGGCGTAGCCTGCGGTGAACCGCCGGGCCGCCGCCGCTCGGCTCGCGAGTCGCTCGGCGGCGGCGAGCTCGTCGAGCAGCTCGGCGACGATGGGGCCTTGTGTCAGCGGCGATCGCGAATACAGCGCGGCGACCGGCAGCGCCAGCTCGCCGGCGGCCAACCCTTCTTCCGGGTTGGTCCGCGCGAGGGCGCCCAGCGAGCGGGTGAGCGCGGGATCGTCCCCCGCGCCCGGCGCGAAGTACGTCCCCGCACGCTCGGCCAGCACGACCAACCGACCGGCGAACCCGCGCTCGCGCCGTAGGACGTCGGCGAGCAGGCGGGACACCCGTGGCCCGTTCTCCACGACGGGCGGTGACACGCCCCGTACGGCGCCCGTGAGCTGCACGTCGACCGCGGTTTTCAGATGGGACGGGTAGCGCACCGCGCCGCCCAGCGCGGGGGCGAATGTGCGGAAGTTCATCAGCGGCGTCGCCGGGATGCCGGAGTTTGGCACCAGGACGACGGCGCCGGAGGCCAGGTGCGGACCGTACTTGTGAGGGAGGACGCGCGCGGCCTGCCAGGGATGCACCGGCACCAGCTCGTAATGGGCCGGGTTGCCACCGATGGCGCGCACCGTGCGATCGGCGGCCGCGCCTAGCCCGTGGTGCTCAGCGCGGAGGAGCTCGGACAACGACACGTCGCCTGCGCCGGCCGCGTGGTCGCGATGGATCGCGGCGACGCGAAGGTTCAGCTGAACGCCCCACTCTGGGGAGTACGCCATGACTTCCTCGGGGGTCAGCCCAAGCTTGATCTTCGCGCCGGGGTGGAGCGGGTGCCCGTCGATCACCCACTGCTCGAAGAAGGCCAGGACGCTGAAGGACGGGTCGATGACCCGCTGCGCCCGCGCCCACTCCATGGCGGTACGAATCCCGGCCGCCGCCGCGCGCGCGGCCAGCTCCCGGCTGCGCGCCTCCGCGCCGACCAGGGCCATCGCGTAGTTGCGGACCGAGTCGTCCAGCTCACGGCGAACCACGTCGATCGCCGATGCGGGGTAGGGGTCGAGGGCGCCGCCCTGAGCCAGCGCATCTAGGGCATGGACGGGATGATCGGTCGTGTCAGGCCGGCCGTCGCGGTCGAAGACGACCGGGCCGGCAAGCGCGAGACGACCCGTAGCCGTGGCAGCCTTGAACTCTGCCCGCATCTGCCCCTGCGACGACCCGAATGTGTAGGCGATCCGCTCACCCTCCACGGCTTCGATGTGTGGCTGGCCGATGCCCTCACGCGCCAGCGCGCTCAGCAGCCGTTCGAGAATGGCGGCGCTCGCCACGGGCAGCCACGAGCCATACGCGTCAGTCAAGCAGGCGCCTCGAGCGTCGAGCGCCCGTATCACCTCGTCAGCCGCCGCCGTCGCCATGCGCCGGGTGTAGGCGGCCATGAAGGAAGCATAACCACATCTCGGGCGATGGCGTGGGTGCGTTCGGGGAGGTCCTGCGGCTCTAGTGCGCGGCGAGGGTTGGAGGGCTCTCCGCAGGGTCGCCGGACTCGCCTATGGTGCGGCGGAGGGGGATCTCGCGGAGCAGCCATGTCAGGCCGAAGGCGATGGCGGAGACGGGCACGGCGAGCAGGAACACCCAGGTGATCGTGTCGGCGAGGGCGCCGCGCAAGGCCTGCTCGACGGCGGCGGGAGCGTTGGCGATCGACTCGGGGCTTGAGACGAGGGTGCGTGGGTCGGTCCCCGCGGGAAGGGGGAGCCGTGCGGCGGCGAGCTCGGCGCCGAGGCGGGCGTTGAGAAGGGCACCGAAGGCGGCGACGCCGATCGTCCCGCCGATGGAGCGGAAGAACTGAGTGGCAGAGGTGGCCGAGCCCAGGTGCCGTACCGGGACGGAGTTTTGCACCGCGAGCACCATCACCTGCATCACCATGCCCAGGCCAGTGCCGACGACCGCCATGAAGATCGAGGCCTGGACCCGGGAGGTCGCGGGGCTCATCGTGGAGAGCAGCGCGAGGCCGACGGTGAGCACCGCGGTGCCGACGATGGGGAAGACCCGATACCTGCCCCAGCGGGTGATCAGCCGGCCGGAGGTGATCACCGAGACGAGCAGGCCGGCGATCAGCGGCGTGAGCAGGAGACCGGAGGAGGTCGCGGACACCCCGGTCACCGTCTGGAGGAACAGCGGGAGGAACGTGATCGTGCCGAACATCGCGGCGCCGACGATGAACGAGAGGGTGACGCTGACGCTGAAGATGCGGTCGCGGAACAGCTCGAGCGGCAGGATCGGCTCCGCGGCGCGGTGCTCAGCCACGACGAACGCCGCCAACGAGGCGACTCCAAGGGCCGCGAGCCCCAGGATGGCCGGCGATCCCCACGGCAAGGTCTCGCCGCCCGACACCATGACGAGGAGCAGCGAGGTGGCCGCGCAGGTCAACATTGCGGCGCCGAGGTAGTCGATCCGCCGCTTGACTGGCGTGAACCTGAGGCGCAGGTTGCGCTGCGTCACCGCCAGGGCAAGCGCGCCGATGGGAATGTTGATCGTGAACACCCACCGCCACGACAGGTGGTCGACGAAGTAGCCGCCGAGCAAGGGTCCTACCACGCTGGCCAGCCCGAACACCGCGCCGATGTACCCGATATAACGGCCGCGCTCGCGGGGCGAGACGATGTCGCCGATGATCGTCTGGCTGAGCGCCATGATGCCGCCGGCACCGGCGCCCTGGACTGCTCGGAACGCCACGAGCTGGTCCATCGAAGTCGCGAAACCGCACGCCGCCGACCCGGCCACGAACACCAGGATCGCGGCTTGAAACAGTGGTTTCCGGCCGTAGATGTCCGAGATCTTCCCGAATAGCGGGACCGCGACCGTCGAGGTGAGCAGGTACGCCGTCACCACCCACGACAGCTTCGACAGGCCGCCGAGCTCGCCCACCATGGTCGGCAGGGCGGTGGCGAGGATCGTCTGATCGAGCGCGGCGAGCAGCATCGCGGTCATCAGCCCGGCGAACACCGTGAGGATCTCCCGGTGCGCCAAGGGCTCGCGCGGAGAGGCATGCGCCGGTTGCGGGTCGGGCGGTGCAGCGTTCCCCCGGGTCCGGAGGAAACCGGTCCCGTTCGATCGGTTTCGCGGGTTTAAGCCGCCAGATTCCTCCGCATTCGGAGGAACGCTGCGGTTAAGTCGCGCGCGCCCGCCCGCCGGATCGCTCATGACCGCCGCCCCATCCGCGCGGCGCCTAAGGCAACCGGGCAGGTTCCCGCTTGTCGAGTCCTGGACATGTCCCACCTCTACTCATGATGTTGCGGCCTTAATCGCGTCAGCAGCGTGGTCAGCGTCGTGACGTCCTCGGCCGACCAGCCGTCGGTCAGCTCCGCGAGGAGCGATGCCCGGACCACGGTGACGTCAGACAGCAGGGCGATCCCTTGATCGGTCAGCGCGAGCACGCACGCGCGGCGATCGCGAGCCGACGTCTCTCGTGTCACGCATCCCGCCGCGACAGCCTGGTCGACGAGGCGGCTGGCAGTGGAGCGGTCAATCTCCAGGCCTTCGGCCACATGGCGCACCCCCGGGTCATCGGGCTCCTGCTCGATGGCGCGCAGCGTACGGATCAGGCTCAGCTCGATGGGACGGCCGAGCAGATCCTGGAATCGCCGCTTGATCGCGGGATGCTCCCATAGCCGTCGCAAGCCCACGAGCGCGGCATCAAGGTCTTTCAGGTCCGAACTGTTGACCGACACAATGGATGCATCATACAACGATTATGTGCGTCATGCCACCGCCACTCCCTGTCGGCCAGGAAGGAAAGTCGAGCAAGACCCTATACTCGAGCCCAGCCATGGCTATCGCGCTCCCCAAGTTGGGCGAGCTGTGGGAATCCCGGGAGCTTCTGGCCAATCTTGTCGGCAAGGAGCTTAAGGTCCGGTACAAGAGTTCGGCTCTCGGGTTCCTGTGGTCGCTCGTCACGCCGCTCCTGATGACCGCTGTGTTCACGGTCGTATTCGCGGTGTTCATACGTATTCCTCTTGGAGAGGGCAACTTCGCCACGTTCTTTCTCTGCGGATACCTCGTCTGGCAGTTTTTCTCGAACAGCGTGAACGCATCGGTGGGCGCCATCGTGGGCAACGGCCCACTGGTGAAAAAGGTCTACTTTCCTCGCGAGGTACTCCCGCTGTCGCTTGTGCTCTCGCAGGGCCTGCACTTCCTGCTCGCGCTCGCGGCCACGGCTCCGCTGTTCATCTACTACCGCGGGTTCCACCCGGAGTTGATTCCGGCGATCCTGCTGGGGCTCGGACTTCTCGGCGGGTTCACCGCGGGGGTGTCGATGGTGTTCGCCGCCGCGAACGTCACGTTTCGGGATCTGCAGGAGCTGATCCAGGTGCTGTTCCTCGGGTGGTTCTACGGCACGCCCGTCATCTACCCGCTGTTCTTCCTGCAGGAAGGGACCGCCCGCGCCTTCCTCCCATTGATCCGCGCGAACCCGATGACGTGGTACGTCGAGCTGTTCCACCGCTTGCTCTACGGGATCCCCACACCCACCGTGAATCCCCCTCCGGGGATGCCCGACCTGGTCACCTGGCTCGTCTGCGCCGCATGGGCGGCGGTCGCGCTCGCCGCCGGCTCGTGGGTATTCCAGCGCCGCGCCGTCACCTTCGCCAAAGAGGTGTAGCGCAGTGACGGATGCGATCGTCGTCGAGGGCCTACACGAGGTCTTCCGGATCTACAAGGAGCGGCCGCCCAGCCTCAAAGAGCGGCTCTACCGCTTCCGGCGTGCCGAATACGCCGAGTTCCACGCGCTCGACGGGGTGTCCCTGCGCATCGCGCAGGGACAGACGGTCGGGCTGATCGGGCATAACGGGTCAGGCAAGTCGACCCTCCTCAAGTGCATGGCGAGGATCCTGCCAGCCGACCAGGGTCGGGTAGAGACCCACGGCCGGGTCGCCACCCTGCTCGAGCTGGGTGCAGGCTTCCAGCATGACCTTTCGGGGCGCGAGAACATCTATCTCAACGGCTCCATCCTGGGCCTGTCGCGCAGGGAGATCGACGCGGCGTTCGACGCGATCGTCGACTTTGCGGGCGTCCGCGACTTTCTCGACGTCGCGATCCGTAACTACTCGTCAGGCATGCACGTGCGGCTCGGGTTTGCGATTGCCGTACACGTCGATCCCGACATACTGCTGATCGACGAGGTGCTCTCGGTCGGCGACGTCTCCTTTCAGGAACGGTCGCTCGAGCGGATGCGCTCGTTCTCCCAGCGGGGGAAGACACTCGTGATCGTGAGCCATGACCTGGCCGCCATCCGATCGATGTGCGACCGAGTGGTCGTCCTCGACCATGGAAAGGTCGCGTTCGACGGGGAGACCGACCAGGCGATCGCGCACTACCACCGGCTTATGACCACGGGGCGGAGCATCCCCGGCGTCGCGGGCCACACCGAGGAGAACGGGGATGGTGCCGCACGGATCGGCGACGTGCGCTTCGACGTCGGTGGCCATGACTTGTCCGAGCCGGTCCCGTCGGGCGCCAAGGCCCAGTTGGAGGTCGAAGTTGTCGCGGTTGGCGACCTGGTGGGAAAGGGCTCGCTCGCGGTCGCCTTGACCGTCCGCCGGCCTGACCTGCCGACCGCGGTCTACGAGACGCGCACCTCGTGGCGCCAGCAGTACGTCGCGCCGCCCCCAAAGGGCGGCACGTTGCGGGTGACGTTCGACTTCGAGTTCAATGTGCTGACCGGTACGTATCTCTTCGACGTCGTGTTGAGCAACGCCGAGACCGACGAGGTTCACGACCGGCGCTTGGACGCCCTCACCATCGTCGTCCACGGCCCTGTGCACGACGCCGGCATCTCACCCATGGAAGCCCTCGTGAGCCTGGACAACCCGGACGGCGTCTGGCCCACCTCGGGTGAGGGAGGCGGCGGAGCCGCCGCCGGCGGGCGGGGATCTGGTTCATGAAGGTCACGGCGTGTGTCATCAACTGGAACACGGCGGAGCACCTGCCCGGCGTATTGCGGAGCCTGGGGGAGCAGACCTACTCGGAGCTCGACATCGTCGTCATTGACAACGCGAGCTCCGACGGGTCAGCGGCGGTCGCACGCTGCCATCCCGGCGTGCGTGTCATCGCCAACGACGACAACCGTGGGTTCGCCGGCGCGGCCAACCAAGGGGTGAATCTCGCGCGCGCGAGCGGCAGCGACGCATTTTTGGTGTGCAACCCCGACGTGATCCTGGAGCCTGACTACGTCGCGCACGCCGTGAAGACCCTGGCCGCTCGCGACCGGCGCGCCTCCGTCCAAGGCCGGCTGTGGCGCACAGGATGGAATGACCCGAAGACCATCGACACGACCGGTCACGTCGCCTTCCGGACGCGCCTGTTCCGCAACCGCGGCGAGGGCATGACCGACATTGGCCAGTTCGGCGAGCCTGGGGCAGTGTTTGGCGTCAGTGGGGCCGCGGCGCTGTACCGGATCGCAGCCCTGGACGACGTCGCCTGCGACGGTGAGATCTTCGACGAGGATCTGTTCGCATTCTGGGAGGATGTCGACCTCGACTGGCGGCTGCAGCTGCGGGGCTTTGAGGCGTGGTACACACCCGACGCGTGTGGCTGGCACGAGCGCGGAGGCGCGGGGCCACGGCGCAGCGCCACCGTCGAGCGGTTGAACTTCACGAACCGGTTCTTGGTCGTTCTGAAAAACGACGACGCGGCGGCGATCGCTCGAGCGTTCCCCGGGTTTGGGCTTACGAGCATGCTCAAGGCCTCAGAGCTCGCCCTGACCGTGCCGTCGGCGTTCGCGCGTTCCGCGACCGCCGTGAAGCTGGTTCCGCGGATCTTGGCGAAGCGTCGCCTCGTCCACCAACGGGCGACGGTTGACCCCGCACTCGTGATCGAACGTTGGTTCGAACCCTTCGACTATGCGAACTGGGTGGCGACCTGGTGGCGAAGAGTGCGCCGGTCTCCGGCGTCATAGACTGCCCATCCCTTCCCCAGGAGACAGCGGTGGACGACCTTCGGGATGACATGTCGGAGCTCGATCCGCGGGTCGACCAGCTGTTCGCATCCGCGATGGAGCAGCAGCTGGAGGAGCAGCGCACGTTGTCCCGGCTCGCCAGCCGGGTCGAGACCGCCCTGCGTGACCTGCAACGCGGCGTCGAGAGCCTGAACGAGCGGGCGAGTGCGGGGTCAAACGGCCACGGTGCGGACAGCGAGCAGAGCCGCGAGGTCCTACTCCAGACGCTCGAGCGGCTGAGGCTGGACGCGGGGCATCAGCGGTCAGAGCTCCGTGACGGGCTGGAGCGAATCGCCGACCAGCTCGACCTCGCCAGCCTCCGGGGGGAGATCGCCGAGCTGGCCGCTCGTATGGAGCAAGGCGCGGCACCGTTGGGTACGGCCGTAGACGAGATGCGCGGCGTGCTCAGCAACCTCGTCGCCCGTGGCGGACCCGACGAGCAACTCGGCGACCTACGGTCGTGGCTCACGTCCTTCGTGGAACAGGTCGACGCGCGTGTGGCGGATGGTCATGAGGAGGCGACCCGCGCCGTCGTGTCCGCTCAACGCTCGCTCGCCGAACAGGTCGCGCGGCTGGAGGCTCTCCGTGAGGCGTTGCACACCCAAGCCGGCCACGCCGGCGATCGGGTGGCGGCGCTCCTCGATCACGCGACCGCGAACCAACGCGAGGTGCTTGCCACGCTCGGCAGTGCCGCGGCGCATCTCGCCTCGGCGACCACGGCGACCCGCGAGGCGGCGAAAGAGGAAACTGAGCAGCTGCGGGCATGCATCGCCGAGGCGGTTGCCGCCGCGCGGGACGGGTTGGACTCCAGCGTCGGGACGGCTCGAGCCCTATGCGACCAGATCGCCGCGACCGGCAACGACTCCCGCGACGTCGCCGATCGCATGCAGGCCCTACTTGAGGAGCTGACCGCACGGATCGACGAGGCGCAGGCGCTGGGCGCTCGACGCATTTCTGCCGCTACGGTCGTCCTGGAACAGACGCTCGGAAACCTGGAGCCGTCCGTCGTCGCAGCCGTCGAAGACGTACGGCAAGCGTTGCTCGACACCGCCGCGGCCGGCCTCGCCCAGTCTGAGTCGACGGTCGCGACGCTCCGAGGGGTCGCCGCTGGCACGGTATCCGAGCTTCGGGGACTGGTCGAAGACGTCGCCCAACGGATGCTGGATGCACAGGCGGGGGCGACCGTCGAGCTCTCCCAGGCGGCTTCTCACCTCGTTCGCGCCGCTGAGGACATGCAGCCAGTGTTCTCCTCCGGGATCGGCAAGCTGTACGGGGCCGTGGCGGCGGCGGCCACGCAAGTTCGAGCGACGAGCGAGACCGCCGCCGCCGACACGCTGGCCGCCATGTCCGAGGTCTTGCAGGGGATCGAGACGACGATCTCCGACCGGCTCGCCGAGTCCATGGTCGCCGCGGCCGAGGACCGCGCACGCACCGAGCGGGCGGCCAGCGCGATGAGCGAGACGCTCGAATCGCTGGCACCCGCCGTCGCCACCGCGCTCGCCCGGGTCGACGGTACGGTCAACGAGGCGGTCACCCTCGTCGAAAGCGCGCTGGGCGAGCGCCTCGCCCAGTCCGAGGCGGCTGCCCAGATCGCGGCCGGCGACCTGCAAAACGCCGTATCGGACGCGCAAGATCGCCTGCGCGTCTGGCTCGCGGGCACGCTGCCCGACATGGTCATGCAAGTCACCTCGGGCCTCAGCGAGCAACTGGAACGCGCGGAGGCCCGCGTCGACACGGCGGCGACCAGGATGGAGGCGCTTTGGGACCAGGCCCAGGGAGGCCTGGACTCCGTTACCGAAGCCGCCAGCGCCCGCATGGTGGAGGCAGCGCGCGCATTGACGGCGGTCGCTGGCGGTAGCGTGGCGCCAGGGGAACGGCGGCTTTCGGCATTGACTCAAGCGATCGACGCCTTGATCGAGCGGCTCGACGCGTTCGAGGGCTCCGCCGATACCGGTGGCGGCCTCCACAGCGGGGTCGTCGACCTGTCGCCACGTGCCGAAAGGGCGCTGGAGGTCGTGACCGAGCGGTTCGAGGCGGTGCTTGCCGCGGTTCGCGGCACGGGCTACACACCGCCCCGTCACGAGTCTGTACACGAGTCTGTATACGATGCGACTGCTCGAGACACCCTCGCGCTCGATCTCGGGCGCACCGTCGAGCGCGCCGAGGAGATCGAACGCCGTCTCTCACGCAGCATCGAAGATGTCGTCCACCGGCTCGACGAGGCTTCTACCGGGCTTGTCCGCCTGGAATCGCAGATGGTCGGATATCTCCGCGAGCGGGACCGCATGCTCGCCACCGAGCGCGAGCGGCTCGTCGCCGACCTCGCGGAACGGCTCGGGCCGGCGGTCGCTGCCCGCAAAGACGGGGGTCGGCTACTGGGCGGTCTCCTCCCCAGCTCGAACCGCCGCCGTGAACCCGAGACCCAGGCCCTGCCGCGCTCCCCGGCGCCGCGCGGCGCTCAACAAGCCGTCCGTCCCCCGGAACTCTCGAAACGCGAAAACCCCGCTTCCCCGAACCCGGGACTTTCTCCCACTGGGCCCTCGCCAACCGATAACCCGCTTCTTGTCGGGGACCCGGCACGAGCGCGCCGGCCCGGGCGCGGCACCCAGGCACTGCCGGCGTGTGAGATATGTGGCTTCATCGCGAAGAGCCCCGGCGGACTCGCGGCGCATCGCCGCACCCACGAGTAACGAGGTGTCCTCCCGACCTTCGACTTAGGGCGCATATTGACCCAAAGTCGAAGTTCGGGACTTCAGTGCCCGGAAATGCACAAGCGCTCACGGTAAACCTCAGATGTTGAACTTGACGTGCCTCCACAACGACAGCAGACTACACCCACGTAATTACAATCGTGTTCCTGGAGAAGGCACGTGGCCGATATCGAGACGCTGCCCTGGATGAAGACGGCGAAGTGCCTCTACGCCGAGCCCGACACCTTCTTCCCAGAGAAGGGCGGCTCGACGAAAGAGGCCAAGCGCATCTGTTCAGAGTGCCCAGTCCGTGCAAAATGCCTGGAATACGCCCTAGAGAACGACGAGCGCTTCGGAATCTGGGGAGGCCTAAGCGAGCGAGAACGCCGCAAACTCAAACGCATCGCCTCCTAAGCTTGGGGGCTGGGCATAAATGATGTTGCTGTTTCCGACCGCAGCCGCCCACCCGCTCGCCTCGCGGCGTTCCCGGTGTGATGTGCCTGCTCGGGCGCATCCGCCCGTAATCGCGCACCCGCCTGCCAGGCGCGTGTTGTGTGCGGGATATCGGCGGAGTACAGGCTGTTGTTGAATCTCGCGGTACCGCCGGTCGGGGGTGCTCGAGCCTGACCTGCAGTTTTCCTCCGGATACGAGGGAAAGTCGCGCCTCAAGCTTG
>JBOGED010000037.1:0-9225 GCA_050743625.1 Egibacteraceae bacterium | reverse complement strand
GCGTGATCCCGCCGGTGGCCGCGGGATCCGCCGTCGCCGAGCCGGCCGGCGCGAGATCGGCATCCGGGTCCCGGCCGGCGATCACTCGCCGCGTGATGTGCGCTTTCGCGAAGATGTGCATCACCAGCGCGCCAATGGTGATCCACGCGGCCCAGTAGTGCGCGGTCGGGAAGAAGAACCCCCACGGGTACCAGTACGCGATGTTCTGCACTCCGGTGAGCAGCAAGAACAGGCCGCCTCCGACGAGCAGCGGCAACGTCGCCCGCTCCACCAGGTGGCGCAGGCCGCGCGCCGGCGGCCATGTCCACAGGTGCGGGTAGACCACGAACAGCTTGAACAGCAACAGCGGGATGCTCGCGATACCCGCCGCGACGTGCAGGCCTTGCGTGACCCGGTAAAGGTTGACCGGTCGCGACGGCCATGCCGCCCAGCCGCCTACGGTGAACAGCTCCGCCGTGCCGAGGCTCGCATGCTGGACGAGATGGGACAGTAGCCCCGTCGCGAAGCACACCCCGAACGTCACGCCGAGCGAGATCCCGAGCCACGCGGCCGGGGCCTCATGGTGGACGCGGCTACGAAACGTGCCCTCCCTGAACGGTGGGACCTCAGGGACCCGCGCGACGAGCCGCGCGCCCCACACGATCGCCCGGCCCCCCGCCAGCCCCGCCCGGCGCAGCACCGCGATGGTCTTGGACCACATGCCTCGCACCGTAGTGGCTGGCGGGCGCCTACCCCCTTACGGCCGGCTTACAACTCGGACGGGATCCGGTACGTCGCATCACCGAGAGGTATGCTCCTGGCATGACAACTCAGGTTGCCGTGAAGCTACCCGAAGAGGTGGTCGCTGGGGTTGACCAGCTGATCGCCGAGGGCGAGTTCGCCAACCGATCTCAGGTAGTCCGGCAGGCGCTCGAAGCACTGCTCAGAAACGCTGAGCGCCGGCGGATCGATGCCGCCTTCGCCGCGGGCTTTGCCCGACTGCCAGAGGGAGACGCGGAGATGCGTGACGCGATGCGTCTGGCGATCGAGGCGATCGAGGACGAGCCATGGGACCGTTGGTGGTAGCGCGAGGCGAGGTGTGGTGGGGCGAGACTCCTGACGAGAAAGGCCGCCCGTTCCTTGTCGTCAGTCGGGACGCCGCGAATGAGGTGATGCAGCGCGTCCTCGTCGCGCCCGTCACCCGACGGGCGCGAGGTGTACCCAGCGAGTTGGCGTTGGGTATCGATGAAGGTCTCCCCGTGGAGTCGGTTGCCAGCTTCGACAATCTGCGACCCATGCCGAAGGCGGTCCTTGTTCGCCGGCTAGGAGCACTCGGGCCAAGCCGTCGCCACGAGCTGTGCACCGTCGCGGCGGCGACCTTGGACTGCTAGTCCTCGTCCGGCTCGGGGTTGGGGTCCGGTGGTTCCGGCTTCGGCGGCGGTTCCGGTTTGGGCTCAGGTTCTGGCTCCGGCAGAGGTTCCGGCTCGGGGATGGGTTCGGGCTGGGGTTCCGGCTCAGGGATCGGCTCTGGCTCGGGCTCAGGGATCGGCTCCGGCTCGGGCTCAGGGATCGGCTCTGGCTCGGGTTCGGGTTCCGGGACAGGGATGGGCTTCGGAGCAGGAGAGGGAGCAGGCCTCGGGGCGGGGGCGGGCGGGCGGGGGCGGGTCGTGTTGACCTGGGGGTTAACCTGGGGGGGGGCCGCGGCTCGTGATGGCTCGGGAGCAGGCGCCGGCGCGGGGACCGGCTCAGAAGGCTCTTCCGGAGCCGGATCCTCACGGGGAGGGGCGGGGGCGGCCGAGGCCACCTCGGAGCTGGTAGGGACTGACCGCTGAGCCACCACCAGGCCGAGAGCGACGAGCACGGCGCAGGCCAGCACCAGGACGCGGCCCACGAGGCTGCGCCTGCGCCCGGGCGCGGGAGGCGCGGATTCCCAATCTCGCGAAGCGGGGCGCTCGGGTGGGGGAACCGGCAGCGGCTCACGCGCCGCGCTCACGGCGACCAGAGGCGGCACCGTCTCGGTGATGGGTCCAACGTCCACGACGGGCTCGGCGATGGGAGCGGAAGCGCCGGCCAGCGCGGCGCCGAGCGCGATGGCGTGCTTGGGGTCGGCGTCAACCGCGACGGGACGGCCGAGTGCCTCGGAGACCATTCTGGCGACGAGGGGAATGCGCGACGACCCACCAACCAGCAGCACGGCATCGAGATCCGCGGAGCGCAAGCCGGCGGAACGTACGGCGCGCTCCAGCGCCGAGATCGTCTCGGCGATCGCGGGGCGGATCATCTCCTCGAACTCGCCGCGCACCAGGCGGATCTGGGTCCGCAGGCTCGGGAGCATCACGGGGATCGACACCTCGGTGTCGCTTGACAGCGCCTCCTTCGCGTCGACGCACTCCTGACGCAGCCGTGCGACCGCCGTCAACGCGTCCTCGTCGGCCATGTCGAGCTTGGAGAGCGCGCCGTCCAAGGCTCTGGCCACGTGGGCGAATACGGTCTCGTCGAAGTCGATGCCGCCGAGCCGCTCGATGCCTTCCGGGACACCGAGCAGCTCGAAGGACGAGGCGGTCTTGCGCACCACGGCCGCGTCGAACGTCCCGCCGCCCAGGTCGTAGACCGCGATCGTGCTCCCTGGTCGGACCCGCTCGGCGCGGGCGTAGGAGATCGCCGCGGCCTCAGGCTCGGTGAGGAACTCGGCCTGCTCCAGGTGTGCGATCCGCACTGCTTGATGCAGTAGGTCCTTCTTGTAGGGACCCCAGCTGGCCGGGTGAGTGATCGTGATCTGCTCTGGAGATTCACCTTCGCGCCTGGTCACGACCTCGACGACCCATGCGAGCAGCTTGCCGGCCAGCGTCTCGGCGCTGTACGGGGCACCCGCGATCACCAGGGGTGTCGGATCGCCTATCCGGCGCTTGAACTCTCGGACGACCCGGTCGGCCTCGGTCACTCCCCGGCGGCTGGCCGCCTCACCGGTCATCACCGTGCCGTCCGCGCACATGAAGAGCACCGACGGGACGGATGCCGCTCGCGTCCCGAGCGTTGCGATCTCCGCACGCCCGTCGCGACAGACCGCCGCGGCGGTGTACGTGGTCCCGACATCGATCCCAAGGCGATATGGCATGACCCGGCTCCTCACCATCCCCCAAAGCGGGGTACTGGTCGACCCCCAGCTTTTCTTCACCGTCAGGAAAGACGCCTCAACCTTTCGGGCCGATGCGGCAGTTTCGCCGTTTTACGGAAGGGGGGCGCACCCGCCACTGCCCGGACGGACAGTGTGGTCCGGGTTCGCGACCAGGACGCAGAGCTGCGACGCGCCCGGGGGGCGGTCGGGGACACCGAAGCCGGTGAAAGGGCGACCCGCGCCGTGCTCCCACCACGGCCCTTGACCTGCCCTACCCGCCTGGTCGGGCGGCACAGTGTCGAAGAAGAAGTGCACGTGGAACCCGGTCAACACGGACGTGAAGCCCACAGACTCCCAATCGACGACATATCGGTCGCCTTGCACCGTTATTCCGCCGATACGTGCGCTGGGAGCACCAGGTGCCGGGCGGCGCAACAGGAGCACGGACAGCGCCAGGACCACAAGCGCTCCGACCGCGGCGATCCACAGCCACCCACGGCCGGTCCCCGAGATCACCCCCCAACGGGTATCGCCGCGGGGCTCGCCATTCACGGCAGCCTCCACCCGTGGCGCCAGCGCCACGGGTGGAACATGGGAGACCCTCGACCCAGATTGCGGCGCGTCAGGCGATGGGGTGCGGAGGCTCCGGACCGAGGCCGCGAGCGCGGCGCCGAGGGCGACCGCGTGCTTGGGATGGGCGTCGACTGCGACAGGGCGCCCAAGCTCGGCCGATACCATCTCGGCGACCAGCGGGATCCGGGACGACCCGCCGACGAGCAGGACCACGCTTACCCCGTCGGGAGCGATCCGCGCGCTGTCCAGCGCATGCCGCAACGCCTCGATGGTGTGGGTGATCTCGGGGCGGATCATCTCCTCGAACTCGTCACGGGTCAGCCGTACCTGGGCGCGGCGGTCCGGGAGGAGGACGGGGATCAGAACCTCAGTGTCGCGGGAAAGCGCCTCCTTCGCGTCGACGCACTCGCGCCGCAGCCGCGCCACGCTCGCCATCCCGGCAGGATCCTCGGGGTCGAGTTGCCCAAGGGCTCCGTCCAGTACCGCGTCCACGCGCGAGAGGATCGCGCCGTCGAAGTCGAGGCCTCCCAGCCGCTCGATGCCCTGGGGAAGGCCCAACAGCTCGAAGGATTGACCCCTTTTCCGGAGCACCGCCGTGTCGAAGGTGCCCCCGCCGAGGTCGTAGACGGCCACCACGTCGCCGCGGTCCATGCGGTGCGTCGAGGCGTACGAGATCGCCGCCGCCTCCGGCTCGGTCAGCACGAGCAGCGGCTCGATCCCGGCCGTCCGGACAGCCTGGCGCAACAGGTCCCGTTTATAGGGGCCCCAGTTGGCGGGGTGGGTGATGGCGATTCGCTCGGCCGGTTTCCCCTGGCGTTCCTCGACAGAGTCGACGACCCAACGCAGCAGCCTGGCGGACAAGGCCTCGGGGGTATGCGCCTTTCCGCCCACGATCAAGGGGGTCGGGTCGCCGATCCGGCGCTTGAACTCCCTGGTCACACAGTCCGGTTCGGTGGCGGCGCGGCGGTTCGCGGCGTCGCCGGTCAAGACTGGGCCGTCGGGCGGATAGAACAGCACGGAGGGAATCTCGGCGGTCCCCTCGCCGAGCTTCATGATCTCGGGCTGGCGATGCTCGAGCACTGCGGCGGCCGTGTACATCGTCCCGAAATCGATGCCGAGCCCATAGCCCATCGCGCCCTCCTATCCCCCTAGCGTACGCCCGGCGAACCATGGGGGGTTTCCCGGTCCCCCTCACCAATCCCCTAACGCCGTGAGGCGGGAGCCCCCTAACCGGCAAGTCGGAGAATCCGGGTGTATCCCCGATGTCACAGCGTAGCTGCGACCGTAATGTCCTTCTCGCGGGCTGAGGGAACGGCCCTCAACCGAAAGAGCAACACCACATCAACAGGAGGCAACACGATGGTTACGGTCACGAGTCTGCTCGACTTCCTGCGGAACCTGCTCGGCGACCCGGCGGAGCGCGCCCAGTTCGACTTGGACCCTGAGGAATACCTGCGGGAGCACGGCTTCGCCGACCTCGACGGCCACGACGTCTACGACGCGGTGGGACTCGTCTGCGACACCCTTCCCCCCAGTGTCGCCCAGGAGATCAGCAGCTCGTACCGCACTGGTGGGAACCGGGTCGAGGTCAACCAGTCCGGCCCGCCCCCGGTGCACACCCAACCGCACGAGACCGACCTCGAAGCCGCGATCCGCCAGATCAGCTACGTCACCAACAACTACGCGTACACCCAGATCGACGACCGCGACACGATCGACGATCGCGACAACATCATCGACAACTCGGTCAACACGGACATCTACGCCAAGGGCGACGTCGAGTTCGACCAGGACATCCACAACGAGAACACCATCGCCTCGGGCGACGGCGCGGTGGCCGCGGGCGACGACATCAACGGACCGGTCGCGACCGGCGACGACGCGATCGCTGCCGAGGACTCGCAGGTGGCCGACGACGGCGCCATCCTGGTCGACGGCGACGTCGACGACTCGGTGCTGCTCAGCGGCATCAACAAGGGCCTGATCGCGAACGACTCGGACGTCGGCGCCGCCTCCTTCGGCGACGGGGACGCGACGAACTTCGAGGCCGACGACGTGACCGTCAAAGACGGGTCAGCGCTGGGCGTTGGCAGCGGCTGGGCCAAGGGTGAGCAGGACAACAGCGACAACAGCCTCGACTACGACCTCCGCGACAACAGCTACCGGGACAACAGCTACACCGACAAGAGCGTCGAGGTCGAAGACTCCTTCCAGGACAACAGGGAGATCGAAGACTCGTTCAACTCCGACGTCGACGTGGACAAGAGCAGCGACGACGACCTCATCGACCTCAAGGACGCGGTGGACGTCAAGGACCTCGTGGACGTGAAGAACGTCAAGGACGTCGTCGACATCGACGATGTCACCCTGGGCATCCTCTAACCTCTGTAGCGAACTTCGGCGGCCGGCTTCGCGAGTCATCGTGGAGCCGGCCTCGACGCATGCATGAAAGGCACAGACTGTGGTGGACACGCCGGCCAGCGCGGCCGTCAGCGTGGTGGACCTCGCACTGAAGGCAGCCCGGGCCTACGACCGCCCGGACCTCCACGCACGGCTGCACCAGGCTCGGCAGCGGCTGGTCGACCCGGCCGTGCGGGTACTGGTCGTGGGCGAGTTCAAGCAAGGCAAGAGCCTGCTGGTCAACGCGCTGGTCAACGCGCCGGTCTGCCCGGTCGACGACGACATCGCGACCGCGGTCCCCACCGCGGTCCGCTACGCCGACGAGCCAACGGTGTCGCTGGTGCGCTCGGGCGACGAGCCGGTCACGGGCTCTTCTTGGTCACCGCCGGTCACGACGTCCGTGCCGATCGCGCAGCTCGCGGACTACGTCAGCGAAGCCGGCAATCCCGGCAACCAGCGGCGGCTGCGGTACGCCGAGGTAGGGCTGCCACGGAAGCTGTTGAGGCAAGGACTCGTGCTCGTCGACACGCCAGGTGTCGGAGGGTTGGGCTCGGTGCATGGGGCGAGCACGATGGCCGCGCTGCCGACGGCGGACGCGGTCGTGCTGGTCTCGGACGCCTCGCAGGAGTACACGGGGCCCGAGTTGGAGTTCCTCCGGCACGCGATGCGGCTCTGCCCGAATATCCTCTGCGTCCTGACAAAGATCGACTTCTACCCACAATGGCGGCGGATCGTCGACCTTAACCGCGGCCATCTCCGCGCCGCGGGCATCGAGGCCGAGCTGCTGCCGGTGTCGTCGACGCTGCGCATGCACGCCATCCAGACAGGCGACCGCACGCTCAACGCCGAGTCCGGTTTCCCGCGGCTGATCGACTTCCTCTCCTCGGGCGTCGTGGCCCAGGCCGAGCAGCTGATCCGGCGGACCGTGGCCCACGACGTGCTCGCCGTCAGCGAGCAGCTCGCGACCGCGTTCCGCGCTGAGCTGCAGGCGCGGCAGAACCCCGACCATGCCGCCGCGCTGATCCGTCGCCTGGAAGAGGCAAAGAGCCGGGCGGACGAGCTGCGGAAGCGGTCGGCGCGCTGGCAGCAGACGCTCGGTGATGGGGTGAGCGACCTGATGGCCGACATCGACTACGACCTGCGCGACCGGCTCCGCCAGATCGGGCGGCAGGTCGACGAGGCGATCGAGGAAGGTGACCCCGCCCAGACCTGGGAGCAGGTCGAGACTTGGCTGTACCAGCAGGTCAGCGAGGCGGCCTCGGCCAACTACGTGTGGGCCGCTCAGCGTGCGCGCTGGCTGGCCAGCCGGGTCGCCGAGCACTTCGAGGAGGGCGGCAGCCAACTGCTGCCCGCCCTCGACCTCGGCGGGGCCACCAGCGTGCTCGGCAAGCTGTCCGAGGCGGAGCGGCCAGAGATGGAGTCCTTCGGCGTCGGCCAGAAGGCGCTCGCCGCGCTGCGCGGCTCCTACGGAGGGGTGCTGATGTTCGGCATGCTGGGGAACATGGTGGTCAGCTCGCTTGCGATCATCAACCCGTTCTCGCTCGGGATGGGGGTCGTACTCGGCACGAAAACCATCCGGGACGAGCGCAAGCGGCAACTGGCGGTCCGCCGATCTGCGGCCAAGAGCGCCGCACGCCGGTACCTCGACGATGCGGGCTTCCAGATCGGTAAGGACTCGCGCGACATGCTGCGCCGGATCCAGCGGACACTGCGCGACCATTTCACGACTCAGGCTGAGGAGCTGCACCGGTGCGTCGGCGACTCGCTGGCGGCGGCTCAACGCGCGGTCACGTCTGACAAGACCGAGCGCGACCAGCGCATCCGCGACCTGCGGGCCGAGCTCGAGCGGCTCGACGCCTTGGACCGGCGCGCCCGCGCCCTCACCGAGGTCGCCGGGCTCGCCGGGCTCGCCGGGGCGGGGAAGTGAGCTCGCCGAGCCTGATCGTCGCGGCCCGCTCGGTCCTGCGCCAGGCCATCGAGACCTACGACGGCACCGCCGAGGCGATCGTGCTCCTCCAGCTGCTGGACCGGCTGGACTCCAGCCTGCGGGTCGCGATCGCCGGCAAGGTGAAGGCGGGCAAGTCCACACTGCTCAACGCGCTGGTCGGCGAGGAGATCGCTCCGACCGACGCGGGCGAGTGCACCAAGATCGTGACGTGGTACCGCGACGGCCCTACTCCCCGGGCCACGCTGCACCCCTACCACGGCGGCCTTCGCCAGCTGGTCCCACGGCGTGTCGGTGGCGCGCTCTCCCTCGACCTGGGGGGTACGCCGCCTGCCCAGGTCGAGCGGCTGGTCGTCGACTGGCCGTCGCAGAGCCTGCGGGCGATGACGCTGATCGACACTCCCGGCATCGCCTCGGTCTCACGGGACACCTCGGCGCGGACCCAGTCGTTCCTGGCACCCGAGGACACACCGGGCAACGCCGACGCGGTGCTCTATCTGATGCGGCACCTGCACGCCACGGATGTCCGGTTCCTGGAGTCCTTCCACGACGACGACCAAGCCCGAGCCACGCCGGTCAACGCGATCGCCGTGCTCTCACGCGCCGACGAGATCGGCGCCGGCCGCATCGACGCGATGTTCTCGGCCAAACGGATCGCCAAGCGCTACCGCAACGACCCGCACGTCCGCCAGCTGTGCCAGACGGTCGTGCCTGTGGCCGGGCTCCTCGCCCAGGCGGGCATGACCCTGCGCGAGGCCGAGTACGCGGCGCTGGCCGTGTTGGCCCGGGCACCACGCGAGGATATCGAGGCGATGCTGCTGTCCGCCGACCGCTTCGTCGAGATCGAGGCGCCGCTGGGCCGCGAACAGCGCGCGGCGCTGCTGGGCCGGCTCGGCCTGTTCGGCGTGCGCCTGTCGACGACGTTGATCCGCCAGGGCATCGAAGGCGCCGGAGCGCTGGCCGCTGAGCTGGTCCGCCGCAGCGGGCTCGAGGAGCTGCGCCACGTGCTGTCCGCTCAGTTCGCGCAACGCCGAGACCTGCTCAAAGCCCGGTCCGCGCTCCTCGCCTTGGACGACCTGCTCCACCGGCACCCACGGGCGGGCACCGAGCCGCTCGCCCGTGCGATCGAGCGGGTTCTCGCGGGCGCGCACGAGCTGGCCGAGCTCCGCCTCCTCAACGCCCTCCAGACCGGCGCGGTCGCGCTCCCCCAGCC
>JBOGED010000036.1:0-8867 GCA_050743625.1 Egibacteraceae bacterium | reverse complement strand
GGGCGAGTTCTCTATCGTGATCGCCGGGCTGGGCGCCGGCGTCAACGCCGCGATCGGCCCGCTGGCCGCGGCCTACGTCCTGCTCATGGGCATCCTCGGCCCCGTCGCGATGCGCCTCGTCGAGCCGATCGTGGCGTCGGCGGCGCGCCGCTGAGTAGCCAAGGTCATAAGGCGGCTCTCAAAGCCAGGCGCACGGCGTTGGCTGCTCGGCGGCAGTCGTCGGTCGTGACGTCGGGGTGGGTGACCAGCCGCACCGTGCGATGGTCCATGGCGCCGGCGAGGACTCCGTTGCGCTCAAGCGCGGCGAGCACGCGCACGGCGTCGACGTCCTCGATGCACACGATGTTGGTTTGGACCCGAGCAAGGTCCACGCCAGCCGGATGGCCCTCGGCGGCGGCCTTGGCCAGGATGCGGGCGTTCGCATGGTCCTCCTCCAGGCGGTCGACCATCTCGTCCAGCGCGACCAGGCCAGCGGCGGCGATCACGCCCGCCTGCCGCATCCCGCCGCCGTAGCGGTGCCGCCATAGCCTGGCCTCGGCGATCGCGGCGGCGTCGCCGACCATCAAGGAGCCCACGGGGGCGCCGAGCGCCTTCGATACGCAGAACATCAGGCCGTCGACCAGCGCCCCGTAGCTTGCGGGCGAGGTTCCGGAGGCGATCGAGGCGTTGAACACCCGAGCCCCGTCCATGTACAACGCCACGCCCGCCGCGTCGCAGACGGCGCGCAGCGCCCGCAGCTCGTCCAGCGAGTAGTACGTCCCGCCGCCCCGGTTGTGCGTCTGCTCGATACAGACCAGCGACGTTGGCGTCAGCGGTACGACGTCCGGCCGGATCGCCGCGGCCACGTCGGCCGGGTCGAGCAGGCCGTACCGGCCGGGGACGGTGCGGAACTGGACGCCCGCGAGCAGGGCGCCCGCGCCGTCCTCATAGTTCACGAGGTGCGCGTCCGCCTCGACGACGACCTCGGTGCCGGGGCGGGCGAGCACGCGCAGCCACAGCTGGTTGCACATCACCCCGGAAGGGCAGTAGAGCGCGGCCTGGCGCCCGAACCGCGCGGCGGCCGCTTCCTCCAGACGCAGGATCGTCGGGTCCTCGCCGTAGACGTCGTCGCCGACCTCGGCCGCCGCCATCGCCTTACGCATCGCGTCAGTCGGCCGGGTCACCGTGTCACTGCGAAGATCGATCACGTCGGCTTTCCTCGCGCCTTTGGTTTCGAGCGGTGAGGCGTCGAGCGCGCACTCGCCGGCGACCTCGCGCTCACGCTTCAGTTCGATCCGTGCATCCAGGTCTAGGCGGCGGGTCTGGCAGGATGCCGACCATGAGCAGCCTACTCGCGATCGATGCGGGGACGACCGGCGTGACCACATTGGTGGTGGGCGAGGAGGGCGAGGTCGAGGGGCGCGGCTACGCGGAGTTTCCTCAGTACTTCCCTCGCCCTGGGTGAGTCGAGCACGAAGGGGACGAGATCGTCGAGGCCGTGCTGGTGGCGAGCAAGGCCGCGGTCGACGCGGCGGGGATCGAGGCGAGCAGCCTGGCCGCCATTGGGATCGCCAACCAGCGCGAGACGGCCGTCCTGTGGGACCGCGAGACGCTCCAGCCGGTCCACCGCGCGATCGTGTGGCAGGACCGGCGCACCGCGGGCGCCTGCGACGCGCTGCGCGACGCGGGCCACTCCGATCTCGTTCGCGAGCGCAGCGGTCTGGTGATCGACTCGTACTTCTCCGGGACGAAGCTCGCGTGGCTCCTCGATCATGTCGACGGCGCCCGCCACGCCGCCCAGGCGGGCAGGCTCGCGTTCGGAACGGTCGACAGCTGGCTCGTCGCGTGGTTGACAGGCGGGTCGTCGCATGTCACGGACCCGTCGAACGCCTCGCGGACGATGCTGTTCGACATCCGCGAGGGCCGGTGGAGCGACGAGCTGTGCGATCTCCTCCACGTCCCGGTCACGGTCCTGCCGGAAGTGCGGCCCAACGCCGGGAAGCGGGGTGTCACCGACCCCGCACGGTTCCTGGGAGCCCGCCTGCCGATCACCGGCAGCGCAGGCGACCAGCAGGCCGCTCTGTTCGGCCAAGCATGCTGGCAGCCCGGCGCCTCGAAGAACACCTACGGCACCGGCAGCTTCGTCCTCCTCAACACCGGCCACCAAGCGCCGCCGAGTGAGCGGCTGATCACGACCATCGCCTGGGATCTGGGCGACAGGCCCGTCTATGCCCTGGAGGGCTCGATCTTTGTGACCGGCGCGGCGATCCAGTGGCTGCGTGACGGCCTGGGCATCATTCGTGACGCCGCGGAGACGGGGGCCCTCGCCGAGCAGGTCACCGATACCGGAGACCTCTACCTCGTGCCGGCGTTCACGGGACTGGGAGCCCCACACTGGGACGCGTACGCGCGCGGCGCCCTCGTCGGGCTCACTCGCGGGACGACCCGGGCGCATCTTGCCCGCGCCGCCGTCGAGGCGATGGCGTTCCAGACGCGGGACGCCGTCGAGGCCATGGAGACCGACTCTGGCGTCCGGCTGGCCGAGCTCCGCGTGGACGGTGGTGCCGCCGTGATGGACCTGCTCTGCCAGTTCCAGGCGGACATCCTCGGTGTTGCCGTGCTCCGACCGGTCGTGCGCGAGACGACCGCGATGGGCGCCGCCTTTCTCGCGGGTCTCGGCGCCGGAGTCTGGTCCTCGACCAGGGAGCTCTCCAACGCCTGGCATCTCGATCGCCGCTTCGAGCCGCGCCTCGATGGCGACGCGCGGGATCGCCTGCAATCCCGCTGGCGCGACGCGCTGAGCCGCAGCCTCGCCTGGGCTCCCAGGGATTAACGCCGAACATCCAGCTCGCCCCGTCGGGCCTCCCCCGAACAGGGATTTGGAGGCGTATGTGCCCCGAAATCCCTGTTCGGGAACACGTGCGGACGCGGGACACCCTCTCTGTGCGGAACACCCAGCTAGTCGGTCTCGGGGGCGTCCAGGAGGCCGGCGAGCTCCTCAAGGTCGCCCGAGCCGATGATGACCTCGCCAGCCTTGACCTTTGCGGCGTACTCGTCGACGTACTCCTGGCCGGACAGGATCATCAGCTCATACATCAGCGCATCCGTCGCGGCCCGCAGCGCGACACGGTCACCCTCGTGGCCCCGGTACCGCGACAGATCCATCGGACGCCCGATCCGGATCCCGACCGGGTTCATCCTCGGCAGCTTCGCGCCTGGGGGGAGCACCTCGAACACGCCGATCATCGCGACGGGGATCAGCGGTGCGTGGGAGCGCAAGGCAAGCCGGACCGGGCCGGTCTTCCCACGGTAGAGCCGTCCGTCCGGTGTACGGGTGCCCTCGGGATAGATGCCGAGCAGCCGTCCAGACTCGAGGATCGCCTGCCCCTTGCGAAGGCTGGCCTCGCCGGCCTCTCCCCCGCTGCGGTCGACCGGCATCACCCCGACGTTCTCGAAGAAAAATCGCCGCCAGCCTTTGAAGTAGTCGCTCTTCCCCAGAAAGAAGATCGGGCGGTCGATGGCGGCGGGGAGGAAGAAATGATCGAGAAAGGACAGGTGGTTCGACGCGAGGATCGCCGGCCCGACCCGTGGGATGTGCTCCAGTCCCTCCGCCCATGGCCGGTACACGGCATTGATCGGCGGGCGGAGGGTGGTGTGGAGCGCACGATACAGAACCGGCGCACGCTCGGGTCGCGCGGGCTGGAGGATCGGCACCTCGGGAGTGTACGAGTCGTTCGACCCCCCGCCCAATGCCCTTTGGTGCTCCCTTTTCGGAGCGTCCACGCTCACGGCGTTGCGGTTCGTGCGCTCTTTGCGGCGCCCGGGCGAGGGCGGCTCCGGCAATCCTGGCGCATCCGAAGGAAAGTTGCACCTGAGGCCCAGACCGCCCGGGAGCATTCAGCGAACCGCTCTTCAGGCTCGCGGTTCAACCTCGCTGATACCGGGCATAGCCAACACGGCAAACGTTCATGCCGTGGTCTGGTAACGCCCTTCTCCGAGGCGCTTGCGCGGACGAGGCCCCCGAATCCTGCATTGTGCAGAGTTGGTCCGGTATTCCGGACTAACTCTGCACAATGGGCCGGGTGCGCGATGAGTAGCGCCTTCCTCGCCTTTGCCCTGGCATGGGCCACGCTGCTGCTTGCCGGTGGCGGCTTCGCGCTGCTCCGTGCCCGTCACACGATTCAGCGGATCCTGGCGCTTGACCTCCTGGTCACGGTCGTCATCCAGCTGTTGGCGCTGCTGGCCTACCTCCGCGACTCGTCTTACTACCTGGACGCCGCGCTCGCACTCGCCCTGCTCTCGTTCGTCGCGACCCTCGCGGCCGCCCGTCATTACCATGAGGGGAGTCCCTTCTGATGCTTGACGCGATCGCGGTCGCGCTCGTCATGGTTGGTCTGGCGGTCACCACGATCAGCCTGTACGGGGTCCTCCGCCTGCCCGACCTTTACGGACAGCTCCACGCCGCGGGCATGGCGACCGGGTTCGGGGTCATCACCATCCTGGTCGCCTCGATCGCGACCCGAAACGCCGCGGTGATCACCCACGCGGGCCTGGTCGTGATCTTCCTCCTGCTGACCACGCCCGTGGCCAGCCACGCAATCGCGCGCGCCGTCTACCGCGAGGAGGCGAGTGAGGCGGCCAGGACCCGCCCTACGGCGGCGCCGGAAGGGCGAGAAGAGCGGCCCCGATGAACCCCGCTGAGTCTCCAAGGTGGGCCTTGACCAGCGGTGGGATGGGGCGGTGGCCTCGACCGATCAGCCGTCCGGCGAGCGACTTGCGCGCCGGTTCGAGCAGCAGATCACCGGCTTGGATGGCGCCTCCGCCGACGATCACCATCTCCGGGTCGAAAGCGTTCACCAACGACGCGACCCCTACCCCCAGCCAGAAGCCGCATTGGGCGAGCACCTGGAGGGCGAACTCGTCGCCCGCGTGCGCGGCGACGGTCACGGTCTTGCCTGTCGCGGGACGGACCTCGTGCAGGATGGACGAGGCGGGCACCGCGCCAGCAGCCAGCGCCTCCTCGGCGACACGCCCGATGGCGTTCCCACTCGCGAGCGCCTCGAGGCAACCATGGTTGCCGCATGGGCACCATGGACCGCCCTCGGCGACGATCATGTGGCCGAACTCTCCGGCGAACCCTGAAGACCCACGTCGCAGCTGGCCGTCGATCACCAGGCCACCGCCCACGCCAGTGCCGAGCGTGAGCATCACCATGCTCCCCCTCGCGCCCCAGCCAGCCCCGACCCGGTACTCCGCCCAAGTGGCGACACTCGCGTCGTTGTCGACGAACACCTCGCGCGCGAGTCGCGTGCTCAACCGGTCGCGGACAGGCTCGTCCTCGAGGGGCAAGTTGGGCGCCCAGCGGGCAATCCCCTTGCCGTCGACGATCGCCGCGATCCCGAGCCCCACGGGTAGCCCGGTGATGTCGTAGTGGCGCTCGATCTCACCGACCACGTCGACGATCGCCGCGAGTATCGAGGTGGGCTCGCCGGGCGTGGCCCGACGGGTACAGTGCAGGACCTCACCGTCGGAGGCCACCAACCCCGCCGCGAGCTTGGTCCCACCGACGTCGATGCCGATCGCGAGCGCCTGGCGCATCCCGACAGGCGCTAGAACCTCAGGAGGGCCGCGACCGGATGGCCGTCCAAGCGCACCCCGTCCCGGAACAGCTCGATCTCGGCGCCGGACCGGACGGCGGCCTCGATGATCTCGTCGCTGACGTCCGCCACGCGCTCGACGGGACCACCGTAGGCCTCGGCCTCGTCCGCTCGCAGCGTGAGCGCTCCCGTCGCGCTACGAAATCCCGGCACGCCCGCTCCCTCGACCACGAACAGCACCTCCACCCGGCCCGAGTTGACCGCCTCCAGGACATGCCGCACTCCCCGGGCCGCCTTCTCGGCTTGGCCCTGCGCGGCTGCCAGGCGGGCGAGCCGCTCAGCGCGGCGACCGCTGACGCGGTGTTGCTCCACCTCCTTGAACCGCGCCTTCAGCTCGTCCGCGCCTGGGGTCGAAGGCAAGCTCACCGGCTCGGAATGGAGCACCTTTTGCAGGTAGGGGTGGAGGTGGCGCGAGAACTCCGTCGTCTCCGGCTGGGCGCCGGCGAGGACGAGCACGTCGAAGGGGTCCTCCTCATGCGCCTTCCGCAGGATCTCGGCGGCCTCCTTGAAGTGCTGGGCCACCTCATGTTCGATGCTGCGCTGGAAACGCGCTTGTGACCAGGCGCCGCGCTCGTGTTGGCGATGGACGTCGGACTCGAGGTCGAACCACTCTTCCGCCCGGCCGAGCCGGTATCTGAAGATCCGCGCCTTATCCCGCTCGATCAGTACGAGCCCGATGCTGTTGTGGCGGCTGAGCAACGCCTCCAGCGGGACGACGTACGGGGTGTCGTTGACGCGGGCGACGTTGCGGACCGGGATGCCGACCTGCACAGTCTCGAAGATCTCTCCCGCTGACGCGAACAGGCCGATCCCGCGGACATCGCCACGCTGGAAGTCCGTCCGGACCCACTGGCGAATCGCTTTGGTGTCCGCCTTGACGGCTTGCAGCCAGCTGGAGCCGAGACGCTCAGCCTGCCGTCGCGCGTCACGCAGCAGTGCGTCGAGACGCGCCTCGTAGTCGCTCGGTTTGGGGAACTGCGCGCCATCGGTGTTGAGGTAGACGCTGGTGACCGGTACGTCGGTGGTAGGGCGGTCGACCAGCGTGCGGATGTCGGTCCGAGTCACGTCCACGCCTGACTCCTTCCTCTCGGGAACATTCTGCGCCGACTCCGCCCGACGGAGAAGGGGCATCCGCTCTCCCCCGAGCTCGATGCTCTACCCCTCTACCCGACCTTTCAGGCCTCCAAGCGCCCCTTCAACGACCCGGTTCGCAATCTGTTTCCGCAAGAACCCCGGGAGGGAGACCGTGGTCTCGACCTCCAGCTCGTAGGTGACCTCAGTCGTCCCGTCGCCCCGATCGGTCAACAGGTACGCGCCGTCGTTGCGCGCGAACAGGTCACTTTCGATCAGTCGCCACCGCATCTGTGTCGCGGTGTACTCGTACGCCAGCGTGAACGCCGCGGAGAAGCCTTTCACGTTCACCGCGAAGCGGGCTTTCTCCGCCCGCCCATCGTCATCGGTCCCGAGGAGGGTGACCTCCTCGATCCCGGGCTGCCACTCGGGGTACGCCTCCAGGTCGGCGATCACGCCCATGATCCGGCAGGGATCGGCGGTGACGACGACGCTCTGGCGGACCGTGTCAGTGCTCATGTGAGCCCCTTACAGGATGACGAGACCCACGGCGATCAGGCCGACGGCGGCGGCGACGAGCGTCCGCGCCTTGCCGCTCGCACGTCCTTCGCCGACCACTCCCCACGCCATGGAGATCCCGAAGCCGGCGATCAGCCCGCCGACGTGCGCCTGCCACGCGATGCCGGGAAACACCAAGGGGAGCGCGCCGTTGATGGCGAGCAGGATCAGGAGCTGGTTCAGGTTCGCGCGCCCCGCGAGCGTCCGCCGGTTGCGGAAGGATTCGGCCAGCCATGCCCCGAACAGCCCGAAGATCGCGCCAGACGCGCCTACCGCCGAGCCTTGGATCGAGCCGAGCAAGTAGAAGGCGGCGCCACCCGCAATCGCACAGCTAAGGTAAAGCGCCGCGAACGCCCAGCTCCCCACACGGCGCTCCAGTGGCGGCCCGAACACGTAGAGCGCCCACATGTTGAAGAAGATGTGGGCCAGCCCTCCATGCAAGAACGCCGAGCTGACCAGCCGGTACCACTGACCTTCGGCGACCGCGGCGTTGATCTGCGCCCCGATGGTCAACAGCTCCCCGCGCAACCCCAGGAAGCTTCCGGCGACGTATGCCAGCGCGCAGACGGCAAGGATGGCGATCGTCACCGGAGACCCGCTGGTTGGCCGCAGCTCGCGGGCGTGAATCACCTTCGAGCGGCCTTCGGGGGCCGAGCAGTCGAGGCACTTTTGACCTACTGCGGCGGACTTGACGCAGTCGACGCACGTCGGCCTTCCGCACGACGAGCAGGAGAGCCTGGTCTCCCGATCGGGATGGCGGTAACAGGTGGGAAGCGAGGTTTCCGTGTCCACGCAGGCCACTCTAGCGATTAGGGTCTCCGGACGAACTCACCCGTTCCGTCAAGAACACGCAAAGAATCGAGGCGCACGATGAGCACCGGGGCAACAACGATCGATCCGGAGACGATCGCGAAGGGCATCGCCACAATCCGTGTATTGCTCGGGATCGCCGAGGCGCTCTGGCCTCGTGCGCTGATGCGCATGGCGACGCCTGGCCAGGAGCCAGCCAACCAGGCGGTTGCGGCGCTCCGCATGGCGGGAGGCCGGGGGCTGGCACTCGGTGTAGGCGGGTTGCTCGCCGCCAAGCGCGGCCCTCACGCGTTGCGCGGGTGGGCCGAAGGCGGGATGCTCGCCGACGCGCTCGACGCCGGCTCGCTGGCCACCGCCAGGTGGCTGCGCCCGGCGCTGAGATGGCCTTGCGTCGCGTCAGCGGTTGCGGCGAGCATCCTGGGCGGGGTCACCGCGCGGCGCCTTACGCGCTGAGCGCGGCCCGGCACGGCCGGGACGGAGGTACGGCTGCGCGAGCTGCTCCGGCTCCATCTTGTGGTCGACGATGAGATGATCCCTCACCTCGACATCGGTGAGAAATCGCAGCTCACAGCGGGGACATTGGCGTGCCATACCCCCAGGCTATCGGTGCGCTGTCAACGCTTCTCTACCAAGGCCCTGCGCATCCAGCGACGAAGGCGGGTGCGTCCCCCCCCCGGAACTCCGACTTAGGGCCTGGGCACGATTAACTTGTCCGTTTTACATAGTTAAGGGCGGGTTGTGGCAGGCACTGCGCCGCCCCAGTGCCGGGGTGTGTCGGCCGGGTCATCATAT
>JBOGED010000035.1:0-9211 GCA_050743625.1 Egibacteraceae bacterium | reverse complement strand
ACTCGTTGTAGGCCGTTTGGAACTTCTTCTCGTCGACCGTCTCACCCGCGCGGTGCCTGTTGAGAACACGCCGGCTCCGTCGCGATAACCCCGCGATAAGGTCACCTATTCCGGCGATGAACTGAGGGACACTGGCAGGGGCGCTCGCAAGGACAAGGCTCGTGAGCTTCCCGGACTTCCTAAGTGCATACTCCATGGCCAGCCAGCCGCCCCAGGAATGGCCAAAGAGGTGAGCCCGCTCGACACCGAGCCGCAAGCGAAGGTTTGCCAGCTCTTCCACGAACAAGGCGATAGACCATTCGCCGGGCGGGTGTTGAGTGGCCGACCGGCCGCAGCCGAGCTGGTCGTAGAAAATCACCTCGCGTTGGTCCGCTAGGCGGTCAAGTACCGTCAAATAGTCATGTGGGAAGCCAGGACCACCATGCAAGACCAGAAGCGGCGCCCCACCCTTGGCATTGCCGATACGCCGATACCAAGTACGGAAGCGCCCGAACTCAACGGCTCCCTCGCGAAACGACATCACCATCTATCTCCTCGAACGGAACGTGTGATCGCCAATGCGTCTACGAAAAAGCGCTTATCCGTGAAATGGGCTCGACCTTCGGCGCGCAATTGCAGCATGCTGTTCCACAGGACATCCCACTTGTCGGCATAGGTCAGAAGGTTCAGGTCCATCGAGTGCCGGAGTATGGTTGCCACACGGTATCCTGACTCAGTGAACTGGCGCCTAGTTGCTACGATATCGGTAAGGGAAGAATGAGAAATGAGCAACGTCCCGTTATCTACGAGCAAACGGTCCGCGGCGGGCAGTAGCTGGTCGTACAGCGCCCGTCCGGTCGCCCCCCAAGTGCGGCAACGTCGACGCCCCGCCCCTTGTCGTATGACGTGTCGGACGGAAAGTGCGGTGGGTTGCACATGACGATGTCGAACCTTGCCTGTCCCTCGAAGTCGGAGAGCGGGACCGCTTGCAGCTTGACACGGTCGAGGGGCAGTTCGTTCGCTAGCACGTTCCATGCGGTTGCCGCGACGGCGGGAGGGTGCACGTCGATTGCGGTGACGTGGGACGCTCCCGCAACAAGGGCGGTGATCGTGTGGATGCCGGCACCGCAGCCGATGTCGAGAACTCTTGCGGAACGGAAGGCAATCTCACCTTCCTCGATGGCCCGAACGAGCGTCATCCCGACGTCGGTGGAGAACAGCACGTCAGTTCGGTCGAGAACGCGCACGCAGATCCGCGTGCCCTGGAATGTCGCTCGGCCGACAACGCTCGCGCCTCGAACCGCGACGGAATTCCAGAGAGTGTAGCCAGAGCCAGTTGGCAGCTCGACCGTGTCGACCGCGTCCGTCATTAGCGGCGTGGCTAGGCTGGCGGTCACGGGTGGTCGCGATCCTGTCATGATCGCGACCATAAAGATCGTGGTTGGGCGAAGACATGCCTCGCGTGGGACAGACTCGGCCGGAGTGGGACAGGCACCGCAGGCGCGTGATCGTCCGGAGTTGCTGAAAGCGCTTCGGGCGATCAGGCACGCCGGCTTTGACCGGGTCGCTCCCCATGAGGTCGAGGTCCTCCGCGAGTTTTACCGCGAGCGTTGCGCCAGCCCCCTTGCTCCCGGTGCGCCCACTTTGGAGGATCTTCGCTGCTGGCTGACGACCGGAGCCGAGCATCTTCGCCGCATCGGCGGAACCGACGCCCTCCGGCAGCTTGGAGCGCGAGTTTCAAAGCCTCAAGCTCAGGCACCGCTGGAACAACGCGGCCGAGGCGCTTGATGAATCCGTCGACAACCTGCGACGCCGTGTAGAGACTCTGCTCTACAAGGACTTGCTCGACGCGCTTGAGCAGCACTCGCCGCGATCGTCGGCGAACGAAGCAGAGGCCGGCCTGGCTCGCCTCGCGGACCGGCTTCGCGATTTAGGAAGCGCCGCCGCGGTTCGCGTCCGCCACGACTTTCGTTATCAAGCGATTCTCACCTATCACGCGAAGCACGATTACTACTCGGTTACTGCGCACTACAGCGCTCGGCGAGATCCGACTATATTTTCGGCGGATCATTTCACGGCGTTCTGCCGAACCGACGCACAGATGGCGCGACAATTCGCTGACGGCACGAACGCGTCGGTCGAGCTGGTAGATATGCCAAGTGATCGCTGGGAGGCCTCAAAGAAGTATCTCTGCTCAATAATCTCCATTGATGGGGTCGATCGCGACGGCAGCGTCGTAGTAGAAGAAGCCGATCTTGTGCGGATCGAGTTCCAACCAGTCAGCGTTCCGAACGCTCGACCGAGCGTGCTCATGAAGAACACTTACGTGATCTCGGGATCCACCAGGCGGTTTCCGATCAAGATCAGCGGGTTCGCCTTTGGGAGGACCGAGTTCATGATCGCCCTCAGGGACCGCAGGGTCGGAAAGGTGGAAGCGTTCCTTGCGCTTGCCGGTGTCTCGCCGGCCGGTGAGATTCTCTCTGCGGACGAGACTAGGTTGGTCGAGCGTTTCTTGCCTGTGGCTGAGGATGACAACCATGCGCTTGTCATCTGTGTCCCGGAAAACTCGGTCCTATGGCCAGGATCGGGAGTCGAATTCACCTGGGAGCGCGTGAGGTAACGGGTCCGAGAAGGACCACGTGGCGCGGAGAAAGGCGTGTGGGCCCCGGTAGGGTCTTGCCTATGCAGGTCGTGCTCCAGTGTGTGACCCAGGCTGCTGTCCGTGTGGATGGCGAGGTGGTGGGTGAGATCGGGGTCGGGCTCGTCGCGCTGGTTGGTGTTGGGCTTCGCTCCACCGGGCAGGACGCCCTGTGGCTGGCGGGGAAAGACGTGCGCGTTGCGGATCTTCGCCGACGATGACGGGCTGATGAACCGCTCGGTCACCGAGGTCGGGGGAAGCGTCCTCGCGATCACCCAGTTCACGCTCTATACGACGCCGGAAGGAGTCCACTTAGGCGTTGGCATGGTCGTTTGGCAGGTCGTGCGGTTGCGGCGTCCAGCCCGCCCGGGACGTGTACCTCGCTCGGGTGCTCGCGTGTCTTGCGCTGGCCGTGTGCGGTTGTGGACGTAGACGCCCACAACCGCACACGTGCTGGTGGCGTGGACGAGTGGCAACGGCGGTTGTTGATGGGCGTGGAGGTCCGGGCCGGGGCGGTCGTCGTCGACGCTCTGTACGACGAAAAAACCGGTCTTACGTTTATGTAATTTGTCACACCCCCTCGCTACCGTGCGTGTCGAGGAGGTGGAGCACATGGAGACCGTCGCGGGACTTCCCGAGCAGGCGCTCAGCGACGCCAGGTTCACCTTGGTGGTGTCCGAGCACGGCAGCGCGCTCGTACGTCGTGGGGACCGGCTCGTCGTCCGGGTCAAGGGAGCGGTCGCCCAGGAGCTACCGGTCTTCCGGGTCGAGCAGGTCGTGGTGTCGACGCGCGGCGCCTCGTTGACCAGCGAGGCCTTGCGGGCGTGCGCGGAGCACGGCATCCCGGTCAGCCTGTTGGACGGCACCGGCACGCCCTACGCGATCATGTCGTCCCCGCACCTGGTCGGCACCGCGGCCACGCGCCGCGCCCAGATGCGCGCCTACGACACGAGCGCCGGCGGGGGCCTGGTGGTCGCGATCGCCGCCGGCAAGCTCGCCAACCAGGCGACGTTGCTGAAGTACGTCGCCAAGTACCGGCGCGTCTCGGCGGCGCGGCTGCACTCCGAGCTATGGGGAGCGGCCGAGGCCATCGGCGCGCTGCGCGCTGAGGTCCGCGCGGTGCGGCCCGCTCCGCCGGACGAGATCAGGGCCACCGTGATGAACCTCGAGGGTCGGGCCGGCGCCATCTACTGGGACGCAGTGGCGAAGGCGCTCCCCGTGGAGTTCCCCGGCCGGGAGCATCGCGGCACGTCCGACCCCGTGAACGCGGCGCTCAACTATGGGTACGGGATCCTTCAGAGCCAGGTGTGGACCGCCGTCACGATGGCCGGGCTCGACCCCTTCGGCGGGTTCCTCCACGTCGACCGCCCCGGCCGGCCGTCGTTGGTCTTCGACCTCATGGAGGAGTTCCGGCCCGCCGTCGTCGATCGCGCCATCATCGCCCTGGTCAACCTCGGGCAGCCGTTGGAGATGAGCGAGGGGCTGCTCGACCACGCGACCCGCCGGCTGGTGGCCGAACGTGTCCTCGAGCGGCTCGAGGCCCGCGAGCGCTACGGCCGCAAGCGCTTCACCTTGCGGACCATCGTCCGCCTCCAGGCGCGCGCGGTCGTGACCCACGTGCGGGGCGATCGCTCGTACCAATCTTTCGCGAGCAGGTGGTGAGCCGTGGTCACCGTCGTCGTCTACGACATCCCGAACGACCGGCTGCGTCAGAAGATCGCGAATGCCTGCAAGGACCTCGGCCTCGTTCGCGTCCAGTACTCGACGTTCGTCGGCTACTTGCCGTACAGCCGCCGGACCGAGCTCGAGCTGCGCGCCCGCCGAATCCTGGGCGCCAACCCCGGGAACGTGCGCTGGTTCCCGGTCTGCGAGCGGGACCTGTGCCTGGCTCGCGAGATCTCCGCGGGAGGCTACCGGCCATGGCGTTGATCCCCTTGCGAGCCAGCGATCTGCGGCAATGGGTGTACTGCCGCCGGATCGTCTACTACGCCCACGCGTTGCCGGGCTTCCGCCCCGTCACGGCGAAGATGCGCCAGGGCCGGGAGTGGCACGCCTCGGACACGCCGCGTGAGCGCCGCCGCGCGGTGCGGTTCTTCGGATTGGACCACGCGCGCCGCGAGTTCCGCCCTCGTCTGGCCTCCGATCGACTTGCGCTGACCGGCATCCCTGACCTGGTGCTGCACAGCGACGACGAGACGGTGCCGGTCGAGTTCAAGGTGTCGTCGTACGAGCCGGGGCCGGGCGCGCTGATGCAGCTGACCGCGTACTCGCTGATGCTCGACGAGACCGGACTACCACCGGTGCGCCGGTCGTTCGTGCGTAACCTGCCGACCCGGTCGACGTTCGAGCTGCCGGTCGGCGGCGCCGAGCGCGCGGCCGGCCTGGACGCGCTTCACCAGATCCGGGCCATGCTCGCCGACGATGACTACCCGCCTCCGACGCCCGTGCGGGCCCGCTGCCGATCCTGCGAGTTCCGCGAGCTCTGCCCCGACGTGTGGTGATCCCATGTACTTCTTGACAACCGAGGACCACCGGCTCCTCCACCGCGGTCTGCTGCCTCAGGCGAGGCGGTTGGACGTGCCCGAAGACCTGCGAGGCTGGTCGTGGACCCACGCTCCTTTGGAGCCGGCCTATCCCGTGCGCCTCGGGGTGTCCGAGGTGGCCGGCGCCTATTGCGCGACGGCGCGCGACCTGTACCTGCGTCGCGTGCTGCACACCCGCCCTCAGTCGACCGAGCCGATGAGGACCGGGGCGCGGCTGCACCGGCTTGTGACCGAGCTCATGGTCTCGGCCAAGCGCCGCCTGTATGCGTTGGTCGACGGCTCTTCGCCCGAGGCGTTGCGTGGGTTGCGGTCTGAGGCCGCGGACGCGTCCCCGGACCAGCAGCTGGCTGTCTATATCGAGGATTGCCTGGTCGCTGAGGCGGCCCTCATCATGAGCCGCCAGCCGCGCATCGGAGTCGACGCTCTGGTCGCCCGGTTGATCCCCGCCAGCTTCGATATGCACCTGGACGGCTCGGTCCTTGGCTTGAGCCGTCACCTGGCCGCTGACGCTATCGCCGGGCCGTGGCCCACGATTCTGGAGCTGAAGTTCGGCGCGTTGCGGGACTTCCATCGCCTCAGCACGACCGGGTACGCCCTGGCCTACGAGGCGACGCATGAGGTGCCGGTCAACCTCGCCTGCGTGATCGGCGTGACCTTCGAGCGGGACACCGTGCTCGTCGACCGCGATTACCATCTGGTCGACGCCGACCTTCGCCAACGCTTCGTCGAGACCCGCGACGAGCGCGCCGCCATGATCTATCACGAGTCCGACCCCGGCCTGGCAGCGATCCACCCCCCGACCTGCCCCTACCTCGCCGACTGCCAGGTCGCCCCCACCGCCCTTCACGCCATCCCACCCCTACAGCCCCAGCCTTCCCGCCCCACCCCGATCGCCCCCTCCCGCTCCTCTACAATCCTGTTCCCAGGCTCCCCCCAGCCCACCGCCCCTTGACAACTCCACACCGACCCCGGTGTCGCAAACCCCCGCCCTCCCCGCGCAGTTTTCGGTTTGCGACATCCCCCGCCCCCACACCCCCGTCCCGGCCACCGCCCCCACCCCTCTGACCAGCCATGCTATGCTGCTACCGCACCTCCCCAGGGTCGGTCACAACCCTCACCCCGCCAATCAGGGGATTGAAACACGGTTGGACCACAGCACCTCCACGCCATAGCTGGAAGATGTCACAACCCTCACCCCGCCAATCAGGGGATTGAAACGACCGGCTGACGCCGGGCAGCGCGGATATGGCCGCCCGAGTCACAACCCTCACCCCGCCAATCAGGGGATTGAAACCTGCTCGTCGGTCATGTCGCTGCCCTGTCGTCCGGGGCCGTCACAACCCTCACCCCGCCAATCAGGGGATTGAAACCGACCTGCGGACGGTCCTCCCCGCGCTCCGTGTCACCGTCACAACCCTCACCCCGCCAATCAGGGGATTGAAACCACAGGGTGCGGATGCCGGCCGGGTCGCCGTTGGGGGTCACAACCCTCACCCCGCCACTCAGGGGATTGAAACACAACCTCGCCGCCGCGCCGGTGGGGGGTGTGTCCGCGTCACAACCCTCACCCCGCCAATCAGGGGATTGAAACTGCAACGCCATCGGTTTCCCGGTGGCCGCGAGGATCTGTCACAACCCTCACCCCGCCAATCAGGGGATTGAAACATGGTGAGCCGGCCGGAGGCGGGCGCGGTGGTCTCGCTGTCACAACCCTCACCCCGCCAATCAGGGGATTGAAACTATCATCCGACCGAGCCGCGCTGAGGACAGACCGTGGGTCACAACCCTCACCCCGCCAATCAGGGGATTGAAACAGACGTCCCACCACGGCGCCGCTCGAATCGACTCGGGTCACAACCCTCACCCCGCCAATCAGGGGATTGAAACACTCCCCGCTCTCGGGCAGGTCACGGAGATAGGCAAGGTCACAACCCTCACCCCGCCAATCAGGGGATTGAAACGTCGATGCGTTTGCCTGACGCGCCGCGGTCGGGTTTGTCACAACCCTCACCCCGCCAATCAGGGGATTGAAACGTCAGCTTCGTCGTGTTCCCCGTCTCGATCGTCAACCGTCACAAACCTCACCCCATCAACCCAGGGGATTGAACAGCGGCTACCCGCCATGGCCGCCCTTCGGCCGGTCCCTCTGGGGAGGAGAAGGGGAGTCACGGCCGGCCTTGGACACCTCGTCGGGGTCGTTCTGGGAGACCTCGTCGGGGTCGTTGAGGACGTCGAGGGTGTCGGCGAGGAGCATCACCGCCGACCCCAGCCGTGCACGCTCGCAGATCTTCAGCGCGACGGTGACGAGGGAAGCCGCGACCTTGGCGGCGCGGCAGTCTTTGCACGGCTGCGCCGGCTCGACGGGATCTGTCGATCGGTGACCGAGGACCCTGTGGTACCGCCAGGCGGGCAGTTGCCGCTGGCATCGGGTGCAAGTGACCTCCAGGGTCGGCTCCGGCTCAGGGGGCTGCGCGATGGCAGCGAACGCGATCTCGCGGGAAGCCACGACCCGGTACGAGTTGCGATGCGGCTGCGGCGGCAAAGGCTCCACCCACCCAGGACCCGTCACGGCGCCTGCTCCCCGTGTCTGGCCAGCGGACGCAATACGCCCTGCCCGCCGCCGCGCTCACGCCTGGCATGTGACAGCCAGTCGTGTGCCTCGCCAGGTGCGACAATCTCGGCAACGCCGATCCGCTCGGTGTCCGGCCAGCCCTCGGTCAGCGCGGCCATCGCCAACGCCGCGTTGTGAGCCGGCAGCGGGCCCACCGCCCATAACACCTCGCCGACGCGGATCACGGCCACCCACCGAGCCTCCGAAACCTGCGGCTGCGCGCTCACTGGCCTGCCCGCCGCGAGCCCAACACCTCATAGAGCACCCATGCGGGGCCGCTCACAATTGGGGTTTTCGGGTCGGTCTGGTGGATCGGCTCTGCTACCCGCGACGACTGTGGATGTGGCCGGTGTTCCCGCTCATCGGTCATACCGGTGAACCTAAGGCCCAGGGTCTTCGGGGCAGGCGTACCGCGTGGACCTGATACTTGTTGTATCAGTCGGTGATGCCAAGGCGCTCCGCGAGATCGCGCAGCTTGGGTGTCAGCGGCTCCCGTTTCAGGCACGCCCGCACCAACCCGTGCGCCAACCCGCTGTGTCGAACCACTTCCACAGCCTGGGTTTCAGCCTCCAGCAACCACAAGACAGTGGCCGCGTCGTCTCGACGTAACCCATGCGCTTGCGCAACGGATAAGCAGAAACGAGCGCGCCGCTCCGCACTGGGCAACTTTTCGATCTCGACCGTTCGGGCGGCCCGCAGCGCCTCTACGGGGTCGCTCACCTCCAGCGCGACGGCGACCTCGATCGCGCCGACGTTGGCCGGGCCGAACGCCTCCCAGTAATCGTTCCGCCCAGAGCCGACCCGCTCAGCCGCGGTTCGAGCCGCACGCAGCAACCGTCGTGCCTCCACCGGATCCTTGGCTCGGGCGGCGCTGACCGCGGCCGTAAGCTGCAACGAGCCCCACACGGACCACCCCTCGGGCGAGGTCTCGTCCGTAGGGGCGATCGCGTCAGCGGCGTCCGAGCACACCGCTCCCGCCTCATCGAACCACCCCATGCGCATGATCCCGTTGGCCAAGGCGCGTCTCGACTGAGTCGCGAGCAGCGCGTCCCCCGACCGCTCCGCGGCGGCGATCGAGCGGTCGGCAGCCATTGTCGCCAATTCCGGCTCACCGAGGGTGCGGACAAGACTGGACGCGGTCTGCTGACTGGCAGCCAAGCACCACCACGCACCCTGCACTTCCTCAGCTACGCCAACTCGGCTATTGATGAGCAGCTCTGGAAGGACGACCGCCAACGCCTTTAGGCGACCGGCCTGACGAAGACGCTTCGCCTGCTCCACGTCTGCGTGAAGGCGCGAACTCGTCGGTGGCTGCCGGTCAGGCGAATGCGTCAGGAGGATCGCCCGGCGGATCGCGGGGACCCCTTTGGGCGGGTCGAGGGGTGCGCCGCCGTTGGGCCGCAGACCGAACTTCGGCTGCAGGTCCCACAGGTTGACCTT
>JBOGED010000034.1:0-9508 GCA_050743625.1 Egibacteraceae bacterium | reverse complement strand
CCGCCGGGATCCAGCACACAACATGGCCTGACGCCACGCGGGGCGGCTACCCCGTCAGGAGGTCGGCGAGGGCGGTGGCGATCGCGGTGGTGCCGGTGCGTTGCTCGATCCCCGCGAACATCGGTGAGGGGTTGCACTCCAGCACGGCGAAGCCGCCGTCCGGGCGACGGCGGACGTCGATACCCGTGAACGCCATCCCGCACGCCGTCGCGGCCTGGCGGCAGGCGTCCCGCTCTCCGTCGCTCAACGAGATCGGATGGACGGCGGTCTCGGCTCCGCGGTAGTCGAGCTGGTCCGAGGAGATCTCGTAGGAGGCGACGACCTCGCCGGCCACGACGTACACGCGCAGGTTCTGTCCCGGGACCTCCTCCTGGAACAGCACGGGAGCGTTGCTCAGCAGGGCAAGGCGTTGCGAGCCGAGGTCGTCGGGTTCGAGGCGCCGGCACAACGCGCCCCCGGCGAGCGGCTTGTAGACCACGTGCCCGCCGACGTTGCGAGCGAACTCCGCGACCGCCTCAGGATCGTTCGTCGCGAGGGTTCGCGGGATCGGGACAGACGCGCTCCGCAGCATCTGGAGCTGCTCGAGCTTCAAGAAATGCTGCCCGAGCAGGGCGGGCGGGTTGAAGAAGGTGGCCCCCGCCCGCTCGAGCGCTCCCACGAAGCTCGACAGGAACGACCGTTGCTCCCGCCCCGCCGCATACGCCCGGTCCGACCCGTCCACCGGAAAGAACGGCAGCGGGAGCGGGAACGAACGGACGTACCAACGCGAGACCGCGCACAGGTCGAGACCCGCCGCCGACGGTACCCCGTCGAGCAACGTCAACTGGTCATGGTCGGGAAACCGCGAGAGGTCGAGGAGCGCCGGGTCCGCACCGCGTTCCCGCAGGCCGCGAGCAACCCGGCTGACCTGAGGATCCTCCGGCGCCCCGATGATTCCCGGCCTCAGCAGCCCTCCTCGCCCAGCGCCAGCGTCGTCACGTCTCCCTCTTCGCCGCACGCCAGCGTCGTGAGCGGCGGATCGGAGAACACCACGACGCCCGTGAGGCTTTGCGGCAGATCGCGTATGAAAAGGGCTCCATCGTCCATCGAAGGCTCGTCCTCCCCCACCGTTGTCCCAGCCGATGCTGCTCCCAGAGTGCCCCACGCCACGGCGCCTGGCGAGTAGGGGATATTCCCTACATCGCCAGGCGCCGTGCGGGATGGTCATGGCGCGCCGCTGACCGCGGTCACGGGCAGCCGCTTGGCGAGCCACCACACGAGGGCGCCATATGTGGACAGCGGGACCGCCATCAGCAGCGGGAACTGCCAGGGGACGGCGGCCCGGGCCGTCAAGACGCCCGACAGGTCCAGACCAGTCGTCGCGGCCACCGCGAGGAACAACACGGTGTTGTTCACCACGTGCAAGGCGATACCGGCCTCCAGGCCGCCAGTCCGCACGGTCAGCGCGGCTAAGACCGCACCAAACAGCGCATAATACACAAACGCCCAGGCAGAACCGCCGTGGAGGAGGGCAAACAAGACGGAGCTGCCGGCGACGGCCGGCCATGGGCTTCGGAGGTACGTGCCGATCCCCTGGAGGAGCCATCCCCGGAACACGTACTCCTCGGCGGTCGCTTGCAGCGGGGCGAGCAGGAGCACGATCAAGGCGGGCACCGCGAAGCGCTGCCATCCCACCCAGGTGAGCTCCTCCCCGGCGCCCGAGAACTCCGCGGGCATGGCGAACATGACGGCGGACAGCGGGATGAGGTAGAGCACCGCGGCACCGGCACACCACGTGAGCCAGCGGCGGCGGAGGCGCCCCTGGACCGAGGATAGGGTGCTGGCCGGGCGCCACTGTACCCACCGCGTGACGAGCAGCGTCGCGGGTAGCGCCCCGGCGATTGCGAGCAGCCCTACCGCGGTCAGTGCCGTCGGGTTCTCCAGAAGCAACTGACCGGCGAAGAGGAAGGGCGCAATCTGAAGAAACAGGCTAAAACCGGCTATCACTACCGTACCGACCAGCGGACGCCACCAGCGGTGCAGCGGGGTGCGGGCAAGCCGGTGATACGGCGTGGAAGGAGCGGCCGTCTGAAGTGGACGCTTACCATCATCGACATTGACGGTCATACCCCCACGGTGACAGCTCCCCGCGCATCCTGCGGCCTTTATCCTGCGCATTCTCACGTATGCGTGTGCAACCCTGGCCATAAGAGGTTTCCGACCTGTTAAACCGGGATCCGACCAGTTGCGTCAGCGATCACCATGGGTAAGGTAGCGGCTAGAGGCCAAGCCGAGCGCTGAGCCGAATACGCCGAGACGGACGACGGACGGGAGCGACCGATGACGCAGCAGACACCTGCCGCTGATGCCCTCCTGAAGCAGTTCGAGGGCCCGTGGCGTGACGACACCCCCGTCTTCGGGTGTTGCCGCAAGGCCGTAGCCGCGGCCCTGGCGGACGTGGATCCCGTCGCGTTGATCTCGCTCGACGCCACGGCGCGGGTGCGCGCCCTGCGCGAGGCGATCGAGCGTACGTTGCCGGGTCACCTCGCGGCGCACCGGTGCTGCTCCGGGCACCTCGCCGACCTCGCGTTCGACCTCCCCGACGTGTTGGCGTTGGCCGAGCAGCGCTGACCGCGAGGTCCCACAAGTCTTACAGGGCGCTCCTTACGGGGCGCCCTTTTAGAATTTCATAAATCGTCACAGCGGGGCGATCGTCAAGATCACCCTTCACCTGTTGGTGTTGATTGCGTAAGACCTTTAGGTTATAAGCGTGTGGCGTATCGTGCCGCAACGTGAAAAATCACGACGGACGCAGTTGCCAAGTTTGCCTCAACTGTTTACTTGCAGTACTCCCAACATCGCGTTACGCTACGGCTGCGTGAGCGAAGCTTTCGTAGCTGCGAAGCTCGGGTGGCAATAGCTCACGCAAGAACGAACTTGGGCGTGGAGCAGACGGGCGGCTAGCGATAGCCCTGCAGAAACGCCGGAAGGCGCCGGCATCTACACGCTTGACCCGATAGCGATTCTCCGCCGGGGCGCGTCGCCGCTGACGCGCGTGAACACAATTCTCAAGGTCCAGGTCGCGGGCGCGATCCTCGAGAAAGAAGAAGGCCCAGTGGCAACTTTCGAGTTCGTCGCCTTGACATTACCATCCCTTGCCGACCCCTCGATCGCGATCGCGGCGAGCCGGGCCGGCGCGATCGGTGTCGTGGACGTTTCGTTCTTGCGCGGTGACGCCGCCGAGGATCTGGCCACCGCGGCGATCGCCACGTTCGCGCGGTTCGGTCATAACCGGTGTGGGATCAGGCTAGATCCAGCGGACGAAGGTGTGGCGAGCGCGGTGATCTCGTCCCTGCCACCCACCATGGGAATGGCGATCCTCGTTCCCGCTGCGCCGGACCTCCTGAGCCGGCACGCCGACCTCCTGCGCGCTCTGGACGCCCAACTGCTGTTAGAGGTGACAAGCCTGGACGAGGCGAGACTGGCGGAGGCGCTGGGCTTCGACGGGGTGATCGCGAAGGGGTATGAGGCCGGGGGGCGGGTCGGAGAGACGACCACCTTCGTCCTGCTCCAGCAACTCGCATCACAGATCGGCTTGCCGGTGTGGGCTCAAGGCGGGATCGGCGAGCATACGGCGGCGGCGTGTGCGGTGGCCGGCGCGGCCGGGGTGGTGCTGGACTCGCAGCTTGCCTTGACCCGGGAGTCCGGGCTGCCCGCGGGCGTCAAGGCGGAGATCGCCCGCATGGACGGCAGCGAGACGTCCTGTGTCGGGCTCGAGCTTGGTGAGGGATACCGGCTTTACGAATGGGCCGGCCGGAAGGCGGGGCCGCGGCTGCGCGAGCTGGAGCGTACGTTGGCCGCCCAGGATCCCGGGCTACCGCGAGCGGCGGCGTGGCGTGAGGGTGTGGCTGGCCTGGTCGGCTGGTCCTCACCGGACGACGCGTGGCTGCTCGGCCAGGACGCCGCCTTCGCCGCGGGGCTGGCGAAACGCTTCCGGACCGTCGGCGGGGTGCTGAAGGGTCTTCGCGAGGCCGTCGGCGAGCATCTCGCGCTGGCCTCCAGGCTGCGGCCGCTCGCCGAGGGCGGGCCGATGGCCCAATCCCACGGCACGCGTTACCCGATCGTCCAGGGCCCGATGACCCGTGTGAGCGACGTGGCGGGGTTCGCGCGGGACGTCGTCGGCGCCGGGGCCCTGCCCTTCCTCGCCCTCGCCGTGATGCGTGGGCCTCAGGTCGAGGCGCTGCTGCGTGATACCAGGCAGACGTTGGGTGAGCGACCGTGGGGTGCGGGCATCCTCGGCTTCGTCCCGTTGGAGCTGCGCGAGGAGCAGATGGAGGTCCTGCGGCGCTACCCACCCACCTTCGCGCTGATCGCGGGGGGCCGGCCGGACCAGGCGCTGTCGTTGGAGCGGGAGGGGATCCCGACCTACCTGCACGTCCCATCACCTGGCCTGTTGCGGCTCTTCGCCGGCGCGGGAGCCCGCAGGTTCGTGCTCGAGGGACGCGAGTGCGGGGGGCACGTCGGCCCGCGTACGAGCTTCGTGCTGTGGAACACCATGATCGACACCCTCCTCGACTCGGTGCCACCGGGTGACCTCCCGGACTGCCACGTCCTGTTCGCCGGCGGCATCCACGACGCGACCTCGGCCGCGATGGTGGCGGCGATGGCGGCCCCGCTGGCCGAGGCGGGGGTGAAGGTGGGCGTCCTGCTGGGCACGGCGTACCTGTTCACCGAAGAGGCGGTCGCCGCGGGTGCGATCACGCCAGGATTCCAGGCCGAGGCGGTCCGCTGCACCGGCACCGTCCTGCTGTCCAGCGGGCCGGGACACGCCACACGCTGCGCGGACACGCCGTTCGCGGGCGTCTTCCGCTCCGAGCAACGCCGGTTGTCCGCCGAGGACCTTCCCGCCGACGAGGTCAGGGTACGGCTCGAGATGCTCAACCTGGGGCGGCTGCGCATCGCCTCGAAGGGCATCGACCGAAATCCGGCGCGTAGGCAGGATGCTGATGCTCCCCCGTTCGTCACGCTGAGCGCCAGCGAGCAGGCCGGCCGAGGCATGTACATGCTCGGCCAGGTCGCCGCACTGCGCGGCGGCGTCGTGACGCTCGCCGAGCTGCACCACGACGTCAGCGTGCGCGGCGCGGCACTGCTCGACCGGTCCACCGATGAGGAACGGCCGCCACGGCCGGCCGCACGCGTGGGAGGGCGCACCTCCATCGCGATCGTCGGGATGAGCTGCCTGCTGCCCAGGGCGCCGAGCATCGAGGCGTACTGGCAGAACATCCTGGACAAGGTCGACGCGATCGTGGAGATCCCGCCCGATCGCTGGGACTGGCGGCACTATTTCGATGCCGATCCCCTCACCCCCGACAAGATCTACTCGAAGTGGGGCGGGTTCGTCGACAAGATCCCTTTCGACCCCGTGAGCTACGGGATGCCCCCAAACACCTTGCCCTCGATCGAGCCGCTCCAGATGCTGATCCTCGAGGCGGTCCGCGCGGGGCTGGACGATGCCGGCTACCTCGACCGGCCGTTCCCGCGCCAGCACACGGGGGTGATCCTCGGCGTCGGTGGAGCGGGAGACCTGGCCAGCCGGTACGGCCTCCGCGCGGCGCTGCCGTCGGTTCCCGCGGACATCGGCGACGAGCTGCTGGACAGCCTGCCGGCCTGGACGCCAGACTCGTTCCCCGGGATCCTGCTGAACGTCGCCGCGGGGCGGGTGGCCAACCGGTTCGACCTCGGCGGGGTCAACTACACCGTCGACGCCGCCTGCGCGTCGTCGCTGGCCGCCGTCTACCTCGCGGTGCGCGAGCTCGAAGCCGGCACCGCGGACATGATGATCGTCGGCGGCGCCGACGCGTCGCAGACGCCGTTCGGCTACCTGTGCTTCTCGCGCACGTACGCACTGTCGCCGCGAGGTCGCTGCCGGGCGTTCGACGCCAGCGCCGACGGCATCGCGATCAGCGAGGGCTTCGGCGTCGTCGTCCTCAAGCGGCTCGCCGACGCCGAGCGAGATGGCGACCATATCTATGCCGTGCTCAAGGGAATCGGCGGCTCGAGCGACGGCCGGGACAAGAGCCTGACGGCCCCGCGACCCGAAGGGCAAGCGCTCGCCGTCGAGCGGGCGTACGCGGAAGCGGGCTTCTCGCCGGCCACGGTCGGGCTCATCGAGGCGCACGGCACCGGGACGGTGGCGGGTGACCGGGCCGAGCTCACCACGCTCACGAGGGTCTTCGGTGCGGCGGGCGCGCCCGCTCAGGGGTGCGCGATCGGGTCCGTCAAGTCCATGATCGGCCATACCAAGGGCACCGCCGGCGTCGCGGGGCTCATCAAGGTGGCGCTGGGGATGGACCGCAAGGTGCTCCCGCCCACCATGCACGTGGAGCGGCCGAACCCCGCCGCAAGCAATGGCGAGGGCCCCTTCTACCTCAACACCGAGGCGCGTCCTTGGCTGCGGCCGCCGGGAGCGCCGCCACGGCGCGCGGGCGTCAGCGCGTTCGGCTTCGGCGGCACCAACTTCCACGTTGCCGTCGAGGAGTACACCGGGGACGACTACCTGCCCGGGGCCGCCCCCGCGCCCGTGCGGGATTGGCCGAGCGAGCTGCTGTGTTGGTCGGCGGCGTCCCTCCAGGAGCTGCGCGAGCGCCTCCAAACACTCGGCCGAGCGCTCGGCGGCGCCCGCGAGGAGCCCCCGCTGCGGGAGGTGGCTCATGCGGTGTGGGCAGAGCACCGGCCGGGCCAGCCGGTCCGGCTCGCCATCGTCGCGAGGACCGCGGAGGACCTGCGGTCAACGCTCGCCAGGGTCAGCGAGGCCCTGACGAGCCCACGCGCCGAGCTCCGGGACCCCAGCGCCTACCTCACCGCCACCCCATTGGCTGGCTCCGGGCCCGCAGCAGGAGCTGCGGAACTGGGGCCCGCAGCAGGAGCTGCGGAACTGGGCCTGGACGCTGTCGACGCGTCCGGCAAGATCGCCTTCCTGTACCCGGGGCAGGGCTCGCAGCACCCGGACATGCTCCGTGACCTCGCCGTCAGCTTCCCCGAGGTCCGCGGGCCGTTCGAGCTCGCCGACGCCGTCCTCGCCGGCCGGTTCGAGCGCCCGCTCTCTTCTTATGTGTTCGCGCCGCCGGGGTTCAGCCCCGAGGGTCAGCAGGCCCGGGTCGAGGCGCTCAAGCCGACCGACCGGGCGCAGCCCGCGCTCGGCGCGGCCGGGATGGGGTTGTCGCGGTTGCTCGCCGCGCTAGGCGTCCGGCCCGCATTGGTCGCGGGGCACAGCTACGGCGAGTACGTCGCGCTGTGCAGCGCCGGCGTGATCGCCGAGGACGTCCTGTACCGCCTGTCCGAGGCGCGAGGCCGCTGCATCGTCGAGTCCGCGGCGGGTGAGGGTGGCGCCGAAGGCGTCGCCGGGGGGAGGGGATACCAGGCCGACCTCGGCACGATGGCGGCGGTGCCCGAGTCCGCGGGCCGGGTGCAGGAGGTACTCGGCGCGGCAGAGGACGTGTGGGTGGCGAACCTCAACGCGCCGAGGCAGACCGTGATCTCGGGCACCCGGCGTGGAATCGAGCGGGCGGTCGAGCTGCTCACGGCAGCCGGGATCGGCGCCACCGCGCTCACCGTGGCCTGCGGATTCCACTCGCCGCTCGTTGCGCCCGCCCGCGAGCGGCTGGCGCGGGTGCTCGGCACCGTCACGCTCCAGCCTCCACGGCTTCCGGTCTATTCGAACACCGAAGCGCGCCGCTATCCGGCCGAGCCCGAGCGGATCGCCAGGCTGCTCGCCGACCACCTGGTGGAGCCGGTCCGCTTCGCCGAGCAGATCGACCAGATGTACGCGGACGGGGCCCGCCTGTTCGTGGAAGCCGGCCCCGGCGGTGTCTTGACTGGCCTGGTCGGCCAGGTGCTCGGCACGCGACCCCATCTGGCGCTGCGGACGCAAGGCTCCGGTCATGGCATCACCGCGCTCCAGCACGCGCTCGCGCAGCTGCACGCTCACGGCGTCGACCTGGATCTCGACCGGCTGTACCACGGCAGGGTGACGGGGCGGCTACGGCTCGACGCCTTGGACCATGATCCCGCGCCGCTCCCTGAGACCACCTGGCTCGTCGACCCAGGCTCCGCCCAGCCACTGAACGGGAGGACGACCGCAGTGAAGCGGCCCACGACGCCACGGCAAGGATCCTCGCCCAACGGAGATAGGGAGGCCGCGCCTGCGTTGCCTGCGTTGCCGGTGCTGCCGGTGCTGCCGGTGCCTGCGCTGCCGGCCCAGGCGGCCGCCGCCGATGGCCACGCTCGCATGGTGCTTGCGTTCCAGCAGCTCATGAGCAAGTTCTTGGACACTCAGCAAGAGGTCATGACGACCTACCTGCAAGGCGCGAGGAACGGCTCGGCCAACGGATCCGGGAACGGCGTCGCGAACGGCCACGCCAACGGCTTCTCCCCGGCGGCCGTGGAGCCCGCCGTGGAACCCATCGTCGAGCCCTCAGTGGAGCCCACCCCTGCCCTGTCCGAGGACGGGCCTGTGGATGCCGAGCGGGTGACAAAAGAGCTGATCAGGGTGGTTGCGGAGCGGACCGGTTACCCGCCGGAGATGCTCGACCTCGACGTCGACATCGAAGCAGAACTCGGCATCGACTCCATCAAGAAGGTCGAGATCCTCGGTGCCGCCCAACAGGAGCTCGGGACGAGCGCACCGACGGAGGTCGGGCCCGATGCGCTTGGCGGCGAGGCCATGGAGACCCTCGCGCGGGCGAGGACCCTGCGCGCATTGGTCGAGGCGATCGTCGCACTGGCTACCCAGCACGACGGGCCTGGCGAGAACGTCCACGAATCCCCCACGCCAGAGGTCGCCAACCGGGAGGCCGCCGAACCGGAGGCCGCCAAGCCGGAAACGCCGACCGGCGAGCTGCCTCGGTTCGCCGCGGCCGTGGTCCCTGCGCCGCGAGAGGCAACCGAGCAATCGCTGCGGTTCGATGGGATCGTCGCCATCACGGACGACGAGCGCGGCGTCGCTCGGGACCTCACCGCGTTGCTGTCCGAGCAGGGGATCGAGGTCGCGCTGATCCGGGACCAACCCCTGCCCGCCCAGGACAGTGACGGGTACGCGGCGAGGCTCGGCGACGCCCAGGCCGCCCGTGACCTGGTCGAGGCCGTCCACCGCAGGCAAGGGCCGATCGCATGCCTCGTCCACCTGCTGCCGTTGCGGGACGGCCCGCCCTTCGACGAGCTGGATATCCGCGGGTGGCAGGCGCGCCTGGACCGAGAGACGAGGGCGCTGTTCCACCTCGCCCAGGCCGCCAGCGCGGACCTGCGGCGTGGCACGACGAGGACCTGCCTGCTGGCCGCGGTCCAGTTGGACGGCGCGTTCGGCTTCCACGGCGATGGCGTGCCGTTCCAACCGAGCCACGGCGGTGTGGTCGGGTTCGTGAAGACGCTCGCGCGCGAGTGGCCCGAGGTCGAGTGCAAGGTCGTCGATCTCGGCCAAGACGTCTCCGGCGCGGCGGAGCGGCTCGCCGCCGAGCTGCGGCCCGCGAGCGAT